>QCRE01000004.1 GCA_003212005.1 Prochlorococcus sp. AG-459-M13 | reverse complement strand
ATTTGAAGATTTACCTACTTGTTGGAAAGATTATTGTCCAAAAAATTTTTCTAAAAACTACAGAGGCAATATATCTTTAATTGAATCTTTTAAAACCTCCTCAAATGTTGTCCCCTTAAAAATTGCTAATAATATTGGTCTTAGAAAAGTTATAAATTTAGCAAATTTATTTGGCCTTGGATATGAACAAAAGCTTGAAGAATTTTTACCATTAGCAATTGGTTCATATGGAGATAACCTTCTTAATATTACAAATTCGTATGCAGTTTTAAATAGTAATGGAAATATTTGTAAGCCTAGCGTCATTGAAAAAATAGAATCTAATAATAATGATTTAGTTTGGGAAAACAAATTTATTTGCAAGAAAATATTAGCTTCCACAGTTAACAAAAATCTAAATATACTTCTTGAGAAGTCAGTCTCAGAAGGGACCTCCAGAGCGGCATCGATTAAAGATAAAAAAATATATGGTAAGACAGGGACTTCTGATGGCAATAGAGATCTTTGGTTTATTGGTTCAATTAATAATCTTACAACAGGGGTTTGGATAGGTTTTGATGAAAACAAAAAATCTAATTTATCAAGTGGAAATGCAGCTTATTTTTGGAAAAAATTCATAAGTGAAATATTTGATTTAAAGCTTACATGATAAGATTCTTTTTTATTTATAAGTAATTTTTGCTGCATAAAATCCATCACCAGGTTTACTAAATTCTGGCAAAATTTGTCTTTCACTTTCTAATTTTAATTCCTTATTGTTCGATAAAAATCTTTTTATTAGTAAGTTGTTTTCTTCAGGACATATTGTACAAGTTGAATAAACTAAACTACCATTTCTTTTTAATAGAGGAAAAATATTCTGTAATAATTTTTCCTGTAAAATAATCAAATGATTTATTTTCTCTTTACTTAAAGACCATCTGATATCAGGATTTCTTGCAAAGGTTCCAATTCCTGAACAAGGCGCATCAATCAAAATCTTATCAAAATAGGATACAAAATTAGGCTTAATTTTAATCAAACTTGAGGCGTCAGCATTAAAAGTTTTAACGCTTTTTATATTTAATCTTTCTAAATTTGATTCCAATATTTTCAATCTTTTTAAAGATCTATCTACAGCAAGAATTTCAGCATCATCTTGGACTAATTCTGCTAGATGAGTTGTTTTACTGCCAGGTGCAGAGCACGCATCCAGTATCTTTTCCCCCTTTCTTGGATTTAATAGAGGAGCAACCCATTGAGAGGATCTATCCTGAACTACCCACAACCCATTATTATAGCCAGGAAGATTTTTTATTGACCTTGGATTCGAATTTAAAGCAACTCCATTATCTAAGTTAATAATTGCCTCAGCATTTATATTGCTTTCATTAAGTTCTTTCAAAAATTTATTTAAATCAGTTTTTAGAGAATTGATTCTTAAATCAATTGATGGTTTTTTATTAAATGATTTAGCAATATTTTTAGCTTCTTTTATTCCTACCCATTGAACAATTTCTTTAACAAGCCACAATGGTAACGATTCAATATAAGACAACCTTTCAATTTCATCAGATGATATTTTTGGAAAATTATCTTTTTCTAAATTTCTAACAGTATTTCTTAATATCGCGTTTAGAGTTCCATCTAAACCTTTTATGTCAGTTCTCTTTGCTACTTCAACTGTTGAGTAAATAGCAGCAGAAAATGGTATTTTATCCATTTTTAATAATTGATATAATCCAACATGTAATAGCCATCTCAATTTCGGTGGTTGCTTTAAATGAGAAAGTTTTGAGACGTGATCTATCCATAAGTCAAGATATTTTCTATACCTAATACATCCAAAAGATAATTCAGTTATGAAAGCTATATCTAAAGAATTAAAATCGTAATTTTTAAGCACTTTTTCTAGTGCTTGATCTGAATAACTACCAGAACTTACTTTTAATAGAATTTCCCAAGATGCTCTTCTTTGAAAATATCCTTTGGTCAAAGTAAAAAAAATTATTTGAGATTATATGCTTAATATACTATTAAATTAGTTATTGAACTTAGCTATAAATCGAATTATTAAACCAAATAAAACCTAAAATTATTACTAGAGTTAAATTAAATCCTAAAAAAAAATAAACGTTCAAAGAATGAACTTTTTCTCTAGACAACATTTTAATTTTTGTATTTTTTTTCATCAATTAGACAAATAATAAATTTTTAATGCGAATAAGTGTAAACCAATTTTTATATTCCGAAAATTAATCATCTTTGAAATTTCTAAAGTAATTAATCTCACTAACTTAATAAATTTTAAATTTTTAATAAATTAACACTCTCATGTAATATTTCGAATAATATTAATGTTCTCTTAAGCTTTTAGATTTAGGTAATGATTGAATTTTTTAATTTTGATAAAGATTGCAAATAAATCCTTCAGCTATTCTCAAATGACTATCTAACTTTTCACCTTTCATTTTATCTAGATTCCTCGTTAACATTGCTAATCTGTACTGTTTTCTAAAATAAGTTTCATTATCTTTTATAAATTTCCAGAATAAACCATCCCAGATTAAACACCAGGATCCACTTTTATAGTCAGACATTTTTTTTACATAATTTGAACTAGAAATGTAAGGTTTTGTTGAAAATATACCTCCATCACTAAACTGACTCATTCCATAAACATTAGGAACCATTACCCAATCATAAGAGTCTATGAACATTTCCATAAACCATTTATAAACTTGATCAGGATGAATACGACATAAAAGCATAAAGTTTCCAATAATCATTAGCCTCTCTATATGATGGCAATAACCATATTTAATAATATTTTTTATAACAACATCGACTGGCTCTATTCCTGTTGTCCCATTATAAAAACAATCAGGCATTGGTTTATTTTCAAAATTCCAAAAATTTGTAGTACGCATTTTTGTGCCATATTTTTCATAAACTAAGCAAATAAATTCTCTCCATCCAACAATTTGACGTATAAAACCTTCTAAGGAATTAATTGGTACATTATTTTTTTCACTGTAGGTTAATGCTTTATTTACAACTTCTTTTACAGTTAATAATCCGCTATTTAAAAGAGGAGAAAGTATGCTATGCCAAAGAAAAATATTTTCCCTACTGATTGCATCTTCATAGTCTCCAAATAAAAAAATTCTATTTTCAAAAAAATCATTTAACCAATTATCTGCCTCTTCGAAATTAGTTGGATATATAAAGTAATTACTTTCGCCTTTGAAATTAATCTTTAAATCGGAAATTAAATTTTCAGCATTTTTAACAACCTCGTTTTTCGAAAATTTTAAGATATTAGGAATATTAATGTTCTTGGGTAATTTCTTTCTATTTAATTCATCAAAACTCCATTTACCTCCTTGAGGCGAACCATCAGAATTTACTAATATATTTTGGCTTTTTCTTTGATTCTCATAAAATCTACCCATTAAAGGTTTTTTTTGATTTGCCTTAAAAGATTCTCTTAAGTCTTCTTTAGTTAGAAACATTGGAGATTTGAATACTTTTAATTTGAGATTATTAGCTTTAACAAATTTATTTATCCTCTTCATAATTAAAAAATCATGAGGATCTATAATATTGATTTGTTGATATTTATCCTCCAAACATTTTGATAAATAATCAAAAGTAGAAAAATTATTTTTGTTCTTACAATATAAAACCTTATAACCAAAGTTTTCTAAGTATTTTCTATAGGCAAGCATTGAAGCTTTATGGAAAATTAATTTATTTTTATGATTGATTAACTTATGAAATTTATCATTACCAAAAAATAATGAATCTTCTAACAGTAAAATTTCACAATTTAATTGTAAAATTGGACTTTCTCTAAAGAGTTGATTTGGGAAGATAATTGATACTTGATTCATAATTTAAGCCTTTCTATTCCTACATCTATTGGAACAATATTTAACTTCTTCCCAACAATCCTTCCATTTTTTACGCCAATTAAATGGCCTATTACAAACAGGACATATTTTACTTGGTAGATTATTCAAAATTTATAAATTTCTTTTATGAGTAGATTTAAATCTAGTGGATTCTCTAAGTCCCATATGTTTTGTTTTTCGTCCTGAAACTCTCTTTCTCCAAACTTTAAATGATTTTGGTTTGAGATTATTTCTCATAATTTTGATAGCATCTTCTTCCTTTAAACCAAATTGATACTCAATTGCCTCAAAAGGAGTTCTATCTTCCCAACACATCTCAATTACTCTATCAATATCAATAATTTCCATATGTTTATTTACATTTGTTAGTACAAATTCTTTCAATATTTGATCGCCCTGTCATTTTTAGTCTATATTTTGCCCAGTATTTATAAACAAATTTTAGGAACGGTGCAATAAATTTAATTTTCAAAGGATAATAAATCCAGCCAAGCCCAATTAATTCATATGCATATGCGAGAACTTCTAGCCCTTTGATAATATTTCCATTTTCTAATATTCCATGAAGGTTAGACATTGCTGCAGCATATGAAATATTCTTAAAAATAGAAGGGTCATAATTAACACTATTAATATCAACGAAATTAATTTTATTTGAGATATCTTTCTGTTTTAAAAAAGTGGTTTCTCTCAAACATAAAGGACAACCCCCATCAAATAAAAAAACGAATTTATCTTGCATCTTACTTTTTCTCTTAAATATAAAATTTAATTAACATTTTTGTGGAAAAAAATTAGAACTTTTATTGATAAAAAATTTTTTTATTATTTTTACAAATAAATTTTTAAACAAGCTTTATAAAGCCTTAATAATTAATTACTCTAATTTAACAAAATTTACTTTATCTTATCTATTAATAACCATTGACTAAGGGATACATCAATGGTTTAAAATTTTCAGTTCAATCATCCAAAAGATGAACTCCTTCTCCAATATCAGGTTTAAATTTACAATACTTCTCGAACACTATACCAACCCCTCTCATCCTTTCGCCAAGTTCATCGTTAAATTGCTCCCATTCTTTTGAATCTTTATCTGGTAAAGTCCAACCTTGTGTTTCTACCATACTTGTTATTACTGTATAGTCCCATTCAATGTATGCCATTTAAAAAATATTCAGTTAATTAAATTATTATAAACCACATAATCTCTTAAAAATTCTTGAGATTTAATCTTAAATACAAATTGATCAGCTAAAAATAAATGATAATTATTTTTAATTATCTTTTTTAGTATGAATATAATTAGATTAATTACTTAAACATTTTTCATATGTCAATTTTGCCTAGAAGATTTGAGCGAATAAAAAATGTTTTAAATTGCAGAATGAAGGATTTAACAGTTTTAGTTGAGGCTGTAAATAAGCCCCACAATTTATCTGCAATATTAAGAACATGTGATGCAGCAGGAGTTTTTGAAGCAAATTTTATTTGTGAGAAAAATCAAGTAAAAACTTTTAATAGTACAGCTCAAGGTAGTCAAAAATGGGTCAATTTAATTAATCATGAGACAACAATTTCTGCAGTTTCTGAACTCAAGAAAAAAGGTTTAAAGTTATATGGCACAACACTTAATGATAAATCAATAGATTACAGAAATTTTGACTATACAGAAAATACTTGTTTTGTTTTAGGAGCAGAAAAATGGGGATTGAGTAATGAACTAATCTCACAAGTTGACGAATCAATTTTTATACCAATGACAGGAATGGTTCAATCTTTAAATGTCTCAGTAGCCGCATCTATTCTTCTTTTTGAAGCTATACGACAAAGACAAAGTAAAGGACTTCTTCCTCTTAATGGAGAAGGTTTAAGTACAACAGAATACCAAAATACATTATTTGAATGGAGTTATCCTGAGCTAGCACCTATTTACAAGAAGTATGGAAATAAATATCCAAACCTTAATAAGAATGGAGAAATTAAAAAGGTTGTTAAAAACTAAAAAATATTAGAACCATCTATCACTTCTCAAATATATGTTCTAGTTCTTCCCCTATAAAAGAAAGACCCAGGACTAGAAAAAACATTGCTAGTCCTGGGAATAAAGCAGTCCACCAAATTCCAGTAGGTAAAGCCGCAAGCGCAAGATTAAGATCACTTCCCCACTCAGGGACATCTGCAGGAACTCCTAAACCTAAGAAGCCTAAACTTCCTAATACCAAAACAGCATCTGCAGCATTTAATGTAAGAAGAACAGGCAAAGGAGTAATAACATTTGGAAATATATATTTAAAAATTATAGTTTTGACATCAGTGCCCGAAACTCTAGCAGCTTCAACATATGTCTCTGATTTTATTAATATTGTTTGATTTCTAATTAACCTAAAATATTGAGGAGAATAAACTATACACAATGCAATAGAGGCATTAATAATCCCTTTACCCAAGACAAAAGCAACTACTACTGAAAGTAAAATAACAGGTATAGAAAAAATAGTATCCATTAAAAGTGATATGCATTTATCAAAGATTCCTCCAAAATATCCACTCAACAACCCTAATGGTAACCCTAAAATTAATGCAAAGGATAAAGCAAGAAATACAACTTCAATAGCTATAGATGACCCTTGTAAAGTTCTCAAACAAACATCTCTTCCTAATCTATCAGTTCCACATAAATGCTTTAAAGAAGGTGGTGCAAAAATATCACTGCTAAAAGAAAAAAAAGAATAACCAAAAAAGTTATTCGCCTCTAATAATTTCATAATCAATACTATTAAAAGATATGAGAGCACAATTAAATACCCAGTTCTTCTAATTTTCTGAGCGACTTGATTTGATGAGTTAATATTCAAAACTTTATGCTTTTTCTAATCAACTAAAATATAACTACTGTTTGAAAAATAAAATAGTTCTTAGTTTTTAATTTGACATTAATTACTGATTTAATTTCAGAACTGCCATAAAAGCTTCTTGAGGTACATCAACTTTACCCATAGCCTTCATTCTCTTTTTCCCTTTAGCTTGCTTCTTTAAAAGTTTCTTTTTTCTAGAAATATCTCCTCCGTAGCACTTAGAAAGAACATCTTTTCTTAATGCACTTATACTTTCACTTGCTATTATACGACTTCCTATTGAAGCCTGAATAGGTATTTTAAATTGTTGTTTTGGTATTAACTCCTTTAATTTTTCTACTAAGCCCCTGCCAATTCCATAGGCTTTATCCTTATGAACAATAGAAGTTAGGGGATCAGCTCTTTCAGAATTTATAAGAACATCTAACCTAACAAGATCATTTTTTCTATAGCCAATCAAATGGTATTCCATTGATGCATATCCTTGAGTTCTACTTTTCATTTGATCAAAAAAGTCTGTCACGACTTCTGCTAAAGGTATTTCATAAATCAAAGTCACTCTATCTGTAGTTATATATTTCATATCAATAAAAATACCTCTTCTTTCTTGGCATAAACCCATTAGTGTTCCATTAAAGTCATTTGGAGAATAAATTTCCATTTTGACATATGGCTCTTCTATTGATTCTCTTAATTGTGGATCTGGTATTGTTGAAGGATTATCAATAAATATCTTTTCCTTGTCATTTAAATTAATCTTATAAATGACTGAAGGTGCTGTTACGATTAGATCCAAATCATATTCTCTCTCCAATCTTTCTTGAACAATTTCCATGTGCAGTAGTCCTAAAAATCCACATCTAAAACCAAATCCCATGGCGCTACTTGTCTCAGGCTCATATTTAAGCGCAGCATCAGATAATTGAAGTTTTTCTAAAGCCTCTCTTAGATCAGGATACTGATCTGCATCAGTTGGAAACAATCCACAAAAGACCATAGGATTTGCTGTTTTATATCCAGGAAGTGGATCTTTAGCAGGGGTATTAAAAAGTGTTATTGTATCTCCTACTCTTGCATCTGCAACTGACTTAATTGAAGCCGATAGGTACCCAACTTCTCCCGCATGAAGTTCATTAACTCTCTTTTCATCAGGAGCCATTATTCCAATTTCATCTAATTCGTAATATTTCTTACTTGCCATAAGTAAGATCTTGTCTTTTATATTTATTGATCCAGATATTACTCTAAAGTAGACAATTACACCTCTGTAAGGATCATAATAAGAGTCGAAAATAAGAGCCTTTGTAGGAGATTTTATTTTATCTTGCGGATGAGGAATTCTTTTAACTACTGCTTCTAATATATCTTTAATGCCTTCTCCGGTTTTTGCTGAGCAATTTATTGCATTAGATGTATCTAATCCAATTATTTCTTCAATTTCTTGCTTTATTTTTTCTGCATCTGCACCAGGCAAATCAACCTTATTCAGAACAGGAATAATTTCTAAATTATTTTCAATAGCAAGATAAACATTAGCTAAAGTTTGCGCTTCTACACCTTGACTTGCATCAACAACTAATAAAGCACCTTCGCAAGCTTGTAAAGATCTACTTACTTCATAAGAAAAATCAACATGTCCTGGTGTATCAATTAAATTTAAAATATATTCATGCGAATCATCTGATTTGTATTGCATTCTCGCAGCCTGTAATTTGATTGTTATCCCTCTCTCTCTCTCAAGATCCATACTATCTAAAAATTGATCTTGCATATCTCTTTGTTTTACGGTCCCAGTGTCTTGAAGCAACCTATCTGCGAGAGTAGATTTACCATGGTCAATATGAGCTATTATGCAAAAGTTTCTTATTTTTGAAACAGATATGTCAGTCATATAAAATTAAGAAAAAACTCCTCTCTTATCTTCTTGCCAATACTAGCTAATTAAAATTATGGATGGAAACCTAAAATAGAATTATTTCTTTTTTTAATATTTTCTAAAAAGTCACTATTATTTTCATTCAAATTTGTAAATTCTGATGCATAAAGAAGATGATTTATTTTCTTTTCTAGATTAATTACTTTAGACTTGTAAAGGCAAGATTTTTTTAAAATTTCAATCATTATCTCCACTGCTGTACTAGCCCCTGGAGAAGCACCTAGCAAAGCAGCAAGAGATCCATCTGAAGAATTTACAATTTCGGTCCCAAATTGCAAAGAACCTCCATCTTTAGTTTTTTTAATTATTTGAACTCTTTGTCCAGCATTTTCTAGATACCAATTAGAAGGATCAGCTGATGGCATCATATTTCTTAGATTTTCAATTCTTGAATTATGATTCAAAAGAGATTGAGAAATAAGATAATTAATTAAATCGTTATTCTTTATCCCAACATCAATCATAGAAAATAAATTATTTTTTTTAATTGAACTGAATAAATCAAGATATGATCCTTTTTTTAAGAATTTCGTTGTAAAACCAGCAAAAGGTCCATAAAGCAAAAATTTTTTTCCTTCAATCCATCTTGTATCTAAATGCGGAACCGACATTGGCGGAGATCCGATGTCAGCTTTGCCGTAAACTTTGGCATTATGTTTTGCAGTTAGAGACTTTTCTTCGCAAATAAGCCATTTCCCACTAACTGGAAATCCGCCATAAATTTTAGCTTCAGGAATTTTTGATTTTTGCAAAAAGTTTATTGTTTTTCCACCCGCTCCGAGAAAAACATAAGAAGCCATAAATGAAACTTTTCTGCCTTCTAAAAGAGCATTTAATTCCCATCCTTTTTTTTCAATTTTTTTTAAATCTATTAGCTTTGTTTTATAGCTAATTTCAACATTACTATTATTGGAAATATAATTAAGATATTCTCTCGTTAGAGCTTCAAAATTAATATCCGTTCCTCTTTTAATTCTAGTAGCAGCAATCTCATCCAATGGATTTCTGCTATTTGTTATGAGAGGTGCCCAAGACGAGATTTTATTAAATGATGAAGAGAATTCCATATCGGAAAACTCTGGATATTTAGACATGGTTTTGTATCTTTTCTTCAAATAAGAAATATTTTCACTACCTTTTACAAAACTAATATGGGGAATAAATTTTAAAAAATTTTTAATATCTATCTTCCCTTTTTTATATAAAGAAGCCCATAATGACATAGATTTTTCAAATG
Source organism: Prochlorococcus sp. AG-459-M13 (assembly GCA_003212005.1). Classification (GTDB taxonomy): domain Bacteria; phylum Cyanobacteriota; class Cyanobacteriia; order PCC-6307; family Cyanobiaceae; genus Prochlorococcus_A. Next base: position 46,355 of record QCRE01000004.1, on the reverse strand, counting down.
AACGATTTATTAAAAGTGCTTTTTCTATTAATAAATCACCATCATCGTCGAGTGGTGTGTAATTTAATTCGCAATTTGCAGCGTGACCAGTCCCTGCATTATTAAATGCACCAGTGCTTTCACTACCAGGTTTATTTAACTTTTCGATAATTAGTATTTTTATTTCAGGTAAAATTTCTGTAAGTAGTAAGGCAAGTGTGCAACTCATTATTCCAGCACCTACTAAGATCGCATCATAATTATTATTTTTTAGAGTAAATTTTTCAGAAGTCACAACAGAAAATTATCTTTTTTGCAAATAATCGCATTTCTTTCTAGGCTTATTATAAAGTTTATTCAAAATTATGAGTACTGAAACATTACCACTAACAAATGAGAATGTAGAAAAAGTTTTAGATGAACTAAGACCATTTTTGATATCAGATGGAGGAAATGTAGAAATAGCAGAGATTGATGGACCAATAGTAAAAGTAAGACTTCAAGGAGCATGTGGTAGTTGCCCTAGTAGTACTATGACTCTGAAAATGGGTATAGAAAGAAAGTTAAAAGAGATGATTCCTGAAATCAGTGAAGTAGTACAAGTCTTATAAATTATTTAAAAAAAATTTTTACTACTCTTTGCCTAATTCTTTAATTAAAGAAGATTTAAAATCCAAGCAATTTATTGGTAGACCTTGTCCTATAGCTATCAAAAGAGGAGCTAAAATGCCTACAGTGAAAACTAAATTTGATTGATTAACTTCATTTTTACTTAATGTAAAAGTTATCAAATAAATAATAGTGAAATAAGCATGTAACGAAAAAAATTCTTTTGGTTTTAAGGCTGGCCACCTTAAAGTATTTCCTAAAAAATATAAGAACCCTGTCATAAATAAAGTTTAAAAAAGTAAACCATTAATAAATTTAATACTTTCCTGATGTAATTAGTACCAAAATTTACTTTAGATAATAATTAAAAAAAAATTAAAAATTTATTTCATACTTTAAAACATGGACAACACAATCTAAATACGTCTATAATAAATCTGTAGCAACAGCTACATTTTCGTTCACCCTCAATTGAGGGCGCAGTTCGAGTCATACCAGGGAACGGGGGATGGCCGTTTTGTCACTTCGAATCATGACTACACTAACTTACAGAGGTAAAAACTACGTTCAAAACAAAGAAGCTGCCAAGAAGCAACTTGTTGAACTTACCTACAGAAGAAACGTATACACCAACAGAATGGATGACGCTTCTTCAAGTAATGAAAAAGCAGAATTAAATTACAGAGGTGTAAATTACACTAAATAATTTAATTTAAAAAGAACAAGCTCCTTACTAGGGGCTTTTTTTTTGGCTATATTGATCAAAGCTTCTTTAAAAAAATATGTCTGAAAGTTGCTGTAATACAAACATATCGAATAAAGCTCCTAATCCATTTGATCATAAAGATGCGATTCAAGAAAGATACGGTTCAGCCGCACTAGAAAAAGAAAGTTGTCTTTGTACACCAGTTGGTTTTAATCCCGTTTTACTTGAAGCAATTCCTCGAGAAGTTATAGAAAGAGACTATGGATGTGGTGATCCAACAAAATATGTTCAAAAAAATGATATTGTCTTAGATCTTGGAAGTGGGAGCGGCAAAAATGCTTTCATTTGTGCTCAAATTGTTGGGAAAGAAGGGAGAGTTATTGGAGTTGATCAGAATCCTGACATGCTTTCCTTATCAAGATCAGCCTCTAAAGAAGTTACAAAAAATTTAGGTTTCAACAATACAGAATTTCTTGAAGGATCAATTGAAAAACTTGATGAATTAGATAAAGATTTAAATCCATTAATCGCAGACAAATCAGTTGATATTATTTTAAGTAATTGCGTTTTAAACTTGGTAAGTCCAGAATCTAGAAATAACCTTCTAAGAAATATAAAAAGAGTTTTAAACGATAATGGAAGAATTGCAATCAGCGATATTGTCTCTAACAAGAAAGTGCCTTTAAAATTGCAAAATGATCATGATTTATGGACAGGATGTATTAGTGGAGCATGGTATGAGCCGGACTTTATAAGAGATTTTAAAGAACTTGGTTTTAAAAATTTAAAATTTGCAGAGAGGAGTTCTGAACCTTGGAAAGTAATTGAGGATATTGAATTTAGAACAGTGACTTTAGTAGGCAATATTTAAAAAATTCAAGAGTTTAAAAATATAATTTAAATTTTCCATGATAAATAATTTAAGAGATCAAATACCAGCATTAAAAAATAAGTATTATTTCAACTATGGAGGTCAAGGACCATTACCAAAATCTTCTTTAGAAGAAATAGTTAAAACTTGGGAAATTATCCAAGATTTAGGACCATTTACCAATGATATGTGGCCTTTTATCTACAAAGAAATATTGACCACAAAAAGAATCATTGCACAAAAATTAGGTATCAATTCAAAGAATGTAGCTTTAACCGAGAATATCTCTTCTGGTATGATTTTGCCTTTTTGGGGAATAAAAGTAGAAGAGGGAGAAGAGTTGTTAATAAGTGACTGTGAACATCCTGGAGTGGTAGCTGCAAGTCGAGAATTTTGCAGAAGAAATAAATTAATATTCAAAATTTTGCCAATCCAAAAAATTAAAAATCTAAACGATGAAAATATAATTTTAGAGATTTTAAAAAATCTAAATAGCAAGACAAAGATTCTAATTATTTCTCATATTTTATGGAACTTTGGATATAAAATTCCTTTAAAACAAATTTCTATCGAATTAAAAAATAATCGAGAAAATTCTTATCTAATTGTTGATGGAGCTCAAACCTTTGGGCACATAACAATTAAAGAAGAAGTTTTTTATTCTGATTTATATTCAATAACCTCTCATAAATGGGCATGTGGTCCAGAAGGACTTGGAGCAATTTATGTCTCAGATAGATTTATTCATGGAACAGATCCAACAATAATTGGTTGGAAATCATTAAAAAAAGAACAAGGCATTTATGAACCTTCATATAATCTTTTTCATGATGATGCAAGGAAATTTGAAGTAGCCACCTCTTGTATTCCTTTACTTTCAGGGCTGCGTAATTCTCTAGATCTTTTGGATAAAGACTGCCATGAAAAAGAAAAAATAAAAAATATAAAAAAATTAAGTGAGAAACTTTGGGATGAATTAAATCAATTAAACGGAGTTGAATTAGTTTTAGAAAAAAAATACTTAAATGGGATAGTTAGTTTTAATATCGAAAACATTGAAGATAAGGATAAATTTGTGAAGAAACTTGGAGAAAAGAAAATTTGGATTAGAGTTTTAGAAGATCCAAAATGGTTCAGAGCATGTGTACATCAAATGACTACAGAAGCTGAGATTGATTTACTTTCTAAAGAAATAAAAAAAATATTGACTTAAAGATCTATTGATATAAAGATAAAGTTTAGTTTACCAAGGTATCTCCGAGCTGTCCCATGCAATAAATTTTCCAGTAGATTCTGGAGTTTGATTTTTAATAATATTGATCAAAAATTGGGATGATTTTTCTTTACTAAATAATTTATGTTCTGGAACAAATTTATGAAAAGGTCTAGATAAATCAGTATTTACTGTTCCTGGATGAAGCAATGTAATAGTAGCCTTTGGAAAACGTCTAGCCCACTCAATACTTAAGGATTTTAAAAACTGATTTTGGGCAGATTTTGCAGCTCTATATGAATACCATCCTCCAGTTTGATTATCTCCAATACTTCCTACTCTTGCACTTATACTTGCAAAATTAAAATCAAAATCTTTTGGTATAAATTCCTCTATAGTTTTAGCTAATAAAATAGGAGAAAAAGCATTTATTGAAAAACTTTCCATCATATTTTTTTTATCAAGATGTTGTAATCTTTTTTCTGGTTGAAGAGAATCACTATGAAGTCTTCCAGTAGCATTAATGACTAGTCTTAATTTTGAAGGATGATTTGCTATTTTATTTTTCAACTGCAAAAGTGATTGAGAATCTTCTGTATCTAATTCCCAAAAAGAATTAAATTTACTTTTTCTTCCACATAAAACAACATCTAAGTCCTTTTCACTTACACACAAATCTTTAGCTATTTGCGTTCCAATTCCACCAGCGCCAACGATTAAGGCTAACCCTTTCATCTGATTAAAATTTACTTATTAGATTCTAAGAAACTTTTCTTGTGATTTGCGTAAATATCTTTCTACCTTGATTAGCAAATTTTATTTAGAATTACTTTTTTCTTGTAGTAATTTTTGAGCTATTTTTCTATCATCAAAATCAATCACTTTATCATTGAGGATTTGATAGTCTTCATGTCCTTTTCCTGCAATTAAAACAATATCTTCTTTCTTAGCAAATTTGATAGATTCATTTATTGCTTTAAATCTATCAATATCGATTGTTATTTTTTCTCTTTTTTCTATACCCATCAAAATATCATTTATTATCTTTTGCGGTTCTTCTGATCTTGGATTATCTGAAGTTATAAACACGTGATCAGAGAACTCTTCAGCTATTGATCCCATTAAAGGCCTTTTATCACGATCTCGATCCCCTCCACAGCCAAAAACAGTAATGAGCTTCCCTTTACAAAGTTTTTTAATTGATTGCAAAACTTTTTTTAATCCATCAGGCGTGTGGGCATAATCAATAATTACTGTTGGAAGTAATCTTGAAACGTCATCATTATCAATTTCTATTTTCTCCATTCTCCCAGGAGCGCCAGGGAAAGATTCTATTAACTTTGATAAATCTTTTAAAGCGAAATTAAGTTTATACAAAATTGTTATTGCTTGAATCGCATTCATTAAATTAAATTCACCAACAAGTGGAACAAAAAGTTTAATTTTTTCCGTAGGTGTATGAAAAATACAGGTGGAGCCATTTTCAGTAAATTTTTTATCTGTTACGAAAAAAAAATCATCATTTTCAAATTCACTGTCAGTAACCTTTGTCGAGACTAATGAAGATCTTTTTTCAAGATCAGATGATAATTTAGATATCCAAGGGTCATCATGATTTAATACAGAAATTCTATCCTTTACTATTAAATATGGAGGGAAAAATAATTTTCGTTTTGTTTGAAAATAAGATTCCATATCTGAGTGATAATCAAGATGATCTTGAGTTAAATTAGTAAAAATAGCCGCCTCAAATTCGCAGCCTGATATCCTGTTTTGAGCAATAGAATGAGAACTTACCTCTAATATCGCGAATTCAGATTCTGCCTCAACAGCAGCATTTAATTTCTTTTGAAGTTTATCAGCGAAATCAGTAGTATGAGAAGCCACTTCAGAGAAGCCAGGCCATCTATTGAACAAGGTCCCAAATAATGCAGTCTTTTTCCCTAATTTTTTTAAAAGATATTCCAATAAAAAAGTAATTGTCGTTTTTCCATTTGTACCCGTTACACCAATAAGTTTAAGTTTTCTTGAAGGCCTATTCCAAAACTCAGCGACTATTTGACCAAAAATATAATCTAAATTATCCTCTATAACCAAAATCCTTTCTCGATCAATAGATCCAATTTTCTCTTTTGCAGCAGACCCAATAATTGCAGCCTCCGCGCCATTTTCAATTGCCTCAATACAATATTTTCCTCCATCAACATTTAAACCAGGCATACCTAAAAATAAAGTTCCTTTTTGTACTTCTTTAGAGTTAAAAGAAATATTATTAATTTCATGATCGATTAAATCTAATGAATGAATAATTCCTACCAAATCTAAAAGTTTATGTAATTTTATAGATCTCATATAAAATAATTATTTCTCTAGAATGGAACTAATATTTTTTTGAAACCAATTTTTTAATTGATCATCTTTTAATCTTGGAGAAATGCGAGGCAATTCTATAATCTCCTCGGACCTAATTCCTTCAACAGCAATAACAGGTACTTCATAGTCATATTTTTTATATTTATCTTTATATAAATCGACCCTATCAATATCAATTTCTTTAAGCTCCTCTAGATTAGGGAATAACTCATTAAGATTTATTTTTGCCAGTTTGTTTTTTAATGAATCACAAAGGCAACATCCCTGCCTAACAAAAATAAATATTTTCATTCATTTAGTCAGGCACAGGGTCACATCCACAGGGAGTTAAAGGATGACATCTGCTTAATCTTCTTAAAGTTAACCACCCTCCCTTCCAAGGACCATGTCTAGTAATTGCCTCATATCCATAAGAGCTGCAACTTGGAATAAATCTGCATCTTGGTCCGAAAAAAGGTGAAAACCACTTTTGATAAAACGAAATCATAAAAAGAAGTATAGAAGTAATTGATTTATTAATAGTTTTGAACACTTTAATGATGTAAAATAATATTTCCAGTAGTAATCAGTTTAATTGAATTTAATCAATTATCCAAATTTATTGCAAATTTCTATTTAATTTAAATTATGTCAAGATACCGCGGCCCCAGATTAAGGGTTACGCGTCGCTTGGGAGAACTACCAGGTCTCACCAGGAAAGCTTCAAAGAAGTCTAATCCTCCAGGTCAGCACGGCCAAGCCCGTCGCAAGCGATCAGAATATGCAATCCGTCTAGAAGAAAAGCAGAAACTTAGGTTTAATTATGGAGTTTCTGAAAAACAACTAGTACGTTATGTAAAAAAAGCTAGAGCTCAAGAAGGATCTACAGGAACTAACCTACTAAGACTTTTAGAAAACAGACTTGATAATGTTTGTTTTAGATTAGGTTTTGGAGGTACCATTCCAGGCTCAAGACAATTAGTAAATCATGGACATGTAACCGTTAATGGGAAGGTCCTTGATATTGCTGGTTATCAATGCAAATCAGGCGATGTAATAGGAATTAAAGAAAACAAAGCAAGCAAAAAACTTGTAGAAGGTAATATAGAATTCCCTGGTTTAGCAAATGTCCCACCTCATCTTGATTTAGACAAACCTAAATTAACGGGAAAAATAAGTGGAAAATGTGATAGAGAGTGGGTGGCTCTTGAAATAAACGAACTACTAGTTGTTGAATATTATTCAAGAAAAGTTTAATACTACTTTTCTTTGGATTATTAAATCTCTCTTTTAAAAAATGAGAGATTTAATTTAATTCTTATTCTAAAAATAATGGGAAATAAGGAAAATAATATAAAAAAGCCAGGTTTTAAGACCTTATCTATTCACCATGGGGAAACATTTGCAGAAGAAACTGGATGCGTTATGCCTCCTATTTTTTCTACATCTACTTTCAAACATGGAAATAAAGAGAATTTCGACTACACCAGATCAGGCAATCCAAACTTTAGAATTCTAGAAAAAATCCTTAAATCAATAGAAGATTCTAAATACTGTACAGTTTTTGGATCTGGAATTAGCGCGGTAACTGCAATTTCATCAACACTAAAATCAGGTGACAAGATACTCTGCGAGTCAAATCTCTACGGTTGTACAGTTAGGATGTTCGAAAAAGTTTTCAAGAAATTTGGACTAGAAGTTTTATACACAGATTTTACAAACGAAAATAATATCAAAAAGATTTCAAACTTCGAGCCAACGTTGATATGGCTAGAAAGTCCAACTAATCCACTTTTGAAGGTACTTGATATTAAGGCGATTTGTGATGAAGCGAATAAACTACAAATCCCAGTAGTTGTCGACAACACCTTTTCTACAGCACTTATTCAAAAACCATTGGACCTTGGTGCAACACTATCACTCGTAAGCACAACGAAATTTATTAATGGACATAGTGATGCACTTGGTGGAGCAGTACTGACAAATAATGAGGTATGGAATAGTAAGATGCTTTTCTCTCAAAAAGCTCTAGGGCTTCAACCATCTCCTTTTGATAGTTGGCTCATTACGAGAGGAGTAAAAACTCTTCCTTTAAGAATCGAACAACAAACGCAAAGTGCAAAATTGATTTCTGAAGAATTAGAGAATCATAAAATAATTAGTAAAGTAATTTATCCTTTTAATCAAAAACATCCACAATTTAATTTAGCAAAATCGCAAATGAGATCTGGAGGTTCGATGATCACCCTAAAATTAAATCTTAAAAAAGAGGATACTTTTAAATTTTGCAAATCTCTTAAATATTTCTCGCTAGCAGAAAGCCTTGGAGGAGTTGAAAGTTTAATTTGTCACCCCGCAACAATGACTCATGCTTCTGTTGATGATGAAACAAAAAATCTTTTAGGGATAGATGATGCTCTGGTAAGATTATCAATTGGATGTGAAGAAACAAACGATTTAATCTCGGACATATTATTTGCTTTAAATAAATTCTGAAAATTGAGAGATTTACTTAAAAACCCTATATGGAAAAATTTAGAGTTGGGATATTCTATTCCTGATAGTATTCATGCAGTTTCTGTAGCATTACCAACTTGGAAGGATGTAATAAATTACGAGGAAAAAAATCAAGAATGCATGAATTTATTGAAGTCCATTTACCCAAGATTCGGGCTAAACCCCATAGTGAAAAGATTATGCGAAAAAGTAACAAAGGAAAATTACAACAACAATAAAAGTATCTGGCCATATCCGAATGAAGGTATAGCTTTTAAAGCCAAAAAATACATTGATAGAAATACCTCTGATGAATTCTCATTAATAGAAAAAAGAGATAATTTAGCTTTCTTAATAACTGAAAAAGAAGGAAATATTTATGCAAAATCTTTTTGGCAACATACTGGTCTTGGTATATCTTCAAGGGCTGCTGCTATAGAACTAGGTCTTGAAGATTGCCCTCCAAAATCTTACGTAAATGAATGTTCTCAAATAATAAAAAATAGAATTTCAAAATCTACAAAAATTAACTCTAATGATATTCACTTAACTTCATCTGGAATGTCTGCATTGTATACATCATTAGAAATCATATATAAATTATTTCCAGCTAAACCAACACTCCAGATTGGTTTTCCATATGTAGATGTACTTAAATTACCAATGAATATCTTTCATGGAGCCAAGTTAATTACAGAAGAAAATTGTGAGGATCTTGAATTAGAACTCAAAAGAATAAATCCCTCAGCATTAATTATTGAATTACCGAGTAATCCAATGCTCAAATGTGTAAACATTAAAAGAATTTCAAAAATAGCAAAAAAGTTAAATATTCCCTTAATTGTTGACGATACAATTGGTTCAAATTTAAATATAAATTCCTTAGAACATGCAGATATAGTTTTTACTTCACTTACAAAAATTTTTTCAGGTAGTGGTGATATTCTTGCCGGATCATTAATACTAAATCCAAAAAGTAAATGGATTGAACAATTTAGAAATGCATTAAACGAGATTAATCTTCCAACACTTTCCGATGGAGATACAGTTTATCTAGAGAAAGTTAGTAGAGATGTAAATCAAAGAGTTTTTGAACAAAATAAAGCATGTTTAGAATTAAAAAAAAGATTAGAGACCCATAGCGAGATTAAAAAAATTTTCCATCCTGAAAATTGTCCAAATTTTAATTCTTTACTCACTTCTGATGGAGGATACGGCTGCTTATTATCGTTTGAATTAAATGGAGGATTGAACAAAGCTAAAAATTTTTATGATTCTCTAAAAGTATCTAAAGGACCTAGTTTAGGTACAAAATTTACTCTAGTTTGTCCTTATGTTTTACTAGCTCATTATGATGAGTTGGATTGGGCCGAAAGTTTTGGTATACCTTCGCACCTTATTAGAGTATCAGTTGGATTAGAAGACCAAGATCAATTATGGAAAAGCTTTTCCGAAGCACTAAATAATTTCTAAATTCCTAGTATTTACCGTATAGAAAATATATACTCTTTTTCTGAATAATAGTTAGTATTAATATATATTTCTCAATTTATAAATGGCAAAAATTTATGAGGACAACAGTTTTGCTATTGGAAACACTCCATTAGTAAAATTAAAATCAGTTACTAAAAACGCGAAAGCTACAGTACTTGCAAAAATTGAAGGTAGAAACCCTGCTTATAGTGTCAAATGTAGGATTGGCGCAAATATGATCTGGGATGCAGAGAAAAGTGGGAAGCTTACAAAAGAAAAAACTATTGTTGAGCCAACTTCTGGAAATACAGGAATTGCTCTAGCTTTTACTGCTTCAGCACGAGGTTATAAACTGATCCTTACAATGCCAGAATCCATGTCAATTGAAAGAAGAAGGGTTATGGCAGTGTTAGGTGCTGAAATTGTTTTGACAGAGGCATCTAAAGGTATGCCTGGAGCAATAGCTAAGGCTAAAGAAATTGCAGAAAGTAATCCTTCTCAATATTTCATGCCAGGTCAATTTGATAATCCAGCAAACCCTGAAATTCATTTCAAAACTACTGGGCCAGAAATCTGGGACGATTGCGATGGTGAAATTGATGTTTTAGTTGCAGGGGTCGGAACTGGCGGCACAATCACAGGAGTTTCAAAATACATTAAGCAAGAGAAGGGCAAAAATATCACTTCTGTAGCTGTAGAACCCTCACATAGCCCTGTTATTACACAGACAATGAATGGAGAAGAGGTTAAATCTGGACCACATAAAATTCAAGGAATTGGAGCAGGATTTATTCCTAAGAACCTCGACTTGTCAATTGTTGATAAGGTTGAACAGGTAACAAATGACGAGTCAATCGAGATGGCTCTTAGATTAGCAAAAGAAGAAGGTCTTTTAGTTGGAATATCTTGTGGAGCTGCTGCTGCTGCTGCTGTTAGATTAGCTGAACAAGATGAGTATGCGGGGAAAACTATTGTAGTTGTTCTACCTGATTTAGCAGAGAGATATTTATCATCAATTATGTTTACTGAAGTTCCAAGCGGAATTATTCAAGAACCAGTCAAAGCCTAAATCTGTTTTTCTCCAGTAATGAATCTGGTGAAATATACATAGCATCGCCATAAGAGAAAAATCTAAATTTTTCCTTTATGGCTTTTTTATACAAATCTATTAATCTTTCTCTACCAATCATTGCACTTACTAATAGTAATAATGAACTTTTTGGAAGATGAAAATTAGTTAATAATCCATCAACTACCTTAAATTTATAACCTGGCTTAATTACTAAATCCACGTATTTCGCTATAGGAATAAAGTCATTAATTTCGTAAGAATAACAACTTTCAAGAGCTCTCACGCTAGTTGTTCCAATAGCAATTATTCTTCTATCTGTTTTCTTTATTTTTTTTATTTCCTCCACTACTTCCTTATTAACACTTACCCATTCTTTATGAAGTTTCAAGTCACTTAGATCTTCTTGATCAATTGGTTTGAATGTTCCATAGCCCACGTGCAAAGTTATCGGTAAAATTATTACTCCTTTTTTTTTTAGATTGGAAATAAGACTTTTGCTTAAGTGTAAACCAGCAGTTGGCGCGGCAACAGCCCCTGGATTAGTTGCATACTCAGTTTGATAACTATTCTCATGAAAAGATTCTTCTTCGTAATTTTTTATATAAGGTGGGAGAGGGATTTCCCCGAATTTATCAAGAAGGTCATTCATTGAATTGAGATCAGTTATATTTTCAGGAAATTTAATAAATCTCCCTCCAGTTTCTTCATCAACCCCATCAACCATCAAATTAATATCTTTTGCAGAAGGAGATTTTAATATTATTTTTTTATTTATTTTTAATTTTTTTGCTGGCTTTGCCAAACATAACCAAACACATTTATGGGATCTTTCTAAGACTAATAATTCGACTAACGTCCTATTTTCTAATTCAACCTTTAACCTTGCCTTCATTACTTTAGTATTATTTACAACCACGAGATCGCCTTTTTTAAATTCATCTAAAAGATTCTTGGTAAATTTATTAGTTAAGCAATTCTCTTCTAAAACACTATTTCTAACTATCATCATTCTTGATTCATGCCTTATTGCAGAAGGTTTACTAGCAATTAATGAAGGATCTAAAAAGTAATCATAAGCTTCAAGCTTATAATCTCTTCCTTCATTATTAATTTGAGAAATCAATTAAATTTAAGATACAAGTGTCTCGGGCTCATTTTCAATCAGGGAAGCCAAGTCTTTCAAGAATGAAGCACCATCAGCTCCATAGATCACTCTGTGATCAGCTGTAAGATTTACTTGCATTATTTTTTTAACAGATATTGAACCATCACTATTAGCTACAACAGTTGGTTTCGATGCTGCTATCGCTAAAATAGCACCAGTACCTGGGGGGAGAATTGCGTCAAATCTATCAACTCCAAACATACCAAGGTTAGATAAAGTGAAGGTTCCCGTTGAGTATTCATCAGGTTCCAATTGTTTTGATCTTGATCTTTTTACCAGATCTTTCCATTCCCTAGATAATTCAAATAAATCAGTATTACAAGGTTCTTTTAATACTGGAGTTATTAATCCGCCATCTTCCATAGCGACAGCAACAGCAATATTTATATTTTCTGGATATGAAATTCCATTTTCTGAGAAACTTGAGTTAACTTGCGGATGTTTCTTTAGTGTCTTTGCAACAGCCTTTACTAGCAAAGCAGTCATAGTGACTCCATTCTGTTTTACCTTTTTATAAAAATTATCTAATTTATCTGTGTTAATAGAGTATCCCACTCTAAAACATGGAACATTCAAACTAGATTCCATATTTTTATTTACTGCTTTTTGAAGAGTATTAAATTGAACCGTTTCTCCAGGATTACCAAAACTGTTTCCTGATATTTCTGGTTTGCTTTCAACTAGTGAATTTGCACCAGGAATACTTGCAGGAGAACCACCCTCTCCTATCCATGGTATAGAGACAGGTTGGCCATTAGCTTTTAAAATATCATCTGCTTGAATTCTTCCATGAGGTCCAGATCCATGAACCTTTGCTAAGTCAACACCCATTTGAGAGGCAAGTTTTTTAGCTCTTGGAGATGCAATTACCCTTGAAGAAACATTACTTGTAGCAGCACTAATTTGGTCACTATTAAAAGATAGGACTGGCTTTTCACTCTTTAAGACGACTTCTTTTTCTTCTTTTTCAACAATTTCATTTTGGGCTAGTGGTTTTTCTTCATTTTTTTTGTTTACCAATTCAAGTTGATCCGGACTAGAAACTTCGGGCTGATTTCCTTTATTTTGTTCCTGAACAGAAGCTATCTCATCCTCATTTTCTACAATAAGACCAATAGTTTCTCCAACTGGTGCAGTGCTACCTGCAGGCATTAAAACTGCTGCAAGATATCCATCTTGAAAAGATTCAACATCCATATCTGCTTTATCAGATTCAACAACCAATACAGATTCGCCTCTTTCAACCTTATCTCCTGGATTTTTCAACCATTCCACAATCTTGCCTTCCGTCATAGTAGAACTTAAGGCAGGCATGAATATTTCGTGAGACATAAGAAAATTGTTATTGCATAAGTTTCAAGGGATTTCTAACAAACCTTCTAAAGTTTTTATGATTAAGAACCCTTTAAACCCTTGTTTTCATTATACGAAATCATGCTCAGAGTGGAAACTCTCAAAACTTAAGAAAGTAATAATTTAGAACGACTATAATTTAGAATTTTTCTCAATTAAGATTTATTTTTATCAGAAATAATAAATCTTTTCTCTAATTATTATCTATAGATTGAATAATTCCATCTTTAACAGTAATTGAGACTCGCATTTTTTCAATAAGATTTTCACCCACAGTGACATCACAGAAACTATCTACTTGTCCTTGATCAACAATTTCATCCATCTTTAATTCGCGAACTTGACTCTGTTGTTGAAGTAGATTTCTTTTTTGTTCTTCAATTTCATTTCGTTTTGCTGCAACTTGTTCTTGCACCTGACTAACTTGTTCTTGAACCCTTGGATCTAAAGGATTAACAGACTGGGATCTTATATTACTTACTATTTGCTGCCCCTCTTGCTCAAGATTAGATAATTGCTGGTCAATGTTTGAAATTGCTTTGCTTAATTCTTTCTCAGCATCCTCCTTCCAAGTGGGTGTAACTATAGCTTTAATAGCTATGGAGCGTTTTATCGATAGTGAGTTTTTTGTTTCCATAAAAAATAAAATTACTTTCTAAATATAGATACAACAAATCAAATTTTCTTTCTAAATTTGTTTTCATACATATTTTCTATTTGAGATGAATACTGTTTTTCAATTTCTTTTCTTTTTTGTTTAAGAGTTTGTGTTAAAAAACCATTTTCCAAAGTAAAAGCATCTACAAAATAACAATCTAATATTTGTTCTTCTGATCTTGCTCCAAATCGACCTTTAAGCAAATTATTAATTTGCGATTTAAAAAATTTACAAATATTATTATCCAGATTTAATTTTGATAGATCTTCTTCCAAGAATTTATTTTTAACCAATTCGAAATTAGGCACTACAAGGGCTGTTAAACATTTCTTATCTTGTCCAACTAGTTGGACCTGATTAATAAATTCAGAACTAAGGATTTCGGTCTCCAGCGGATTTGGTTCTATATTTTCACCACTAGAAAGCACTATTGTATCCTTTGCTCTTCCTGTTATAAAAAGAGAACCATTTGGTATTAAAAAACCTAAATCACCAGTATCAAACCAACCATCTTTCGATAAAACATCTTTCGTGGCTAATGCATTATTAAGATAACCTTTCATTACTTGTGGTCCCTTAACAAGAATTTTTCCGACTTCTCTAAACTTCAGAATCTTTTTTTTGTCATCATTAACTATTTTGATTTCTGTAAATGCTAAAGGCTGACCTGATGATCCTCTAACATTTAATTCTCTTCTCCTACAAGTTAATACTGGACAAGTTTCTGTCAGTCCATATCCCACCAAAACATCTACACCTAAAGATTCAAAAAAAAGATCCACATGTTCTGGCAATGCACCTCCACCGTTAATAGGAAATTTCAGTTTTTCGCCGCATAGTTGTCTAAGAATATTCGGCCATAAAAAAATAGTCGACAATTTATGAAGAGGATATCTGACAATAACAGAGCCCAGTAAGGGTATTTTTGATTTAAAAGTTATTTGATTGATATCTAAATTTCTTATCTTTCTTAGACTTTTTTTGAAAACTGAACTATTACATATCAAAAACTTAAGAAGTTTTTGCTTCTTGGAGGGCATTTTTTTCAACGCCTTAAAAAACCCATCATGTATTGCCTCCCAGAGTCTTGGTACAGTGGCCATTACAACAGGTTGTATTTCTGTAATATCATCTTTCAGAAATTTTGGAATTGTATAGTATTGAGAACAACCACACGATAAAAAGAAGTATTCAGCACTTCTCTCATAAGAATGCCAAATAGGTAACACACTTAATACAGTAGTTCCAGGTTCTGGATCAGCGATATAGCCTAAATTAATTATTTGATGTAAAAAATTTGCATGAGTCAATGGTACACCTTTAGGTTTTCCTGTTGTCCCAGAGGTATAAAGGATAGTCGCAATGTCATCAATTTTTGGATTAAATTTTTCAATATTATTCTCTGAATTTTCTTTTTCTTCTGCACCTATAAATTGACTCCAGCTTATTAAACTTTCAAATTGTTCATCTTCTAAATTGATTATAAATTTAAGTCTTTTTTTTAACTCTTCTTTATTATTTAACTTCAGCCAAATTTCTTTTGATTGAACTATTAGTCCTACTGAATTAGAGTGCTCAATAATATATTCTAATTCTACGGAAGGAGAATTAATACCTCTCACTGCATTTATAGCTCCTAAACGCATTAAGCCTTGGTCTGCTAGTAGCCACCTTGGAGAATTTTCGGATATTACAGTAACTACATCCCCTTTTATTAACCCATAATTATTAAAAGAAAAAGAGACTTTTGTTATCAAATCAGCTAGCTCAGAATAAGAGAATTTTTCTTTGTATTTCCCTCTTAAATCGCAAACAGCTAAAGTATCGCCACATTTAACTTTTAAATTTTCCCAAATTTGATCTATATGATTAAGATTGCCAATAAAATCTCTATTTTTAGCAAATTTATCATTTTTAGAAGGAGGTTTAGCTGCAGGCCAATACGCTAAATCATTCATATTAAATTTATTTTGAAATTTTAATTTCTATTTTGGTACAAAATTAAAATTAAATTCTTCCTCAATGATTTTTTTAACAATTCTCTTAACTTTTATGATATTTAAATTTTTGTTGTAATCTATCATATTTGCCATAAGACAATTCTCAATTCCGCAAGGGACAATTTTATTAAAATTTTCTAATTCGCAGTCAAAATTTATTGAAAATCCATTTATCGTAATCCATCTTTTGCAACCAATTCCAATTGAAGCAATTTTCTTATTTCCTATCCAAACACCCGTAAACCCTTTTTTGGAATAACAATCTATATTAAAATTTCCAAGAATTTTTATAATGATTTTTTCAATTTTCCTTAAATACCAATTTAAATCTTTATTAAAATTTCTTAAATCTAAAACCAAGTAAGTTACTAATTGTCCAGGCATATGACAAGTAACCTCACCGCCTCTGTCAATTTTAAAAACATCATATTTATTATCATTCAAGGAGAATAGTAAATTATCATAACTAGATCCTCTCCCTAGGGTATAACAAAGTTGGTGCTCCCCTATCCAAATAAAATCAGGGTTAGAGTTATCTATAATTAATGCTTCCTGATGTTCTTTTTGTAATTTATAAACATCCTTAAAAAAAGAAATTTTATCAGGTTGTTTAATTATTGCTGTTCTATTAACCATATTTAAGTAGATTTAGAGAGTAAGTAAATATTTTTAGATTTGTTATGAAAATTTTAATCCATGGGAAGAATATTGAGCTAACCGAAGCCTTAAAAGAATATACCGAAGCAAAGATAGAAAAAGCAACTCATCACTACAAGGATATAGTTAAAGAAGCAGATATTCACCTTTCCATAGAAAAAAACCCAAGAGTCGCATTCCAAACTGCAGAAGTAACAATTTTTGCAAATGGCACTGTAATCAGAGCTGAAGAAAAAACTGAAAATCTTTACTCAAGCATTGATTTGGTTTCAAATAAACTTTGTAGAAAATTACGTAAATACAAAGAAAGAAATAATAAAGCTATTCATAATAATTATCTAAAAAATAAAGAGACATTAAAAAGCAGAGATGAGGAATCAAGCTTTTTCGATAAACCCTTATTAGAAGATGGAAGAGAAGCTACTCTCCCTAAACCATCTATTAAAAACAAATACTTTGATATGAATCCAATATCATCAGAAGATGCAAGAAAACAATTAGATTTAATTGATCATGATTTTTATGTTTTTCGAAATAAAAAAAATAATGAACTTCAAGTTTTATATAAGCGAAATCATGGAGGTTATGGACTCATTCAGTCTAAATAACTTCTAGATGTCTAATATTGAATATGAATTCAACGAGAAAATTCATGCAATTATTATTAACCCCTACCTTACATGGGATAATTTTTGCTCGAATTGCGATTTAGTAAAAAAATACAACATCAAGAATATTTCTACTTCTCTTAATTATTTATCTGATTTAAAACAATGTTTGGGTAATTACAACGCAAACATAAACGTACTCATCTCTTACCCTTTAGCAGATTTACCAGTTTCATTTATTGAAGAATTAGTTTGTTATGCAAAAGATAAAGGGGCAAAAAGAATTGAGTATATCCCAAACTTTATCAATTTATCCAGGAGAGATTTAGAAACTTTTGCTGCTGAAATTGAGCAAGTAAAGTTATCGGGATTACCAGTTACAATAATCATAAATAAATCAAAAATAAAAGAAGAAATTTTGTATAATGTAATTGAAATATCTAAAGAATTAGGAATAAAAAATTTTCAATTCGGTGACGGATTTGGGCCTACTATTACATCAAATGATGTAGCCGAGATATTAAAAATAACAGGAAACCAAAGTCAAATTAAAATTGTAGGAGGTATAAAAAAACTTATACAAGTTATTGATTTGTTTAATGCTGGTATTAATTGCGTAGGTACCTCTAATTTTTGCGAAATTTTTCAAGAACTAAAAGTTATTTAAATGTCTGGTTCAGGTGAGTGCAGATTAGAAGGTCTTTGTATTAAAGCTTCTGCATTAGGCGAAAATGATAGATTAATTACAATCCTTACCGATGAACAAGGTATTGTTAGATTAGCGGTACCTGGTGCTAGACGCCCAAAAAGTAGTCTTGCAGCGGCTACTCCCTTAACATATTTAAATTTGCAGATTTTTGGCAAAAGAAATCTTAAATCTGTTCGGCAAATTAAAATAATAAAAAGCTATTCTGGTCTAGGGAAAAATATTGAATGTCTCGCAGCCGCTCAAGCAATAACTGAATTAACATTTTTATTAGTAGGTAATAATGATAAGCAACAAAACTATTTATCGTGCGTTCTTGCTCATTTAGATAGGCTTTATTTTTATGAAGAATCTAAAGAAGAAGATATTAAAGTACTCTCAATGAGTATTCAATCTCTAATACATCTTTTAGCACTAGGGGGGGTTAATTTACCAATTCATCATTGCTGTAAAACGGGAGAGCCTATTATTCCGCCTTTAGGAAATTGGGAATGGAGTTGTTATTTTTTACCAAATGAAGGTTTTTCCTCTATCGAAGATCCTCAAAGTAGAGTGAAAATAAATGCATCTGAAGTGGCCTTATTACAAAGACTTCTTTTCCCAGAATTACCAATAAAATCTAATGGAAAATTATTAGGACCTAAAAAAGTTTGGCTTAAAATATTATTTATTCTTGAGAATTGGATCTATACTCAATTAGAGAAAGAACTATCTTCACTAAAAATGTTGAGGGAATTATATAGTTAATGTTTTTAAAAATCATTAGCAGTTTATCAAATTATGATCTTGGGTACTCTGACTGTTAATTTAATAGGTAGTTGATTCAATTAATGTGGTTCATATTGCCTGGTTAGGTAAAAAATCTCCATTCTGTGGAAATGTAACTTATGGTAATTCAACGACTGAGGAATTGAAGGCCAGAGGACATAAAATTAGTTTTATTCATTTTGATAATCCCTCGAGTTCAAATTCATCAACCCCATTATTCCTGGCAAATGATCCTGAAGTAAGTCTTCCATATTTAATTAAGTCGCAAGTTTATACAATACCTTCTCCAAGAGCAGAAAAAGAGCTTAGACTTTCATTGGAAAGATTAAAACCAGAAATTGTACATGCTAGTCTAACTTTATCTCCATTAGATTTTAGACTTCCAGAGCTTTGTAATGAAATTAATGTCCCACTTATAGGAACATTTCATCCGGCATTTGATGCTAATAATAGAAATTTAACTGCAAGCACTCAGCAACTAACATATCAATTATATGCTCCATCTTTAGCTAAGTTCGATAAAATAATCGTCTTTTCAGAACCTCAAAAAAATGTTCTTGAGAAATTAGGAGTACCGAAAGAAAAACAAATAATTATTCCAAACGGAGTTAATGAAAATATTTGGAAACCTTTTTACGAAAAAAATAAAAAACATGATCAAGTAAAAAACAAACTGGGAAATGAAAGAATCTTTTTGTATATGGGCAGAATTGCCAACGAAAAAAATATTGAAGCACTTTTAAAATCTTGGCGTCAAACAAATACGAATAATTGCAAACTAGTAATTGTTGGGGACGGTCCAATGAAGCCAACTCTGGAAAATAGTTTTTCGAACCTAAGTAAAGAAAAATTAATTTGGTGGGGAGCAGAAATGGACTTGGAAACTAGAGTAGCAATTATGCAAATAGCAGAGGTGTTTTTTTTACCAAGTTTAGTAGAAGGACTTTCTTTGTCACTTTTAGAGGCGATGTCAACTGGTACAGCATGTGTTGCAACTGATGCTGGAGCTGATGGTGAAGTTTTAGATAATGGAGCAGGTATTGTTATATCTACAGAAAATGTTGTAACTCAATTAAAAACTATAATTCCAATTTTAGTAGATCATCCATCATTCACAAAGGCTCTTGGGAAAAAAGGACGTAAAAGAGTAATTGAAAGATATACAATTAAAAAAAACATCGAAGCCTTGGAAAAACTTTACTTAGATTTGATAGAAAATATTTAATTCTTAACGAAATTCCTTACTACGATTACTCGCAGATACTACTGCTTCAATCAAAGCAGATCTTAAACTCTTGTTTTCTAAAACCCTAAGTGCTGATATTGTTGTCCCCCCTGGAGAAGTCACCATATTCTTAAGCTCAGCAGTTGTTATATTAGTATCTTTTATCAAATTAACAGTACCTAAAATCATCTCCATTACTAGTTCTTCAGAAAGTTTTTTTTGCAATCCACCAGTTAAACCACCGTCACTTAAAGCTTCAATAATCAATGCAATTATCGCAGGGCCTGAAGACGTTAATGCTAAAAAAATATCTAGTAGATCTTCAGGTAACTCATAAATTTTACTTGAATTTTCAAATAATCTTTTGATTAATTGCTTCTGATCTGCATTTAATTCATCTCCCCATGCAATTCCAGTTAATCCTTTACCAATTGTTATCGGGATATTAGTAACGACCCTTACACATTTATGATTTGGGAACTTTCTATTAAGTTTTTCTAAAGAAACACCCGCCAAAATAGACACCAATAAATCTCTATTATTTTTATTATTTTCTATTTCAATTATATTTTTAAGTTGCTGAGGCTTTACAGAGAGAAGCTTAACTTCACAATCCCATATAATCTTGGAATCTCTTGAGTTTGCTTGAAAAATATTAATATCATAGTTATAGCCTTTTCTAATACTTTCCAAACTTTTTTTTGTATTTACTAAGCAATAAACATCTTTTGGATCTAGTAATTTTTTATCAAATAACGGCGTGATAATAGCTTTTGCAATATTTCCAAAACCAATAACTGCGATATTTCTAGTCAAAGATTAATTAAGAATAAGCTGATAATTTAGATTCGCCCCAAGCTGGTTCTGGAGTTGTATTGGTATCTAGATTATATTGTGATTTCCTTTTGCTTGAAAGGTTTGAAGGAGAAGCCTCCTCTGGGAAAGAACTTGTTACGTTTACGCAACTTGGAGCAAAAAGAAAAATGCTTTCACCAACACGTTCTTGATGTCCATCTATTGCATAAGTACCTCCCGCTACAAAATCAACTGCTCTTTGTGCTTGATCAGGATCCATCATAGTCAAATTTAGAATTACAGTTTTTCTTTCTCTTAATGCTTGAATGGCTTGAGGCATTTCATCAAAACTTCTGGGCTCCATCAAACTGACCTCAGAGGACGATTTAGATATACCAGGCATTCCTACAACATTTGATGATCTATTATTCATAAAATCAAATGGATTCGATTTGGAAAGAGCACTCGAGTTTTTCTGATTTTGTTTGAAATCATCTACACCATTCAATTCATCCTCTGATGCATAATCTAACTCGTCAAAGTCATCATCCAAATAATCATCACCTGCTACAACCGCTTTTAATTTAGAAATAAGTGACACCTTTTAAATCCTCTTGAAATTGATAACTAAGGCCAAAAAACCTTGAGTAATAATACATCCATAATTATGAATGTATAAACTACATATACTTAAATAACGTTTGTTATTGTATACCGCAAGTTTATAAGCAAGATTTTTATAAAAAATATTTAATTACTGACTAATATGATCTTTTACCAAATATTTTTGATCCTAATCTTAACCAAGTAGACCCTGCTTCAAGCGCCTCCTCCCAATCCCCTGACATTCCCATTGAACAATCATAAAGATTTAGCGAATCTGCAAGGGTTCGGCATTTTTTAAATAGTTTGAAATTTTCCTTTGAACTCAAACCTTTTGGGTTAATGGTCATTAAGCCTGAAATTTTTACACTGTTTAATTGCTTAATATGATCCCATTTTTCTAACAATAATTCAGTATTAAAGCCTCCTTTATTAGGATCATCACTAAATTTGACTTGCAACATTATTAATGGATTTTTCTTTTCCTCAATCGAAACATTAGAAATCTTTAATAACTTCTCATATGAGTCTACAGAATGTATATAGTCAAAATTTTGCACTATTTTTCTTATTTTATTACTTTGAACTCTGCCAATAAAGTGCCACTTTATATTTTTAAAATCTTTTAGTAAGTATTGCTTTTCAATAGCTTCTTGAAATTTACTTTCACCAAAATCGTTTTGTCCTTCATTATTAATAATTTTGATTTCCTGACTACTAAAACCCTTACTAACAGCAAGTAAATTTACATTAAGAGGTAATTTCTTTTTTATTTGATAGTAATTTGAAATTTCCAAATTTATAAAAAAGTTTGTCTAAATAAATTATCCCATTTCTGAAAATCTTCTGATCCTTGTCTTCTAGCTCTTTGCAAGTTTAATTCAGACTGACTTCGAGCATCTAAATAGGGTATAACTTCAAAAAAAACTTCTCGCTGTTTAATCTCTACTAAAAAAAACATTTTTTGTGCGTATAAAGTCGCATAAATATCCTTTCCCTCAATCCCTGGAGAAACTTGATATAACATTCCAAATGTTGGATGATTTAAATAACGCTCTGAACTCAAACTTAAATATTATGTTATTCATAATGCACCATACTGTTTTCTAAGAAAAATTGCCATGCAAATAAAACATATCGATAATGAATTAAAAATAATAGTTAGATAATTTCTTTTATCAAAAGTTTTAAATCTATTTGTTTTTATGAGGATATCTTTTTTAGAAAGTAATGAATCAGCACCCTGATCGATTCTTAAGAATATATTTAAAAATAGCCTTTCAAATACCGTTAATAAAACATTAATAGATTTCTTAAATCCTAAAGTTCTTAGATTTATCGACCTTACTGATACTGATTTGAGTATATTTTGGAATTCTTCCTGGACTAAAGGAATAAAGCGCAGAGCTAATAATAATTGAAAAAGCCATTTATCAATAGGTAATCCAATTTTTCTTAAAGGATTCATAAACCAACTTAATGCCCAGACTATATCCTCTTGTAATGTAGTGAGAAGCATCAAATTCACACTATGAATCACCGTAAAAATTAAAGTTGACGTTTTTATTCCTAATTCAAAGGCTTTCCTAGATAAGTTATATGGACCAAGAGTTATAAATGCAATTTTTTTAGAAGGAATTTCTAAAATATTCCATTTTCCCTTACTTTCTAAAATTAAATCCAATTCATTCGGATCTCTTATAGGACTATCAAAAGATTGAATATCAGAAGAAGCTATTAATGATAGAAATCCAATTATTAACGACAAACCTAAAAGAAAGACTAATGATCTCCACCAAACTCTTAAGGGTAATAAACTTGCAAAAGTAAGGACGATCAAACAAATAACTAAACTTAATCTCCATAATGGACCTGCCCAAATTGGAGTAATTAAAAAAATCATTACTGCAATTATCTTTAATCTACTGTCAATAATTCTTAACCAACTTCTATTCCCATCAACATATTGTCCAATAGAAAATTTAGTAAGAATATTCATTAATCTTTTTGAATAATTTTAATATTCTTTTTTGATGCCTCCTTTTCTAGATCTCTTTGCTGCTTCCCTCTCCAAAGTAAAATTATTGGAGAGCCTTCAAATCCAAGATTTAATCTAATTTGTCTTTCAATATATCTTCTGTATGTTATTCCAAACAATTTGGGGTCATTTACAAAAAGACTAAAGGTTGGAGGCTGGTTTTTCACTTGAGTTCCATAATAAATTCTTCCTTGCTTCCCGCTTCTCTTTGTTGGTGGACTTTTCCATCCAAGAGCCTCCTTCAGAACTTCATTAACAACTGATGTTGTGACTCTCATTCTATGTTGTGTTACAGCACTAAAAGCATGCTCAAATATATTTTCAACTCTTTGCCCAGTCAAAGCTGATATGAAAATCATTTTTGACCAATGTAAAAAATATAATTTTGATCTAAGTTCTTTCTCTACTTGATAGATTGTGGAATTATTTTTCTCTACAAGATCCCATTTGTTCACAACAATTACACATGCTCTACCCTGCTCTTCTATTCGCCCTGCCAATTTCTGATCTTGATCAGTCACACCATCTATAGCATCGATAACCAAGACGCAAACATCACTTCTATCAATAGATTTAAATGCCCTATTTATCCCAAAAAATTCAGTCCCATATTTTACATTTTTTTTTCTTCTTATCCCAGCAGTATCAACTATTTTCCAAAGATGGGAATCTTTCTTGATAAGTGTATCTATTGAATCAGTCGTAGTCCCACTTATATCACTAACTATTGCTCTTTTTTCCCCGCAAATAGCATTTAGCAGACTAGATTTCCCAACATTTGGTCTTCCAATAATCGACATCATTATTTTGTCTTCTTGATCCTCAGTATTAAAATCGTCAGGAAGCTCATCAATAACAAGATCTAAAAGATCTCCTGTTCCAGAGCCATGGATCGCAGATATAGGAAAAGGTTCACCTAATCCTAATTTCCAGAATTCAGAGGCCAAAGAAATCCCCAAAGATGTAGATTCACACTTGTTAACTGCAACAAATGTTTTGCAAGCTGAACTCCTCAACCATTTTGCTATTGATAAATCTCCGTCCGTGACTCCTTGATTTCCATCAACTACAAATAAAGCAATAGAAGCCTCTTCTAATGCTAAAAAAACTTGACTACGAATCTCAGGAAGAAATTCACTATCGTCTTCAAAAACTAGCCCTCCCGTATCAACGACTTGAAACTCCTTCCCACCCCAAGAAGCATTTTGATAAGTTCTATCTCTAGTAACTCCAGGCTTATCAAATACAATTGCATCATTACTTTGGCATAACCTATTAACCAAGGTAGATTTCCCAACATTAGGTCTTCCGATTATTGCTATTGATGGAAGAGTCAATTATGCCTCTTGGAAATTATATCTAATACAACTATACCCTCATTGCGATCTTTTATTCTAAACAAATTATTTTATTTCAGGATCTCCTTTATGCCCATGTATTGGACTATCAGGTGGAGAAGATACTATTGGTAACTTATCATAATCTTTTAACTTAGAGTTAGATTCAATTCCCCAAAAAATTAACCAATTAACTGCAGTTGCCCTTCTAGTTCTCCTTGGATACAATTCATTGATCTTATAACCTTTAAAATCAAGGATTTTTTTTAAATTCTGTTTATGATCCTTTGGTATTGAGCGTGTTAAATGAATCGAGGCACCTCTCTCTGAAATTATTTCAGGAGCGGTATTATATTTTCCAGACCAATAGGTAGGAGTATATTCGCTAGATATCCAACCATCTCTAGATCTTAGTTTAGTGTAAAAAAGCCTCTCCCAAATCAATTCACAAACAAAAACATCACTAACTAGGTCACTAAGAATTAAAAATAGCAATTTTTTACTTAAAGGCCAAGATAATTCTTTTGGAAATAAAAGAGTATTTTTTTCTTGCATTCAATTAGAATCTTATCAAAATCAAAGAGAAATAAGGCATTATTTCCCTATTATACTTTGATGCATTTTGAATAATTTGATCAGGCATGCCAACATTTAAAGCAATTAGAGATTTATTAATGATATTTTCCTTTTGTAAGATTTTTTTGGCAAAACTCCATCTTTTCCCGACTTTCATTAATACTAATACTTGTTTGCTAAGTTTACCCTGAATTAACAGAGCTTTTAATTGTGATTCAGAAGAAGGACATTCTTTTATTATCAAAGTCTCATCTTTTTTCACCAAATCAAAATCGCTAAAAGCTGCTGCTGCTGCTATTGAAGAAATCCCTGGTATGGTTTTAGTAATTATTTTAGGATGATTCTTTTTTATTATTCTCAAAATATTTGAAGAACTTGCAAAAAGTGAAGTATCTCCTAAGCACAATAATACAACTGATTCATTATTTTCTAAATATTTGACAATCTGATTTACTGCATTTAACCATATCTCTTCAGGATCATATTCCTTTCTTGCCATAGGAAAAATGATAGGTATTTTTTTCTTAAATTTGATATGTTCTTTAACTATCTCCGCTGCAAAACTATTTTTTTCATCATTTGAAATTGGGAAAAATATAGCGTCTGCCTTTTTAATTGCATTTACTGCAGAGATGGTTAAAAGAGAGGGATCTCCAGGGCCAACACCAACAATTGTTAAGGAAGCAAAATTAGTTTCAAAACCAATAAATTTTTTCAAAATCTTGTGAATTCCCATAAGTTAATTTAAATATTTACTTAACTATGAACTCTTGGCATAGAAAAAGTCTGAGACAGGATTTTCGACTCAATTTTAGATAATTCCTTTAACCTGTCTAAGGTTTTGGCTTTTGAGAATTTTTTCTGTGCTAATTTCCAATAAATACCAAAATGTCTTGCTTCACTTTCTAGTAAAGACTCATAAAGGCGCCTGAAAGATTCCAGTTCAGAGTTTAATGCAAGTAAACTTAATCTTTCATGACTCCTAGCTTCTATGAGTCCTGCTACTAAGAAACTGTCTAACATCCTATTAGGTTCATCCTTTCTTATAATCCTGGACAATTCAGTTCCATATGGGGGAGGCTTTAAGGCTTTAAGAGATTTACCAAGATTTTTGAGAAAATAGAGTATTTTCTCAAAATGCTCTAATTCCTCTCTAGCTATTGGACTCAAAACTTCAGCCAGATCTGGTTCAGAGGGATATCTAAACATTAATTGAATAGCAACTCCTGCAGCTTTTCTTTCACAATTAGCATGGTCTATAAGCATATCTATTGGATTTGACAAAGCAAGATTGATCCATTCATCTGAGGTTAATGAAGATAAATATTTAATACAGAAAGAAGGCCTTTTAAATTCAACTTGCATTTACTAAAAATTTATTAATTTAAGAATTCAATTATTCCTTCAAGAGCAAGGAAATAACTCGTAAAACCAAATCCACTTATTATTCCTATTGCTTTATCTGTAAGAAAAGATTCTTTACGAAACTCTTCTCTGCTAAAAATATTTGAGATATGTAGTTCTACAAATGGAATTTTTGATCCAATTAAAGCATCTCTTAAAGAAATTGATGTATGAGTTAAAGCTCCAGCATTTATTAATATTCCTTGGATACTTTTAACCGAGTCTTGAATCTTATCAACTATTTCACCTTCATGATTACTTTGAAAACATTCAAGGTTAACATTTTTTTCTTGAGCAACTTTGGTTAAGTCTTTCTCAATATCATTTAAGGTTTTATTTCCATATATCTCAGGTTCTCTCATTCCCAACAGATTAAGGTTAGGCCCATTTATCAAAAGAATATTCATCAGTAATTAAGTCTTTTCTTCTAAATGCTATCTAGAAAGAAACAAAAAAACCAAAACATTTTCACACAAAGTGACCATTAACTGATAAGTTCAAATGGTGGGGGTCGGTGCCCGAGTGGTTAAAGGGGGCGGACTGTAAATCCGCTGGCTCTGCCTACGTTGGTTCAAATCCAACCCGGCCCACTTTAAAATTGCCCTTGTAGCTCAGCGGTAGAGCACTCCCTTGGTAAGGGAGAGGTCTCGGGTTCAAGTCCCGACGAGGGCATAGCCCTAAAGCCAACTACCGCAAAAATTTTCAAGATCAATAAATATAAACGAATTAGAGTAGAAATTAGAGCATAACTTTTTATTATTAAAATAATTTACTTCTCTTGGTAAGAGAGAAATAAGCAAATGAAAAATAATTTAGATATGCTTGAAGATGATTAATTTTTTTATGGCATTATCCACGTACCGAATGCATAGAATATATCTTGCGGCGACAATGAATTATGGTCTGGGTTCCGATGATCCCGAAGAGTTGGCTTACTACTACAAAGTCAGGAAAGAAATCGATGAAATGAAAAAAGATTCAGTAAAAAAGGGTATACCATTTAGATGAGAGACTCTAGAAAAATGGATAAGTGAATT
Source organism: Prochlorococcus sp. AG-459-M13 (assembly GCA_003212005.1). GTDB lineage: Bacteria > Cyanobacteriota > Cyanobacteriia > PCC-6307 > Cyanobiaceae > Prochlorococcus_A. Next base: position 18,654 of record QCRE01000004.1, on the reverse strand, counting down.
TGAATACTTTTTTATTAATAGATGGCAGCCTTATGATTATAGGTTTACCTTTACTGATGATTCTTAAAGGCAAAAAAAGGATTCCTAAAAAAAAAGATTAAAAAATCTTTTATATAAGATATTATGCTGAATATGTGCCATCACTTTCTCTTCTTTTTTTAGCTAAACCAATTTCAGATACCATATTTTCGATCATATATGCACTTTTCATCCCATGGCATTTTTGATTAGATATGTTCTTTATTTCAATTTGATTTAAGTCAATAACTTCACAGCATTCACATTTAATATCTATTTTTTTACCACGATAAACATCCAAAGCTCTTGAAAAAATCCATTGTTGTGCACCCATATTGTCCCAGCAATCAAAATCAGACCATTCTGAAAAATCCTTATCAAGAGTCTCCTTTAATCCTTCAACCTCATTTACCTTAAACAAAAGAGTATCTTCTCTTGAAGTCTGTTTTTTGCCAATAGTCTTTATAGCATCCTTATTCATTAAATAAGTTTTTTCAAAGCTTTAGTTGGTCTTAAAGAAGGCTCTAAATTTCTTAGCATTTGAAAATCTGAGAAATCAAAGCCAGGGCCTACACAACAACTAGCTAGAGTAAATGATCCTATACTTTTAGCTGCCTGCCAATATCCAGATGGAATCATTTCAATAGGATTATTTGAATCTAACCTAAGTTTTCTCAACTTTTTATTACCATCATCAAGACACCATAAATTGAGAGGTGCGCCTTTAAGATAAATCCATATTTCATCAGCTGAATTTACTCTATGCCAACTACTTATTTCATTCTTAAGGAGCATATAGTATATAGCTGTTATATTATTTCTTTTTTCACCATCTTTCCTCATTACATGATTATCACTTCGCAGTATTTCCTTAAACCATCCCCCTTCAGGATGAGGTAATAATTTAAATTGTTTAATAATTTCTGAACTTTTTTTATCCAAATTTACTTTTTGTAAAATCTTTTAGTTAAATAGCCCTAAATGATATCTAAAGCTATCGGTAGAATTAAATTTACCGATTATGACCCCGATATCAAGAGCTAAAAAATAAAAGAAAATGTTTTTCATTTTTTGGAAGTTTTAACTAATTTCTTGTAAAGTTCTTCTGAAATTGGTTGCATAGTTAAATAATTTTTATCAAGTTAGTTATTTTTATCCACATTTTTTGTCGTCAGCTATACGAATAAATACTTAAAAAATAGTTAATTCAAATGACATCTATAAGTTTTTCTAATGGGGAAAAAGGGAAGCCTTATGTAGAATCCCAAACTTTAAATGTTAGAAATTAAATTAAGCACACAAAACAGATAAATCAACAAAATTCTTACTTTCATCCGCTAATTCCGTCATTATTCTATTAAGCCATTCAGAAGTACTTTCACAAAAACCTACATTAACAACAGTTTTTGTTGTTGTTTTTTCTTCATTTCTCATAAAAATTTAGATATATTATTTTTCAAATTAACTCGTAATATATTTTATGAGAATAAGTCTTAATTACTATCAACTCTAAATAGTCACAATTAATACCATTTAGATTTTCTTAAATATAAAAATTTAATAATTTCATTGACATTATTAATCTTTCAAGTTTTTCTAGATAAAATTAGTTTCTTAACTTATGAATAACATCAAAATTGAAGAGTTGATGAAAGTAAGATTTGATGGGATTGCAAACAGATTAGGTCATTTAACAAAAGGAGAAAGTGAGTCTTTATTATTAGAACATCTTGAATGGTTAGAAGGTGGATGGGAAACAGAAGAAATTTTATTTTTAAAAAAACTAAATAAAAAATGGTGGTTTTAAAAGTATCTTTAAATAAACCTTTAAAGAAAAAATTTTTCTTTTTTTTTATTTCAAAAAATTTTCGCAGGTTTATTGGTAATGTCCAAGAGGTCCAGGACCAGATCCAATTTTATATGATTTCTCCAAAGATCTTTCAATAAATAGTTTTGCTTTTTTAATTGAATCTATTAGGTCAAATCCTAAGGCCCTATAACCACAAATTCCAGCACTTAAAGTACAGCCACTTCCATGTGTATTCTTAGTATTTACAAATTTATTAGTAAACCATTTTCTTTTTCCGCTGATATCAAAATAAAAATCTTTACCCTGCATATCTTTTAATCCACCACCTTTTATTAAAACTGCTTTAGCTCCAAGTTTAATAATATTCTGTGCAGAAAGCTCTATATCCTCCTTATTTTTGATATCCAAGTTTGATAAAATGTTTGCTTCAAAAATATTGGGAGTAACTATTTCAGCAATTGGTAAAAGTAATTTTTTATACGCAGAAATTGCAGTATCCTCAAGTAATTTAGACCCAGTTCTAGATACCATCACTGGATCAATAATTTTGGGGATAGAATAATATTTTAATTTTGAAGCTGTATAATTAATGATACTTTCGTTTAGCAGCATTCCAGTTTTTAAGGCATTAATATTAAAATCTGAAAATACAGTATCAATTTGGCTTATCAAAGTATGCTTTTTTACGGCTTCAACGCAGTTTACATCCAAACTATTTTGAGCTGTTACACATGTAATTGCAGAGCACCCATGAACATTTAATGCCATAAAAGTTCTTAGATCAGCTTGAATTCCAGCTCCTCCTCCAGAGTCACTACCACCAATCGAAAGTGCAATTTTTGAATACATAACTATTTTAAAAATTTAAACATTCTGCGTTAATCAGAATTTTGAATAAGCATTAAAAAACTCTAATTCCAATTCCATTGCTCTCTTATATAAAAAATTTGCTTTATTAATATTATATGCCTCTTTAGATGAATCAATAAGATTTTCAAGAGATTTCGCTAAATTATCAAAGCTATCATCAGAATAAGTAATTATCCATTCTTTGTATGGATTATTTAAAACCTTATTTGATAATGACTTACCTATCCAAGAATATAAACGCATGCAGGGAGTCATTGCAAACATTATCTCTACAGCGCTTTGTTTTTTAGAAACTTCGTCTAAGAAGTCGGTATAATTTTTAGTAGCAGGTTTTATAAAGTTATTTGTTAGATCAATATCCCATTCTTTTGCATAAGTCTCATGAAGTATTAACTCCTCTGATACTCCTTCTAAAAGTTGAATTAAGACCTTTTCTGAATTTTTATCTTTAGATTTAGAAATTGCTAAACCATATGCTCTAGAAAAACTTTCTAAAAAAAAGTAATCTTGAGCTACATATTCTTGAAATATTATTTTTGGCAAAATTCCATTTTTGATACCTTGAACAAATTTTGAATTTAAACTTAATAAGGCAAGATCAAAATTACTTTCCCATAATTTATTTGTTATTTGCATAATTATAATTTTAATAAATTTAATCAGTTAAGGTTTAATTTAATTACCTAGAAGATTAAATTTCATTTTTATTAATAGAAACTTTAATGAAGTTATTATTTATTACAAATATCGATTTCACTTTTGAGCAATAACTCTTCTGCATCATAAAATATTTCTTCTGTTATTAATCCTTTTTCTTTTAATAAAGAAAGTCGTTTGATACCAATTTCAATAGGCATCTCTTTACTATTTGTTTTCATCCTTTATTAATCTTGAAAAGTTGTTGGTTGATTAAATAATAATTTCTTTAGACCAAGTAAATAAATCAATACCCCCATTGTAGAAAGAATAATATCAATAAAATAAATTTTAGTCATAGCTATTTTTCGCTTATTATTCCTTTATAGCTGATAGTCATAAATTGAGATGTGAGTTATTCGACTAACAAATAGAAGATTTTAAACAAATTTAAAAATAATAGGAACATAATTTTGTATATTTTGAAAAAATTAGTATTAATAAAAATTTTCCAGAAGTGTATAAAGGATATTCTAATTTCTCATCAAAAACTCCTAATGATATGAATTATTTTATACATCAATTATTTATTGATTCTAGCTATAAATATATTTTAAGCTTTAACTAATGTGGTCAAAAATTAGACTTACAATTTATGGGGGAACTTCTTTGGCAGGATTAATTTGGCCATTTTATTTTATTCTTCAATTTATTCAATTAGTAAGGAATGGGAATATTCATGGTTCTGTTATAGAAATAGGAACTGCATTTTTTGATGACGCATGGATAACGCCTACTTCTGGATTTATATCTGCAGATACAGTTATTCTTCTTATATCAATATTTATATTTTATGTTGCTGAGGGGAAAAGATTAAAATTGAAATTATGGGGAATTTATTTTCCTCTAACTTTTTTAATTTCACTTGCTTTTTCATTCGGTATATTTATGTTTATGCGTGAACTTAAAATTAGTAAGCAGGATTGATTTTATAAAACTAATCGAAAATTATGCTGAGAGATTTCATAATTGCACAATCCCGTCTCCTGAAAAATATTTTGAATTAGGAAATGGAGACGCACCATATATAAAAAGATGCATAACTAACGGCAAAATAAATGGGAAAGTTAAAAATATTTTTGAGTGGATAGGAAAAAAATATTTAAGTAATCAAAGGGAATAAAAAAAAACTGATAAAAAAATTTGATGAAATACAAAAAAGGTTTCATATAAAATATTGGCGAATTATTCTTCTAATGAGTGAGTTCCAAATGAAATACAGATACTTCACAAAAGTAATTGAATCTATAAAAGAAAAAAGTTTTTCTTGAATGGATAGTGAAGAGTTTTTAAACTTATTCCAAAAAAAGTAATTTAATTAAGAGCAAATAAATATTTTATTTTTTTATAATAGAAATAAAATTTAAAAATGAAAGATATAAATATTTTATGGTTTAAAAAAGATTTAAGAATATTTGATAATGAAGCTCTTACGGAATCTTTAAAAGATGGAGATATAATTCCTTTATATATAATAGAAAAGGAACTTTGGTTACAAAGAACCTATTCAGATAGGCAATGGCAATTTTGTAAAGAAAGCATATTAGATTTGCGAAATTCTCTAAAAAAGATTGGTCAGCCTTTAATAATAAGAACAGGCAAAGTTATTGAAATTTTTGACGAAATATCTAAAAAATTCTACATAAAAGGTATTTATAGTCATCAAGAAACAGGTGACTATTTTACTTACCAAAGAGATAAAGAAGTAAGGAATTGGGCTTCAAAGAAACAAATTGTTTGGAAAGAATATTTACAATTTTCTGTATTCAGAGGAAATATAGATAGAAATAATTGGTCAAAGAAATGTCAAAAAAATATGGCAAAAAGTTTATTTATAGAACCATCAAAAATTAATAATGTGGAAATTGATATTGGATTAATACCTTCAGATGATTACTTTTGTTTTAAGAACGACTTATGTAAAGGTCGATTAAAAGGTGGTAGAGAAAATGGTCTCAAAAGAATGGAGTATTTTTTTAGTAATAAATTGAATTCTTATTCAAAAGATATTTCAAGCCCAGAGAAATCATTCGATAGCTGTTCAAGACTTTCGCCTTATATAAGTTGGGGATGTATATCCTTAAAAGAGGTTTTTCATAAAGCAAATTTAAATCATAATAATAATTCCAAAATGTTGAAAAGTAGACTAACTTGGCATTGTCACTTTATTCAAAAACTTGAGAGTGAGCCTGAATTAGAATTTAAAGAGTTTCATCCCTATTTCCATAAAATTAGAAAAAATGATAATTTCTTACTCCAATCATGGAGTGAAGGTAAAACAGGTTTTCCCTTCATAGATGCCTGTATGAGATCTTTAAATTTTAATGGATGGATTAATTTCAGAATGCGTGCAATGTTGATGTCTTTTGCAAGTTATAACTTATGGATACCATGGCAAGAATCAGGTTCGGTTTTAGCAAGCAAATTTATTGACTATGAGCCTGGAATTCACTGGAATCAATGCCAAATGCAATCAGGCACAACCTCTATTAATATAAATAGAATTTATAATCCTATTAAGCAAGGGAAAGATCATGATCCTAAAGGTACTTTTATTAGAAGATGGGTTCCCGAGCTAAAATATTATCCAGAGAATTTTATACATGAACCATGGATGATGGAAAAATTTAATTCAATTAAGTATGCAAATTCTAAATATACAAAACCAATAATCGACCTCTTACAAACAACCAAAACTGCAAGAAAAAAGATTCAGGAAATAACTCAAAAGGAAGGTTATTGGGATATTTCAAAAGAAGTTTATTTAAAACACGGCTCTAGAAGAAAGCAATTAATAAAAAGAAAAAACTTTCCTAAAAATAAAGATATCAATCTAAAAGTAGAGCATCAATATGAATTAAAAATTGAATTATAAATTTAAGTCTTAAAAATAAATATAAATTTTAAAGCCTTCCAAAACCCTAAAAAAAATAAGCACTTTATTTTTAAAATCTCCAAGTTAAATAAGTTACAAAGAGAAATCCACGATCCTTAATCCAAGGCTTTAATGTATAAAAGTTAATTCTTAGAAGTAATGTCTGACAGATTTGAATGGGATGATACCAACAGTTCAGGAATTTGGTGGAGTACTAATGTAAGTATAAGAGATGAATGCATCTTACTTAAAGAGGATACAGAATGTGATGACTCTGAAATTGTTGAATTACTAAGAAGTATTGCAAATAATATTGAAGAAAATGGACTATAAATACATTAAAATTATTTTTATCAATTTACGTAAATCTTTCTAGTTTTTCAACTGACTCTAATAATTTTATTGTGATTCCTTTTTCACTCATAGAATGACCAGCATCATCCACGATAATCAAATCTGAATTTATTAATTTTTTATTAAGATCCCAAGCACTCCTAACAGGACAAACTATATCGTATCTTCCTTGTATTATCTTAGTTGGTATAGATTCTATTATCTTTGTATTTTTCAAAATGAAATCATCTTCTAAGAAGATGTTATTTATAAAATAATGACACTCTATTCTTGCGAAAGCGTCTGAAAAGGAATTAGTTTTACTTTTACCAACATTAAGATCTCTTTTAATGAGATGGCTTGTAGAAAGCTCCCAGTTTGTCCAGGCAGATGCAGCTTTTGATCTAAGTTCAATATCTTTAGATGTTAGATATTTATAAAAAGAAGCTATTAAATTATCCCTTTGATCCTCAGGTATTACAGAGATATATCTTTCAAACTCCTCTGGGAATATCTCACTTGCACCATATTGATAAAACCATAATAGTTCAAATTTTCTACACAAAAATACTCCTCTTAAGGTCATAGTTTTTACTTTTGATGGATTTTTTATTGCATAAATCAAAGCTAAAGTAGAACCCCATGAACCCCCAAATAAATGCCAAGAATCTATTTTTAAATTTACTCTTAATTTTTCAATATCACTTACTAAATCGCTTGTTGTATTTTCCCTTAATTCTGAAAAAGGTCTTGAATAGCCACAACCTCTTTGATCAAATTGAATAATATCAAATTTTTCTGGATTAAAATATCTTCTGTATCTTGGCTGACTTCCTCCTCCAGGTCCACCATGGATTACTAATATTTTTTTACCATATGGGTTACCAGATCTTTCCCAATATATAGAATGTATTTTACTTACTTTTAAAAAGCCCTTTTCCCTAGGCTCTATGAAGGGGAATAATTTTTTTTCTTCCATTTATATATTTTATATTAATTAGAAAATTAATATTATTTTATAAAAAATATATGTGATTATAAAAACCTAAAAAAAAGAGGCCTATAATTACAGGCCTCTTTTAAAATTCTTATTTCCCACTTACAGGATTTAATTGATACATATATAAAGATTATTTAATCATGATCTTTAAATACGTGAATTAGGGGATTATTATCGATAATTTTAGTCCCTTTTGTCGCTGGTAATTATAGAGCGAAGTCTTATCAGACTAATTGATTGAACTTTACTTTTCGATTAATCCCATTATCAGGAATACGCTTCCTATATTTGTAAATTTGCTAAATTTCAGGCGGACTATCAATCATTTAGATTGCCTCCTAACTCAACATTTATAAATTACTACTATTTGGATTTCAAGTAAATCAGTAAATATGCTGATTTACTTTTTTTTTGATTCATAAGAGAATTTTATTGTATTGATTGTTCTTACGTATTTAAGGATTATCAAGGCATAATTACAGTATTAAGTATAATTTGGATATACTAATGGCAAATGGCAGGAAATGATTTTAAGCGAAAATAGAATTAAGTTTTAAAAACCACTAACTATTAATTATCTATATATTATGGACTTCATCAAGAAGAACAAAATTCTTACAATAATGGCAGTCATTGCAATTTTATCCTTTGTTTTAGAAAAAGCAGGGATTATTCACCCTTAAAAATAGTTAGCCTAAAAAATTGAAGATAAAAAATTGAAGATAAAAAATTGAAATTAATGAAATAAATAAACCACAAGAATTGCTGCAACAATAAGTATTGGAGATAATGCTGTAAACATTAAGGTCTTGAAATTAAGTTCCATTTCATCTAATAAAATATATAACTCAAGTAAACATTAATTTTATGATTTGGCAACTTAGTAAAATTTATACTATTTAATTTTAAAAAAATTTGAGAGTAGGAATAAAAAAGAAATTAATATAGATATTTATTATATTTTTAGTCATTGATAGTTAAACAATCTAAAAAAATTTTCTCTTCCTATAAATTTTTTTTTGTCGTATTTCTCTTGCAGATTGTATTTGTTCTTTTCTTCTAATTCTATGATCACTAATAGGGTTATTATCATTATAAGCATATAAGACATCACTTATAAACTCTTGTCGATTGCCAGCCATTTCGAGCATAGGCAACATAATTGCCAAATCCCAGGCTACTGAGTAAAATTCTTGATTCTTATTTAGTAAGTCTTTAGGATTAATAGCTAACCACAAATCATGTCTAAATGTTCTTAGATGCGAACCGTACCAAAAGTACTTTCTAAATAAATTAAATTCTCTAACTAATCTTGGATATTTTTTACCTTGAACGCCTTTAGAGGATATGTGACTACCATAAGTAATTAAGCAATTAGTTTGAATATACTTTTCTTTAATAATATGAAAGACATCGCCGCTATATAAATAGTCATCACCATCAATTATCAAATCTATTGTTTTTGTGGGCTTTTTAATCTTAGTACTAAGAAGATTAGATATATTATTTAATGCTCCAATTCTTCTGGGATTCCTCAACATTTTTAGATTTTTATGATCTTTACATATCGAGGATGCTATTTCATAAGAAGAATCACCTGAACAATCGTCAACTACTTGTACTTGAAACTTTTTATAAGATTGATTAATTATAGAGTTAAGGCATTTTTCTATATATTTTTCTGCATTAAATAAAGGCACTACGATATTAAATAAAAATTCATTCTCTTCTCCAGAATAGTGATCTTTTTTCAATTTATTTATAATTACATACAAATACTTTATAGTAATTTGCTTATTAAAAACCAAAAATTAATTTTTTTACATCAAGAAATTAAATCCCTTATAGGAAATTTAAAATGATTTTTTCAAGAATGGTAGGTGGATTAGGTAATCAACTATTCCAAACAGCTGCATGTTTAAAATATAGAAACCCCAAAGAAAAAGTTATAATTTCTTTTTTAGGAGATATTCATATACCTAAAAGAATTAATTGTTTAAACTATATTTTTGAAAAACCTACTTGGCTTTATTATGATAATTCTTACAATATAAATATATTAAATAAATTTATAGCCAAAACATCAGCAGCTTTAAGATTCGGTAGTTATATACCAATCATAGGTATTAATGATAGAAATTTTTGTTCAAGAGATTATCGTTATTATGAAAAAAAAATATTATTTTTAGATGGATATTTTAATCAAAAATGGACATATTCCAGTCTTAAGGACGCCTTTAGCAAATTGAAAGTAATCCCAATTGAATTAAATCAAGAATATATTCAAATTTGCAATAATGATGTAGTTATTCATTTAAGGGGAAGTGATTTCCTTAAAATATCAGATTTAAATATTTGCAATTTAGAATACTATATAAAATCAATTACCTATGCCATCTCAAAGGGATATAGCTCATTCAAATTAATTTCAGAGGATCAGAAATATGGAAAAGAAATTTTAAAAGAAATAAAAAAATATTTTATTGATTTAAAAATATCAATGATAAATTCAGGTACAATTAAAAATGATTTTAATCTGATAAGATCTTCAAAATTAGCAATACTAAGTAATAGCACTTTTTCATGGTGGGCCTCCTTTTTATCAACTTCAAAAAAAGAATTTATAGTCCCAGAAAACTTTTCATTAAAAGAAAAAAGAATAATTCTTCCTAATGAAACTATAGTAAAATAGATTAATTTATAATTAACAACATTAATATTGAAAAATTCTAAAATAATTTCAACATTTCTTAATTGATTTCTATTTATGTATATATAAAAATAAGAATAAATTTAAAAGATGAATTATTTGTTCCACTCAATAAACATAATATATAAAAAATTCTTGCTTATAAGACCTAAAATTGTGTCAATAATTCTATTAATGCCTTTACTTTATTTATTTGGCTGGCTTATTGCAAACCCCTTATTATTAATTGGTGTAGAAAAGGAAAATATATCCTTAATAGGTACTATCTTTACATTCTTATTATTTGTTATTTCAATGCCCAAATGGTTTGAAATACGCTGGGGATTAAATCAAACATGGATACTACTAGGTATAAATATAAATGATAAAAGGGAGCAAAGATTTATTTATTTTATCAAAGGGTTTTTATATGCAATTATTTTATTGTTATTAATATTAATACCATTAATAAGCAATGGATGGGGCTATTGGACAGGTAGATTATCATCTCAGATATTATTAAATGCCTTACTTTTAATAATTGGAATTGGTTTTGCAGAAGAGCTTATATTTAGGGGTTGGCTTCTAGAAGAATTAAAAAATCAATACGGATTTAAAAAGGCTTGCGTTTCTCAATCATTTATATTTAGTTTTGTTCATATAGGATTTAATATTCCTTTTTGGCAAATGGTAAGTATCCTTTTTGGACTATTTTTACTTGGTGTTTTACTAGCATTAATAAGAATAAAAGATGATAATTGCTTATGGGGTTGTGCTGGACTTCATGGAGGTCTTGTAGGAATATGGTTCCTCGTCAATAATGGATTAATAGAAATTTCAAAAGATGCTCCTATTTGGTTAGTAGGTCCTGGAGTTATCAATACTAATCCCTTAGGAGGTATGTATGGAATTATTTTATTGATATTTATGTTGTTTTATATTTATCACAATTATAAAAATAATATTTCTAAAATTAGTAATAATAAAAATTTTAATTAAAAATATTAAGCCTTTAAATTTTTTGGCTAATTAATTATTCTTTAAGATCCTAAAACCTATTTGATTTAAATGTTTATGCTTAATTTATATCTTTATTAATTAATTAATAAATTTTTTTAAATATTAAAAATAGTATTAATTAGATAAAAATACTGATGTTTTCTTAATCAAAATTTGCAATATTTAAAAAGGTTGAAAATAAAAAGATGAGCGTTAAGGCAGGTTTTGAATTTATTATTTTTTTGATACTTTTTGGATTCACAAATTATTTGATGATGTTAAGAAGATATGAATATGACCTAAAGCAACAAAAACTTATACAAAGAACAAATATATCCAAATTATATCCAAAAGGCACTTTTATAAGATAATAGATTTAAAAATCTATTATTAAATAAACTCATAATTTATTTTTACTTCTTTTTAAGAAATTTATATTTAAGAATATTGATTAATTAGATCGGTAAATACTGAACGGTCTAGTAAGGTAAACCGAAATTCGGTGTATTTGCCGTATCAATCTCTTCGGTTTGTATCCTTACAAGATTTAGAAATATATAAGATATTAAGTTTGTACTTAAAACAAAGGAAACTATGTATTCAATGTTTGATGTTCTTTTTGAAACTCCCACATATCGACCAGTATATGTTATTTCTGATAGCGATATGAAACAACTAAAGAAAAATCATCATCAAGAAGAACTTGATGAAATCGTATCCCAAAGAAAAAGACTTGAAGATTCCTTTAAATCACAAATAAAGCATCTTGAAGAAAGAGAAAAAAAAGTCAAGAATGAACTTAAAGTTCTCTCTACTGCAAAAAAGAAAGCATAAATTGCTTTATAAAACTATTCGATAAAAAGGCAGGTTAAAAGCCCGCCTTTTTTTTTCTTTAATTAGATTATTTAACCACGAATTCATTTAATTTAAACCATAATATATAACATGCAAAATAAAAACGAAAAAATAAGAATGTTTTTACCATTCAGTTGGGTAATTTGTGCAGTTATCTCTTTTGCATATATAAATGCTCATCTAGTAAATACTTAACTAGAAATGAATAAAATCTCAACTGAAGAAGTACTTGCCTCTTCAAGTGGAATAATTGCTTCTTTATTAAATATCGTACCAGGTCTAGGTTCAGGTTATCTTTATCAGCGAAGATGGTTACCATATTTTTTAACTGCAGGCTCAGTTACATTATGGATTGCAATTGGAATAATTTTGCAAGGAGATAAAGAAACTACTCAAATAGAACAATTAATTGGCATTTCAGGCTTGTTTCTCATATCTATAATAACTTCAGTAGAGGCTAATTTAGCTTTTAAAAAAGCTGTTAAAATAGCTAACCTGAAAGAAGAACAAATTAAATCATCTTCTAAAAAAGTATGGTTTAAATAAGTCAATTAACCAAATTCATAAAAAAATACTGTTATCTAAGATAAATAATAATTTTTTTTCTCATTTTTTAGTATTTAATTCTAGGGAATATTTTATTAGCAAAAAGATATATGTAAAAGATTTTTATTAATAATTAATTTACTGATTTTGAATTTCCTTCAGTACTCTTATAGCCTCTTTTATATGTTCTGGGCCATTTAACAAATCTCTAAAAATATGTTTAATAAATCCATTTCTATCTATTACATAGGTAACTCTTCCATCCATAAAACCAAGTACTTTTGGGACTTTGAATGCTTTCCTAAGTGAATCATTATTATCGCAGAGCAAAGGGTATTGTAATTTATTTTTATTAGCAAATGCCAAGTGACTTGAAGTGCTTCCATTGCTTACTCCCCAAACCTGCGCACCAAGAACTTTAAAAAGATCATATTTATCTCTAAATCCGCAAACCTCTATAGTGCAACCTGGTGTATCATCCTTTGGATAAAAAAATAAAACTAAAGGCGTTTTTAATCCATTACTTGTTCTTTTAGTTCCATTCTGATCTAGCAAAGAAAATTGAGGAACCTTATCACCAATCTGCAAAATAATCTCAATAAAACTATATCTTAGAGGTAATTAATAATTTTCTGTGACAATGACAACAAAGTTTCGAATAAATTTTCCTGCATTGTTTTAAAAGATACTAAAAAATTATTCATTTTTATTAACGTAAAAAAAAAGAGTATTCTCATGGAACTAATAGTTTATATTCTCTTATTATTTGTATTATTTCTTGGGGTTCTTTTTAATTTAAAAATCACTAATGCAAAGAAAGTAAATAAAATAAGAAAAAAGTTATTCCTTAATAAATATTAAGTAAACAAATAGTATTATCACACTATAAAAAATTTTTAATATTTTATTTTTTCGTTAGGTGTAAAAACAGAACAATATTTACCTACTATCTCCTTTGACGCAACTTGAGAAGTATTTTGAGATTTTAACTTTAATTTTTCCATTGCTTCGTTTGCATTAAGCTCATTAAGCCTATACCTAGCACATGTATCCAATACCTTAAACATTTTTGTAGTTACTGCATAAGTTGGAGAAGAAAAGGGAATTAAAATAGAAGCAATTAAGAAGATCTTCATAAGATTTACAGAAAGTTAAAACCAACTTTTATCATGAATTTATTTGTAGAAAGCATATTTTTATTAAAAAAGTCCTTCAAAAAGTTATATAGAAAAAAATTTTTAATTTCTTTTATGAATAAAAATAAATACTTATTAAATTCAATTTTATAAAGTTTTGATATAAAATTAGACTAAATTTAGAAGAATTCTGAGACTAATCAAAAACATTATCAAAAAACATAAGATTTTTATTAATTGGTACCAGAAAAAATTAAATCTAAGCGATTATCAACTACTTTGGTTAGTTTTTTTTAAGGGAATAATATTTACTATTATTTTTCAAAAAATTCTATAAAGAGTAACAAAGCTATTTTATAAAAAGATATTTTAAAACAATTTCATTATATTAAATAATAAGTTTAAATAATAAATTAAGAGATTTCTATTATGAATATTTTTGGAGTAGGTTTACCAGAAGTTACAGTTATATTAATTTTAGCTCTATTAATCTTTGGTCCTAAAAAATTACCAGAATTAGGAAAACAACTTGGTAAAACCTTAAAGAGCCTTAAAAAGGCATCTAATGAATTTCAGAATGAGATTGAACAAGTAATGAATGAGCCAGAGAGAGAAGATTTATCTCAAACTCCTAGAAATAAGATTACTAATGAACTTGAAGATTTAATGAAAGAATCAGAGGAAAAAGATTTATCACAATCAAATGATAATGATAAATAAAATAATTAAGAGACCAATTACGCCTTTAGAAGAATTTGAAATCGCATTAAATAAAGCAGAACTTTCAAATAAAGATTATGAATTAATTAATTACATCAGATACACCAGTGTTTTTACTCAACCAAGTCTTGTGAAAGATTTAAAAAGGCCATCCAAACCACCTCTTCTTACAAATCTTTGTCAAATATGCAGGAAAATTGGATCAGAGATGCCTGAGCACTTTAAAAAAGTAATTGATTGGTCAATTCAAACAAGTGAATATAATACAAGATGGGACGGCCATTTAATTTGTGCAGAGGTGCTTAATGTTGATAATATCCCAATTAGTCCTAGTCATGGAACATCTTTATTTGATGTTCTTGTAGTACACAAAGAATTATTTATAGGTTTTGATTAGATCAAAATATTAATCATCTAGAGGAACTGAATCTGTATCAATTACGTCTTTAGAATCTTCATATTTGCTTCTTTTAGTGTCAATCCAGTTATTAATAGATGCAACAACTGGAAGGGAACCTCTATAAATAAATATTGAAGTTGGTAGAGCACTCAATAATCCAACCAAAGGATTTTTGAAAAGTAATCTTCCAGCTTTTATATTAAATAAAATTATCAGGATTGAAGGAACTAAAACTTTTATAATTGTTTTTAAAGCTTCAATCCAACCGACACGATATACCCACCATATCAAAACTATTCCAATTACATACAAAAATAAATAAGTCATATATTAAATATAGTATTTATTAAGTTTTAGTGATCATTACAAAAAAACAATTTAATCCTTTTATAAGGCTTTAATATAAATTATATTTAAACTTTAAGATGAGTTTCTCTGAAATAAGAAAATTTTTAAACCAAATACAGTCGGAAGATAATTTAAGAAAAGAGGTTACTTCAACTTCAACTGCAGATGATGTAGCACTTATTGCCCAAAGACTTGGCTATATTTTCTCTGGTGATGATCTTTTAAGATTTAATGGTCAAAAAGTGGGTAAAGTTACTGTCAGAAAAGTTGATCATCCTGGTGAATATCACTAAAAGATTAAGACTTAGTCCAAATCGCAAGTCCTCCTCCTCTTCCTCTAGCACACATCCAATTATTTTCTTTACTTAAAGCTATTAGAGAGAAAAAAGGCATTTGCTTTTCTTCTGGTTTTTTTAAAGGTTTATTAACTAAGTTATAATTTCCTATACTTATTATGAAGTTTTCGAAGAAAAAAGGCAAAAGAGGTCTCTTACCTTTTAGTGATGCTTGTCCACAAAAAATAATAGTCAATATCCCAAAACTAATTGAATTTTTTATTTTAAAATTATCGTTATCATTTTGAGAATTTTTCTTTAGTTCTAATTGTGCTGAAAATACTTGAAGAATGGCACTTGATATATTGTCCATTTCTTCAGAGCCTTTCTTCCATACAGTATTAAATTTCCAAGTTCCTATTAAATCTTTATATCCAATACCACTACCATCTTTTTTAGAAATACATTCTAAATTTTTTATCTCATTATATAGCGGTAATTTTTTTGTCTCAAGAATCATCTTAATTAATCTTTTTCATTAATCATAGATAAGGTTTCGATAAAAGAAGAAATAAATTTTCTTCTTTATTTCAAAATATTTCTAAAAAAATCGAGAGCAGACACACATTCGTAACAAATTTACGCTAATATCTTTACATTAATTAATTTTAAAAAATGGACTTTATTTCTAAAAGGCAAAGACATATACCACTAAAGGCAGTTCCATATATTTTCTTTCTTGCAGTTGTTCTAAGTATCACAACAACCACAAATACATTTGTTTAAGCTTAAATTTTTTATTCATTAATTTAATTTTTTGATGAATAAATATGATGTGATAATTATTGGGAGTGGGATAGGAGGTTTATGTTGCGGTTCGATATTAGCTCTAGCAGGTAAGAAAGTTCTAATTTTAGAAGCACATAATCAGGCCGGTGGGGTTGCTCACAGCTTCAGTATAAAAGGTTATAAGTTTGAATCTGGACCTTCATTGTGGAGTGGTATTGGTAAATGGCCTACTACCAATCCTTTAGGACAAATACTTAAATTACTTGACGAAAAGGTAGAACTTTTAAAATATCAAGGATGGCATGTGAGTGTTCCTGAAGGCCAATTTAATTTAGAGGTAGGAAAAGAACCATTTAGAAAAAGAATAGATTTATTAAGAGGGGATAAATCAGTTGAAGAATGGGATTCATTCGTATCAGCAATAAAACCTATTAGTCAAATAGTTAGTGAAATCCCTCTCCTATCGAGTTCACCTGAAACAATGAATTTTTTAAAAATTCTTAAATTAGCCACTAAACTCTTACCAAATTTAAGTTCACTATCAAAACTTAATGGTGGTTTTGGGGATATCGTCGACAATCACTTAAGAGACCCTTTTCTGAGAAATTGGGTTGATTTACTGAGTTTTTTAATAAGTGGGATGCCAATGCATGATACAAATTCTGCTGCGATGGCAACTTTATTTGATGAATGGTTTGAACCAGAATCTTACTTAGAATATCCAAAAGGAGGAAGTGAAAGCATAGTAAAAGCTTTAGTTAATGCTTTAAAAAAAAATGGAGGTGAATTAATAGTTTCTTCTAAAGTAGAGGCTGTAAACTTCAGTAATGATATTGCATCAGGTGTAACTTTAGAAAATGGGAGCAAATTTAATTCAGACTATGTTGTAATGAATACTGATGCTTGGACTTCCAGAAAATTAATTCCAAGAGAATTTACAAAAAAATGGAGCCCAAAGGCTAAAAATATAAATAAATGTGGTTCTTTCCTTCATATTCATTTAGGTTTTGATGCCTCTGGTCTTCAAAATTTACCCATTCATGCTATACACGTTGATGATTGGGAGAGAGGAATTACTGCAGAAAGAAACGTAGCCGTTTTCTCTATACCTTCTGTATTAGACAATACTATGGCACCAAAGGGCAAACATGTCCTTCATGGATATACACCTGCAAATGAACCATGGGAAATATGGCAGAATCTAAACGCTAGTCAATTATCTTATAAAAATCTCAAAGAAGAAAGGTGTTCAATATTTCTAAAATCTTTGAGAAAAATAATTCCTGATATCCATAACAGAATTGAGATAAAGTTGCTTGGAACTCCCTTAACCCATGAAAAGTTTACAAATACTTATTGCGGTAGCTACGGGCCAGCCTTATCAGCTGCACAAGGTTTATTTCCTGGATGTACAACACCTGTTAAGAATTTACTTACATGTGGGGCAAGTACTTTTCCAGGAATAGGTATTCCTGCAGTTTCAGCAAGTGGAGCATATGCTGCCGAAAAAATTATTGGAAAGAAGGAATATAAAAATCTTCTAAAAATTATAGATCTTTAAAAATATTTGATATTAGCAATTCAAAAGATCTTTAGTTAAGAAATAAGAAGAAAAAAAGCAATTCTTTTTTATGATGATATTCTTTATCTGAACATAACTTTAACTTATAAGATTTATATGTTTTTCTTATCTATTCCTCAAGCTTGGCACTTAGCTGGTACATGGTCAGAGCAATTACCAAGTGATTCAAGTCTTATTGGGATGAGTCAGACTGAGCTGATGATGACTTTGCATTCTATCTTCGTACCACTTTTAATAGTAATTTCTTATTTTCTATTTCTTAAGGCATCCAAAAGTGAATCAAAAAAAGTCAAAGGGTAAATTTATTTAGTATATCTATTTGGCTGAACTTCTTCTAAATACTTTTCTTCCCGTAGAAGTATCAACGGAACTAGAGCCACTTTCTTCTTTAGTCTTAGAATTAGAATCAATATTTTCAATATCGCTTTTATCCATTTCGGCACAAACACCTACTACCATTGCTGCCTGCATTTGATCTGGCAGATCGCCAATAGTTAATAAAGCCTTTAAAACAAGCTGAAGGCGTGTTTGCCTATCAATTTCTGGCCTTAGTTTTTTAACAGTATTCCAAAGTTCCTGAGTAACTTCTTTCAAAAGTTCACGATCTACAGACAAATTAAAACCTTCAGTATTTATATTAATCTAACAAACAATAGGGTGACTTAAAATAGTTTTCAGCAAAACAGTATTAGTTGCAATCTTTATTAGGCGAA
>QCRE01000003.1 GCA_003212005.1 Prochlorococcus sp. AG-459-M13 | reverse complement strand
TAGATAATAAATTAAACTCCTTCAATATTCTTGATAATAAATATTTATGGGTTACAAAAGGGGAGAAATATTTAGAGAATAAAGATTTAATTCAGACAACAAGAATTGGCATTAGTAAAGCAAAAAATATAAAATGGCGTTGGTATCTAAAGGGGAGTCGAAGTATTAGTAAAAGGCGAAAAGGAGATAAAAATCCTAAATTAAAAAATTCAATTAATAATTCATCTTGGATAACATAATGGGGAATTGGTCTCACAAACATATACTTTCACTATCAAATTTCTCATTAGATGACTACAAATCAGTTTTTGAGTTAACTGAAAGATTTAAATCACTGAATAATGCTGGGACAAAAAAAATTCCTGCTTTACAAGGAAATTTAATAACATCAATATTTTTTGAGGCAAGTACTAGAACTCGTAATAGCTTTGAGCTTGCTGCCAAAAGGCTTTCTGCAGATGTACAAAGCTTTTCTCCTTCTTCAAGTTCTCTAAGCAAAGGAGAAACCCTCATAGATACTGCATTAACATATGCTGCGATGGGATCTGATATTTTAATCATTAGACATTCATCAAGTCATGTACCCTTAGAAATTTCCAAAAAACTCGATGCCTCTAATTCAAAAACTTCAGTACTTAATGCTGGGGATGGTTTACACAGTCATCCAAGTCAGGGATTACTAGATCTTTACACCTTAAGTAAATTCTTTTCTCCAAAATTATTAAAACCAGAGATTTTAAATTCTAAACAAATTTTAATATTAGGGGATGTTTTTCATTCAAGGGTTGCCAGATCAAATATTTGGGCATTGACAGCCTTTGGTGCAAACATCATTTTGTGTGGTCCACCAACACTTATCCCTGAAGAATTTACTAATTTTGTAAGCAGTTCGCCCCCAAATCAAATAAAAGACCCAATACCTTCAAGAGGTTCTATTACAATTTCCAGGTCTCTAGAAGACTCTATTAAATCTGCTGATGCAGTAATTGTTTTAAGATTACAAAAGGAAAGGATGACGGAAAATTTATTAAGCAGTATCAAATCTTATAGTGAAAATTATTGTTTGACGCCAGAGAAACTATCTAAAAACAATAAAGATATACCTATTCTTCATCCAGGCCCCATTAATCGAGGGATTGAAATTAGCAGCAGAATAGTTGATGAATATCCAAATTGCTTAATTAATGATCAAGTTTCTAATGGTATTCCTACAAGAATGGCTTTGCTCTACCTTTTAAGTAAATATAAAAAAAATTAATTTAGAGTAATTTAAGACTTTCAGTGAAAAAACCATAAAACAATCCTAACCTTAGAGAATCTATTAATAATACTAATAATTTTTTTTCCTTATAAAAACGTAATCTTCGTCTAAATTGAATCAGAATTTCAATAAATAAAACCGATAAAAAGGCACCTATTGGATCAATTAATTCAACAACTGCACTAATCATTCCTAGTGAACTACCGAAAAAATATCCTATCAGAATAACAATTAAAGCTAAAGAGTACCTACGCCAAGGATTAATTGCCCATTTACTTAAAGTGTCAAAATTATCAATAATTAAGAGTTGAAATTTAGTCTTTTGAGGTTTATAAGCCATTTTGAATCTAAACTAAGTTTTAAAATCTATTCAGAATTTGGTTTAACTTTAGGATTACCTTCAATTAATTCAAGTAGAGCTTCCATTTGCGCGATCATTCCCCGTATTTCACCGGGCTCAGGGAATAGTCCATCATCTTGAATTCCCAGATGCATTTCTCTTAATTCCTGTCTTAAATAACGCAAATGGCTAACTACTTGCTCTTTTTTTGTTTGTGACATAATCAAATTTAGACAAGTTCATTTTAAAGAACTTTTTCTTCTTAAGGAGGATTTGAAAATTTTTTCCAATAATAAAATACAATCATTTTAATAGATTCGTATTATTAATTATTTTTTAAACTTTTGAGAGTATTTAACTCACAAGTGAATAATAATTACTTAAGGTTATATTATAAAATTATATTGATGTGTACAAAATATGAACCCTGCATCAAATAATAAAATAAGTGAAGATCTTGTTAATTCGTTCAATGAGGAAATGACTTTTGAACTTGCTACAAGATTAGAAGAAGAAAATTATGCGACACCATTTGATGGATTACAAGATTGGCATTTGCTTAGGGCTTTAGCAATCAATAGGCCTGAATTAACTACTAAATATATTCATCTCCTAGATCAGGAACCATTTGATGAAAACTAAATCTAGGGAATCAAAAGTTAAAGTTCTTCTATTAATAACCGGAAGTATTGCTGCAGTAAGAATCCCTCTACTTGTTAGTCAACTATTTAAGGATAATTATGACATTAAATGCGTTGTCTCTAAAAATGCTGAAAAATTAATTCAACCAGCTTCTCTATCTATCCTGAGTAGGAACCCTTGCATATTAGATAATGATCAATGGTCATATCTCCAATCAAGTCCACTACACATTGATTTATGCAATTGGGCTGATGTTTTAATAATTGCTCCTTTAACAGCCACAACTCTCTCAAAGTGGGTCACGGGTAATGCAGATGGATTAATCTCAAGTATTTTATTAGCAAATAATAAACCTATTATTGTTGCACCTGCCATGAACTCTAAGATGTGGCTTAATAATGCTGTTCAAAAAAATTATCAAAATTTACAAGACTATTCTAATGTTTTACTACTCAAACCTTGTAATGGAATTCTTGCTTGCGACGAAATTGGAATTGGTAAAATACCTTCCAATGATTTAATCCATTTAGCCTTAACTTTTATACTCATACAAAATAAAAAACCCTTCTACAGAGATTTATTAAATAAACGGTTTTTAATTACTGGTGGTTGTACTTCAGAAAAAATTGATGCCGCCAGAAAGATAACAAACAATAGTTCTGGAACTATGGGATTAATGCTTGCTCAAGTAGCAAGATTTAGAGGCGCAAAAGTAAATTACATACATGGTCCTTTAAAAAATAAATTGGATATAAATGAGGGTATCAAAATGCATGAAATAGAGAATAGTTATGAATTAAAAAATGCAATTAAAAAAGAAGTTTCGAAATGTGATTATTTTATAATGAATGCTGCAGTATCAGATTTCAAAATATTAGGTGATACTTCGAAGAAAATTCCAAAAAATAAATTTATAAAATTTTTTAATAATAAAAATATAGAATTTGTTCCAGATATCTTAAGTGAGATAAGTAAGTTGAAAAAAGAAAATCAAATTTTTGTTGGCTTTTGTGCATTTACAGGTCCTATGAAAAATGCAAAAAAAATAATTAAAGAGAAATTAATACTGAAGGGTTGTGATCTCCTCTTTGCAAATCCTATAGATATCGAGGAACAAGGATTTGGTCCCTTAGCCAAAAATGAAGGCTGGCTTTTTGATAAAAAAGATATGGAAAGTCATATAGAAAAAACATCAAAAATTGAATTGGCTAACAATTTAATAAATCAAATTATTTCAACTAATAAATGATTCATAACTGTGATATTTGTATTTTTTTGTAATCTTAATCATTAAAAATAGTCTTATATCTTAAAATGATTTTGATTTTAAAAAAAATTCAAAAAAGCTACGGGTTGTTTCGAGGATACAAAAAACTAACTTTTGTGGTTCTTTTTCTTGTAATATCCGTACTGAACATTTTTAAGGTAATCCTTTACCAGCAGTTACAGAACTTTACTGAAATTTTATTATGAGCATTCGTTCTTTATTAGCTTTTGTTATTTCTCTTTGTTTAACTTTTGCTTTCTTCCCAGATAAAACATATGCCTTCTCAGAAAGGGGAAATGCTCAGTTTACTGATGTTGTAAATACAGGGAAAGCTAATGATTGTCCCTCATTAGATTCATCTCTTGTTGGATCAATATCATTAGGAAATGGAGATTCTTTAAAAGGTATATGTATGCACCCTACAGAAGTTTATGTAAAAGTTCCTGGCTCTAAACGAAAAGAAGCTGAATTTGTTGCGACAAAAATTATTAGCCCTAGAAATAACACTACAGTCACAGAGGTGTATGGAGATATCGACTCAGGAACTTTTATCGAAAAAGGTGGGATTGATTTTCAATTAATAACTGTTCTAACGCCTGGTGGCTTAGAGGTCCCATTTGCTTTTTCTGCAAAAGATTTAACAGCTGATTTACCTTCATCAATTGAGCCAGGAACAGAAGTGAGTGGTGCCACTTTCACACCTAATTATAGAACTGGAGATTTTTTAGATCCAAAAGCAAGAGCTAAAAATACTGGTGTTGAATACGCACAAGGTCTTGTTGCCTTAGGTGGTGATGATGAAGAACTTGCTAAAGAAAATATTAAAGTTGATGTAAATGGTACTGGAGTAGTAACACTATCAATTGAAAATGTAGATTCTGATACGGATGAATTTGCAGGTACATTTGTAGCAATCCAACCTTCTGATACAGATATGGGTTCAAAAGAACCTCTTGATGTAAAGATAATTGGTGAGCTTTACGGAAGAAAAGCTTAATTCTAAATAAGATAAAAAAAATGGGCCTAATGTGCCCTTTTTTTTTCTAAATTTTTCTTAATACAATAATAAAATGAACTTAAAACAAGAATCTAAAAAGGATTCAAAAGGTCTTATCCCTGCATATGGAGGAGAATTAAAAGAATTAATTATCCAGAATGAAGAACATAAATTAAAATTACTTTCTGAAGTTTCTTATGAGCATGAATGTAGTGATAGAAATGCATGTGATGTAGAGCTTTTAATGGTTGGAGGATTTTCTCCTCTCGAGGGATTTATGGATAAAAAAGATTATGAATCGGTCATTAAAATCCATAGAGATTCAAAAGGTTTACTTTTTGGTTTGCCAATTGTATTAGACACCGATAGTGCACAAATCAACGTTGGTAAAAAATTATTACTTACCTACAAAAAACAAAAATTAGCAATATTAGAAGTAAGTTCAAAATGGGAGCCAGATAAATCCATAGAAGCAAAATTTTGTTACGGAACTAATTCCTTAGATCATCCTGCAGTAAAAATGATTTTCAATGAGAGAGGTCGGTATTACTTAGGAGGTAAAATATATGGTTTGGAGCTCCCCAATAGGGATTTTCCATGTAAAACACCTAGAGAAGTGAGAAGTTTATTGCCTGCGAATTTTGATGTAGTAGCTTTTCAATGCAGAAATCCAATTCATAGAGCTCATTATGAATTATTTTCTAATGCTTTGCATTCAGAAAATGTATCCTCAAATTCAGTTGTTTTGGTTCATCCAACCTGTGGACCAACGCAACAGGATGACATACCTGGAAAAGTTCGATATTTGACATATAAAAAATTAGAAGAGGAGATTTCTAATAAAAAAATAAAATGGGCTTTTTTACCTTACTCTATGCATATGGCAGGACCAAGAGAAGCTCTACAACACATGATTATCAGGAGAAATTATGGATGTACACATTTTATAATTGGTAGAGATATGGCTGGATGTAAATCATCATCTACTGGTGAAGATTTTTATGGACCGTATGATGCTCAAAACTTTGCTAATGAATGTGCAGAAGAGTTAATGATGAAAACTGTACCTTCAAAAAATTTGGTATACACAAAAGAAAAAGGTTACTTAACTGCTGAAGAAGCAAAAGACCATAATTATCAAGTAATGAAACTCAGCGGTACAGAATTTAGAAAAAAACTAAGAAATGGTGATCCAATACCAGAATGGTTTGCGTTCAAAAGTGTAGTAGATGTTCTAAGAAAGTCTTAATATTGTTTTATTATTAGTATTATAGATTTAATACTGATTTATTACCGTGAATAAACGTTGGAGAAATGTAGGACTTTATGTTCTAGCAGTTATTACAGTCATTTTTATAGGCACTTCTGTTTTTGATAAACCTAATACTGAAAATGCTACAAAAACTCTTAGATATAGTGATTTTATCGAAGCCGTTCAAGATAAAGAAATTAGTAGGGTATTATTATCTCCAGATAATGGTACTGCTTTAGTAGTTGAAAATGATGGGAGCAGATCTGAAGTTAACTTGGCTCCGGATAAAGATTTACTCAAAATTCTTACTGAGAACGACGTAGATATAGCTGTTACTCCTACAAAATTATCTAATCCTTGGCAGCAAGCTATTAGTAGTTTAATTTTTCCTGTTTTATTAATTGGAGGTTTATTCTTTCTATTTAGGAGGTCTCAAAGCGGCAGCGGTGGTGGTGGTAATCCTGCAATGAGTTTTGGTAAAAGTAAAGCGAGACTTCAAATGGAACCATCTACTCAAGTAACTTTTTCAGATGTTGCAGGTGTAGAAGGTGCAAAATTAGAATTAACTGAGGTTGTTGATTTTCTTAAAAGTCCAGACAGATTCACTGAAGTTGGAGCCAAAATCCCAAAGGGAGTCCTTTTAGTGGGACCTCCAGGCACAGGAAAAACTCTTTTGGCTAAAGCAGTTGCTGGAGAAGCAGGTGTTCCATTTTTCTCAATATCAGGTTCAGAGTTTGTAGAAATGTTTGTAGGAGTTGGTGCAAGTAGGGTTAGAGACTTATTTGAACAGGCTAAAAAAAATGCTCCTTGTATAGTTTTTATTGACGAAATTGACGCTGTAGGAAGACAGAGAGGTGCTGGTATGGGGGGTGGTAATGATGAAAGAGAGCAAACCTTAAACCAACTACTGACTGAAATGGATGGTTTTGAAGGTAATTCTGGAATAATTATTGTTGCTGCTACGAACAGACCAGATGTTTTAGACTCAGCATTAATGAGGCCAGGTAGATTTGACAGGCAAGTAACTGTAGATAGACCTGATTATGCTGGAAGATTACAAATTTTAAATGTCCATGCAAAGGATAAAACCCTTTCAAAAGATGTAGACCTTGACAAAGTTGCAAGAAGAACTCCAGGATTTACAGGCGCTGATTTGGCAAACCTTTTAAACGAAGCAGCTATCCTTGCAGCAAGAAAAGACCTAGATACAGTTAGCAATGATGAGGTGGGAGATGCGATTGAGAGAGTAATGGCAGGTCCAGAAAAAAAAGATAGAGTTATAAGCGATAAAAAGAAAGAACTTGTTGCTTATCATGAGGCGGGACACGCTTTAGTGGGGGCTTTAATGCCAGATTATGACCCTGTCGCAAAAGTTTCTATAATCCCTAGAGGTCAAGCAGGGGGATTAACCTTCTTTACTCCTAGCGAGGAGAGGATGGAGTCTGGTCTTTACTCAAGGTCCTATTTACAAAACCAAATGGCTGTAGCGCTTGGAGGTAGAGTTGCCGAAGAAATTGTTTATGGAGAAGAGGAAGTAACTACTGGTGCGTCTAATGATTTGCAACAGGTCGCGAATGTTGCAAGACAAATGATCACTAAATTTGGAATGAGTGACAAAATAGGGCCAGTAGCTTTGGGTCAATCACAAGGAGGAATGTTTTTAGGACGAGATATGAGCGCCACCAGAGATTTCTCTGAAGATACAGCAGCTACTATTGATGTAGAAGTATCTGAACTTGTTGACACAGCATATAAGAGAGCTACAAAAGTACTTACAGAAAACAGAACTGTCCTTGATGAAATGGCCTCAATGTTAATCGAAAGAGAAACGATTGACACTGAAGATATCCAAGATTTACTAAACCGCTCTGAGGTAAAAGTTGCGAACTATATATGATTTTATAAAATCCGATAATAATATTAAAAACAAAGTAGATTTTTTCTCTAAAAATGAATTAATTTCTTTTTTTTTATTAATAAAACCAACGCACAATATTTATACAAATGATAGAGATAGGGACTTTGTTGAAAGGCAAATTGAAAAGTTAATAAAAGGAGGGGCAAGCAATATAGAAATAAGTTGGGCTGATCATAAATACTGGTTCAATTTTGTATCAAACCTAAAATTAAAGTTTCCAAAAGTTAATTTAGGATCTGCTTCAATAATAAATAAGAAGTCCATAGATGAATCTATAAAAATCGGACTAAAATATTCAATGATGAAATTTTGGGATAAGGATCTTTTAAATTATTCAAATTCAAAAAACCATTTATTAATTCCTGGCATAAAAAATTTAGAAGATCTTAAAGAAGCTATAGATTTAGATTGTAAAATTATAAAAATTTACCCAGTAAAGGATAAGAATAAATCTATAAATTTATCGCAATATAAAAATATCGATTTCATTGCAGCTGGAGGTCTATCCATATGTGATTTACCACTTTATAAGTCTTTGGGATATAAAGCTATAGTAATTGGGGATAAGGGTTTTAAAAATAGAAACATAGATCCCAAGATATTTGAATTTCTAAACTATAAATCTAATTAAAAACTAATTACTTCATAATTGAACATTGAGCTTGATGGAGAAGTAAGTGGTCTGCCAATACTAAAGCTACCATTGAATCAACCATCGGAACTGCTCTTGGTAAAACACATGGGTCATGTCGACCTTTAGCCTTCATTAATACTTCTTTTCCATTAGCATCAACAGTTTTCTGTTCCTTACCAATAGTTGCAGTCGGTTTAAAAGCAATTTTCATCTCTATGTTCTCTCCGTTGCTAATACCTCCTTGTACACCTCCTGAATTATTTGATATTGTTTTTAGCTTATTAATATCATCAGACTTTACGAATGAATCATTATGTTCACTTCCTCTTAAATAGGTGCCTGAGAAACCCGAACCTATTTCAAAACCTTTTGTAGCAGGTAAAGACATCAAGGCCTTTGCTAAGTCAGCTTCTAATTTATCAAAAACAGGCATCCCTAATCCTGATGGAACATTTTTTACTAAACATTCAATTACACCTCCGCAGGAATCGCCTTCTTTCTGTAATTCTTTTATTCTATCTATCATTGTTGCAGCAATTTTTTCATCGGGACATCTAACAATATTTGAATCTATTTTTTCTAAAGTAAGTTTATCTTTATTAACTTGAGAATCTATATCATGTATACGTTTTACCCAAGAAAGAATTTCAGTATTAAATAACGTTTTCAATAATTGTTTTGCTATGGCTCCTGCAGCAACCCTTCCTATCGTTTCTCTTGCGGAAGCTCTACCACCTCCAGAACTTGCCTGAATTCCATACTTTAAATGGTAAGTACCATCTGCATGAGATGGCCTAAAGACCTGCTCCAAATTACTGTAATCTCCAGGTCTTTGATCTTTATTGCGAACTATCATAGCAATAGGTGTTCCTAGTGTAGTTCCATCCTTTAACCCACTTAGTATCTCTAGTTTATCTTCTTCATTTCTTGGAGTTGTAATTTTGCTTTGACCGGGTCTTCTTCTATCTAATTCATTTTGTATGAGATCAATATTTATTTTTAACTTTGGAGGACATCCATCAAGAATCACTCCAACTGCACCTCCATGAGATTCTCCAAAAGTACTTACACGAAAAATTTTTCCAAAACTGCTACTCATAGAAATATCAAATTGTTTGAGTTCTACTAACTATTATATGAACTCAATGAATAAATAAACAAAAAAAAGCCCCCAAAAAGGGGGCTTGTAAATTTAAGAACTTTAAGCTTAACCGATAGCTGGAGCTGTAAGAGCTACTGTTGTAGACTCAGCTGCTGCTAGATCAAGTGGGAAGTTGTGAGCGTTACGCTCGTGCATTACTTCCATACCTAGGTTTGCTCTGTTAAGAACATCACCCCATGTAGGAACAATCTTACCGTTTGCATCAACAACTGACTGGTTGAAGTTGAAACCGTTAAGGTTGAATGCCATTGTGCAGATACCCATTGAAGTTAACCATACACAAACAACTGGGAATACAGCTAGGAAGAAGTGAAGACTTCTGCTGTTGTTGAAACTTGCATATTGGAAGATCAAACGACCGAAGTAGCCATGAGCTGCAACGATGTTATATGTTTCTTCTTCTTGTCCGAACTTGTAACCATAGTTCTGAGACTCTGTCTCAGTTGTTTCTCTGATTAGAGATGAAGTAACAAGTGAACCATGCATAGCTGAGAATAAAGATCCTCCGAACATACCAGCAACACCAGCCATATGGAATGGGTGCATAAGAATGTTGTGCTCTGCCTGGAAAACAAACATGAAGTTGAATGTTCCAGAGATACCTAGAGGCATTCCGTCAGAGAATGAACCTTGACCGAATGGGTATACAAGAAATACTGCGAAAGCTGCTGAAACTGGTGCTGAGTATGCAACACAGATCCAAGGACGCATACCTAAGCGGTATGATAGCTCCCACTGTCTTCCCATGTATGCTGAGATACCGATTAGGAAGTGGAAAATTACAAGCTGGTAAGGACCACCGTTGTATAACCACTCATCTACTGTAGCTGCTTCCCAAATTGGGTAGAAGTGTAGACCAATAGCATTAGATGAAGGAACAACTGCACCTGAGATGATGTTGTTTCCATATAGGAATGAACCAGCAACTGGCTCTCTAATTCCGTCAATGTCTACTGGTGGTGCTGCGATGAATGCAACGATGAAGCAAGCCGCTGCTGTAAGTAGGCATGGGATCATTAAGACGCCGAACCAACCAACATAAATTCTATTGTTAGTTGATGTTACCCACTCACAAAACTGTGGCCAACCTTTTAACAGCGAAGAACGCTGCTGCTGAATAGTTGTCATGAGTTCGTAAAGTATGTCTCTAAAGTGAGACGTGTAAATAAAAACGGATAAAAATTTCCGCTCCAATGATTTTAGACCAAAATCGCTGAAAATGTGTAAAAGGTTTTCTTGTAAGTAAAGTTATTTTTTGAAAATAAGAAGAATACAACCTTTATGTCTTAATATTTTCTTTGTTATCGCGGATTTAACTTGGTAATAATCGAATGGCTTCTTAATGGCAAAAGATCAAAAGAGGTGGTTTCCGTGAAAGAAGCTAAGAATAGAAGACTGCAATTAGAGGCTTTTGGAGCTATTATTTATTGGAGCGAAAGAATTTAGATTTAAAAATCTTAAAAGGTATTAATAAAAAGATAAATTATAAAACATTAAATAAACTTATCTGTTAAATAAACAATTCTTATTAGCTGTTAGCAATTTATTGTTCTTATTTCTTAATTTAAAGGCGTTCAAACTCTTGAATCCATTCATTTTTGAAATAAATAACTTCCTTTTGTGTATAGCTCATCGCAATTTTTTTTTCTTTATAAGCAACTTCGCCAATAAAAACAGGCCAAATTAACTGATCTCCATCATATTTATGGACAATCCCGTGGCTATCAAGAAATAATGGATCTCCTTTTTTAATCATTTTCCAATCTTGATTTATTCTTTCAGGATGAATCAAGCCATCAATATTTCCTTTTTCATCTCTTGGATAATCTATACTCCCTTTATGGACGTGAATAATCAATTCCTTAGGCAATTCTATTAGTTTATTTTGCAGTTTAGATATCTCTTCTCTTAAAGAGCTAATTATTATTAAAAATCTATTTATGATTTTTGGATCATAAAAATTTTGTGCGACAGCTCCTATTTCAATAACTAAACCACAAGGCCAAGCTTCTACAAGAAATCCAGTTTGGTCTTTATCTTTTTCATGGAGATAAATAGGCAATCCAAATTTATTCTGCAGTAATGCAGCTAAACAAAAATCTCTAAATCTCCTCCCATACAAAACTATACTCGTTCCCATATTTGCAGTTGTGGTATGCAAATCGATAGCAATTTGGCAGGGTTTAGATCCATCTATTCCAAATTGATCCACTAAAAAGTTAGCTCTATTAATTTCATAGATAGTATTCTTGTATTGATGATAATTCTTACTTTCTTTAAAAGATCTATTTAAATCTACATCTAAATATCTACAGCCTTTTTCATAAGCAATAGGATTGCCTATTATGTACTCATACTCAATACCTTTTTTAATTCTATTCTCCTCTCGATTAAATTGATTAACAGCCCAAACAGGATTAATTTCATTCCCATGTGTGCCTGAAACGATAAGTATTCTTTGAACAGTCATTTTTTCTTTAAAATAAAACCTAATGCAAAATAAATACTTAATTAAAGCCTCAAAAATCTTTTGGTATTGGTTTTGGACAAAATTAATGGATGGTTTTGCACCATCAGATCCATAAGGTAATTATAAAAGGCCTAGAGGAATAACAAATAAAAGTGATTACAATATTATTAAAGAAAATGAACAAATTTATTTATTGCTCGGTAAATCTTGTCCTTGGTGTCACAGAACTTTACTCATCCATAAAATAAAAAACCTTTCTAATGAAGTAAAAGTTGTTTTTTTAAAAGCAGATGTTGAACATGGTGAATGGATTTTTAATAAAAATTTCAAAGGATTTAAGAGGCTTTCTGAACTTTACAAAAAATCTAATAAAAAAATAATTTTCCGAGCGACTTTACCTCTTTTAATTGGTTTTGACAACGATAAAGCAAATATTTTATCTAATGAAAGTTCCCAGATAGTAATATTACTTAATTCAATAAAAAGTGAATCGAAATATCAAACACTAAATATCCAAGACTGTAATCAAAAGTTTTTAAAATTAATTCATAATAATATTAATGATGGTGTATATCAGTGTGGATTCGCCAGAAACCAGTCATCATATGAGAAAGCAAGTAAAAATCTTTTCTCAGCTTTAAATGAGGTTCAAAATATAATGAGCCGTAATGAAGGGGATTGGATATTTGGAGAAGAGTTGACTTTCGCAGATATTTACCTTTTCCCAACACTTATAAGATGGGAATTGATATATAGCAAACTTTTTAAATGTACTGAACAAGAACTATTAGATTTTGAGAAAATTATTGAATGGAGATTAAAATTTTTTAAATTAACTGATGTTGCTGAAACATGTTTTGATTCTGAATGGAAAACAGACTATTACAAAGCAATTTTTCCTTTAAACCCGAGTCAAATTACTCCAATTCTCCCTTCTTTAAAGGAGATAATGCAATCAAACGCTATATAATTAAATCTTAAAATCAAAACTTACTTATGAATTAGATGTTGTAATGAACACGGATCTTATTAATAGATAATGCAAAGTCAATTAAAATTAACTATGTTATAGATGTCTACGTAAGTATGAAAAGCTCAAAATGAAATCCATTGACGAACACATTCAAAAAGATCAATCGGAAATCGCCTCTGCAAAAGAAGAGGGTAATCTTCCTAAGGTCAGACATTTAACTGAAGAATTAAAGGAACTTGAAGATTATAAGGTTCATCATCCTGAAGATAAGCATGATCCTAATGCATTGGAATTATTTTGCGACGCTAATCCAGATGAACCTGAATGTTTAGTTTATGACGATTAAACTTTAATATTTCATAATTCAAATAAAAAAGGGCTTTTAAAAAGCCCTTTTTTTTTTAATAATCCATATTGAAATCTGAAGGACTCCCAGTTAATGAGCAGACCACTGATTCTTCATTCTTCATTTCTTTTACTTCAACTATCGGTCTTCCCATTTTCTTTAAAACTTCAATATCCTGGATGGTCTGACATCTTGCAATTATTTTTCCTTGTTTATCAAAGCAACTATAAAAATTCATAAGTTTATTAAAGGCAGTATATACTTTATGACTAATTTTTATTATTAAATCAAGTATTTTTTTCAATAAACTGATTTCTTCAAAAATTTAAATCTTTTTCCAAACCTCAGACAGTAGTACAGAAAGGCCTTTTCGTAAAGATGAAGAAATAACAAAAACTTTTTTCTTAGATAAATTTTCCAACTTTTTTGTGATTTTCCGCAAATAATCTTCATCTACAAGTTCTATTTTATTGAGAACTACTATTCTTTTTTTATCTATAAGACCGTTGCCATATTTTTTTAATTCTTCCTCAATTATCTCAAAATCATCAATAGGATTATCTGCAATTGCATCAATCAAATGAATAAGAAGCTTAGTTCTTTGTATGTGCCTTAAAAAGTCATGCCCCAAACCTACTCCTCTAGATGCTCCAGATATTAAACCTGGAATATCTGCAAAAAGGCATCCATTCCCATCAGACTTCCTTACAACACCTAGATTAGGTATTAAAGTTGTAAAAGGATAGTTCGCAATTTTAGGACGTGCAGATGATAAAACAGAAATCAACGTGCTTTTCCCTGCATTTGGGAGCCCTATTATGCCTACTTCCGCAAGAAGTTTTAATTCTAATTGCACCTCCCAAATCTCTCCTTCTCCCCCCTCCGTAAAAGATTCCGGAGCTCTATTTTCATTACTTAAGTAATATGCATTACCATGTCCACCTCTACCTCCATAAGCAACAATTAATCTCTGATTATCTTGAGTTAGATCACCTAAAATAATGCCAGACTGGATATCTCTTACTTGGGTACCGCAAGGAACTTTAAGGATTGTATTTTCCCCTGAAGCTCCAGTCCTTTTGTTTGGCCCTCCTTTAATACCATCTTTGGCAAGTATTTCTCTATTAAATTTAAAATCCAAAAGTGTTTGAAGATTACTATCAGCGATGAGTATTATTGAACCACCCTTCCCTCCATTACCTCCAGAAGGTCCTCCTGCAGGAACAAACTTTTCTCTTCTAAATGAAACTATCCCATTGCCACCTTTACCAGCTTTGAGAATAATGTTAGCTTGATCAATAAATTGCACTTAAAAGTTTATAAATAATTTTTTAGATATTTACAAATTTTATTTTATCCACGCAATACTGCAACCAGCCCCTCCTTCATTAATTGCAGCATCTTCAACTTTATCAACATAATTTAAACCAGATAACCAAACACGTAAACCTTTCTTCAATTTTCCAGTTCCAATTCCATGAATTATCCAAAGAGGGCCATGAAATTTTCGCATCTTTTCTTCAATTATTATTTCTGCTTCATGAACTCGCATCCCCCTCACATCTAACGTGTTTTTACTAGTTCTAATTTTAGAAAAAGAAAAATCATCCTTTACAGCATTAACTTGAATTTTAGAATTTTTTAAATCGGGTTTTTCCCCATTAATACCTTCAAAATCATTAATTGATAAAGTACTTCTAAATAATCCACATTTAACCTCAAAAGATTTAGTTTTTTCATCTAAATCTATTATTTGACCTGTACTATTTAAACTTTTAATTTTTATAAAATCTCCAATTTTAGGACTCCAAGATATCGCCTTTGTGGTAACTGGTTGATTTAGATGTTCGTTCTCAATTTCTTTGAGCCTTATTCCAATCAATCTAGAATCTTCCCCATTTGCATTTTGGTCTTTTAATCTCTTAATCAAATTAATAACCTCTTTTTTAGCTGCTTTAATATGTTTTGATAATTTTTGCCTTTCACTTTCTTGTATTTTTTCAGCGTTCAATTTTTGGTATTCATAGTTCTTTTTTATTTCTTCATGCAATATTTCCGTTCTAGCTATAAGTTCAGCTGCCTCTTCTGCCGAATTTTGCTGCTTTATCCTTTCCTCTTCTAATCCCTTAATAATATTATTTATGTTTTCAACTTCTTTTGGTTCTAAATATTTAGACGCTTCATTAAGTATTTTTTCATGAATTCCAATTCTTTTTGAAATTGATAAAGCGTTACTTCTGCCAGGCAATCCCCAATTAAGTGTATACATTGGTTTGAGAGATTCTTCGTCAAAAGAAACAGAAACATTTTCAAATCTGTTATCGCTATATTTTAAAGCCTTAATGTCGCCATAATGAGTAGTAGCGAGAGTAATATCAGATATTTTTGCAAATTCTTTAAGTAATGCGATTGCAAGAGCAGTACCTTCAGATGGATCAGTTCCAGAACCTATTTCATCTAACAAAACAACTGATAAGCCCTTTTTATTTTTAAGCGATTCCAATATATTT
This sequence comes from Prochlorococcus sp. AG-459-M13, assembly GCA_003212005.1. GTDB lineage: Bacteria > Cyanobacteriota > Cyanobacteriia > PCC-6307 > Cyanobiaceae > Prochlorococcus_A. The sequence continues at coordinate 50,433 of QCRE01000003.1, read as the reverse complement.
TTAATTCGAAAAATATGGCCGCTAAAAGTAGATAAATTTCCTTCTAAGGATTGATCATCCCCGATATCAACAAATATATTTGGACAAAAAGGGATAATAGGTTTTTTTATTGAAGGAACAAATAATCCTGATCTAACCATCAATAATGCTATCCCTAAACCTTTTAAAGCAACAGTTTTACCTCCAGTATTAGGCCCAGTAATAGCTACTACTTTGGTGGCTCTATTTATATGAAAATCTATAGGAACAGGTTTCGAAGCTCCTTTTTTTTTATTTTCCCAAATCATTAGAGGATGAGAAAAACCAATCAAAGTAACAATTGGATTATTTTCAACTACAGGTGCATTACCTCCAATCCAATTTGAATATCTTGAACGTATTAGAGCTAGCTCCGTTCTCAAGAGAATAGCTGACATGTCAATAAGACTTTTATAATTGTCACAAATAATTTGTGACCACTCTTTTAATAATTTAAATTCTTCTCCTGAGACTTTAGCCTCAATAGAAGCAATTTTATTACCCTTTAAAACTATAGATTCCGGCTCTAAATATATAGTATTTCCAGATGCAGAAGAATCATGAATTATTCCTTTGAATCTCTCGGCAAAGTTTACTTTTACAGCTAAAACAGGTCTCCCAAATCTGTCACCAATAGTAGTATCTTGCATATAATTGATATTTTTTTGAATAAATTTATCAACTAATAACCTCCTTTCTAACTTTTTAGATAACAATTCTTGTCTAAGGCTTGCCAAGTTTTGACTAGCTCGATCTGAAACTCTACCATTGGATTCAATACCAATTTTCAGAATTTTCTCAATTTGACTATGATCAATTAAACGATTTAAAAATGACGAGATGAACGGTCTTTCCTCATTATCTAATAATATTTTTTTTAATTCTCTTGCAGCAGATATTGTTTCGGCAATTTCATATAAATTAGAAGAAGTAATTACCCCCCCTTTTGAACAAATCTCAATATTTTTTGTGATATCAAACACCCCCGAAAAACTAATCGATTTATCTAGATGCTTTTCTAAATTATTTATTTCGATAGTTTCTTGCAATAGTCTCTTTGAGATATCGTATTTAGTAGGGATTTCAAAATCTAAAATTGCATTTTTTCCCATTTTTGTGCAAGCAAAAGAAGCAAGATGAGTTTTCAAAGTATCCCACTCTAAAAGACTTATAGATTCTTCAGATAGTGATCTATATGCAAATGATTTTTTATAATGACTTTTCTCATTCATTTAAAGAAAATAATCAAATATTTGACTTAATTCCACCTGCAGGAACATAAAGCATTTCTAACCAATTACCTTCAGTATCTTGCATGTAAAAAGAAGCTGTTCCATCACGATGTTCATGAATGGGTGCAACTTTTACCCCAGATTTTTTTAAATCACAATAAATATTTTCCACTTCCTTTTTGTCTTCAAAATGGAAAGCAAAATGTGGGCCGGCTGCTTTATAACTTTTACCTAACAAAGCAATTCCATCTTTGCCTTCTCCAGCCTCCAAATAACACCAATCTTTATCATCCCAAATTAATTTCATCCCTAATTCCAAATAAAAAGACTTAGCTCTTTCGAGATTTTTTACTCTAAGTGCAATGTGCCCAATTCTTTGAACACCTTTTGTACCATTTAAAAGCAAAACAATTAATAGAATATATTATTTAGAATAAACAAAAATTTCATTTTTAATGAGTTTTTATTTTTCTTTCAACCATTTTGATGCATCACAAGCATGATAGGTAAGAATTAATTTAGCTCCTGCTCTTTTAAAACTGAGTAATGTTTCTAGAACAATATCCTTTTCATCAATCCAATTTTTCAGAGCAGCAGCTTTAACCATGGAATATTCTCCACTAACGTTATAAGCAGCTAAAGGTTTATTTGTAAAATTACTTATTCTATAAACTATATCTAAATAAGAAACACCTGGTTTAACCATTAGGATATCTGCTCCTTCATACTGATCTAATGCGGCTTCTATTAAAGCCTCCTTTGAATTAGCAGGATCCATTTGATATGTGGACTTGTTATCAGGAATTATTTTCTTATTATTCTTTTTCGGAGCAGAATCTAAAGCTGTTCTAAAAGGACCATAATAGGCAGATGAGAATTTTGCTGTATAACTAATAATTCCTACATCACTAAAGCCCTCAAGATCCAAAGCCGACCTTATAGCTCCAACTCTACCATCCATCATGTCACTTGGACCGATAAAATCAGCTCCTGCTCGTGCTTGGATAATAGACTGTTTTTTCAGAACCTCAATAGTTTCATCATTCAATATTTTCCCATTATCATCAACCAATCCATCATGTCCATCGCATGAATAGGGATCTAATGCAACATCTGTCATTATTGCCATTTCAGGTATCTCTTTTTTTAACATCCTGATGGCTTTAGGTATTAAGCCGGCTTCATTGAAACACTCAGATCCATCTTCTGTTTTTAAACTATTATCAATTTTTGGGAAAAGGACAACACATCTAATGCCCAGATCCCAAGCTCTGAAAACTTCTTTTACTAATCCAGCAATATCCCATCTATAAATTCCAGGCATTGCAGATATTTCTTCTTTATAGTCCTTTTCATGAATGAACAATGGATATATAAAATCTGCAGGATTTAAATGGTTTTCTCTAACCATCTCTCTAATTGCCTCTGACCTTCTTAATCTTCTTGGGCGAATAATTAAATTCATATAAATATTTTGAAATTGTAAAATTAATTATTTACTAATAAGATAGTCCCATAAATTCCATAAAAAAATCCCTTTTTTTTGGGAAAATTAACCTAACTATAATCAAAATATAATTTAAAAAGTTGTTGATATATTTTGCACAAACTTAATTTTTTCACAAATTTTGTACATAAAGAGATAATATTTTCTAATCAATGTATTTATTTAAGGAGATTTATCTTTGGAAATAATCAACGGATTTAATCTAAAAAATATTAGAGGTGATATTTTAGGAGGAATAACAGCTGCAGTAGTCGCTTTGCCTCTTGCACTTGCTTTTGGAAACGCAGCGTTAGGACCAGGGGGGGCTATTTACGGTTTATATGGAGCCGTTGTAGTTGGGTTTTTAGCGGCTTTATTTGGAGGCACACCTGCACAAGTTAGTGGGCCAACTGGGCCAATGAGTGTAACAGTAGCAGGAGTTGTAGCAGGTTTAGCAGCAGTTGGTGTACCTAGAGATCTTTCAGCAGGACAAATTTTACCTCTAGTAATGGCTGCTGTTGTCATTGGTGGCTTATTACAAATTTTGTTTGGAATTTTGAAACTTGGTAAATACATAACTCTTGTCCCATATTCTGTTGTCTCTGGATTCATGTCTGGAATAGGCGTAATAATAATTGCACTTCAAATTGGCCCACTTCTTGGGATAAGTACTAGAGGAGGAGTAGTTGAGTCTTTATCAACTGTTTTTTCAAATTTCCAACCTAATGGGGCAGCTATTGGAGTAGCGATAATGACTTTAGGGATAGTATTTCTAACTCCTAGGAAAATTAGTCAGTGGGTGCCCTCACCTCTTTTAGCATTATTAATAGTAACCCCAATATCAATAATAATTTTCGGCGATGGGGCAATAGACAGAATTGGTGAGATTCCAAGGGGAGTTCCATCTTTAAATTTGCCAAGTTTTAATCAATACTTTCCCATTATTTTCAAAGCTGGCTTAGTACTTGCAGTTCTTGGAGCCATTGACTCGTTGCTTACATCTTTAGTAGCAGATAATATTTCTCAAACAAAGCATAATTCTGATAGAGAATTAATTGGGCAGGGAATAGGAAATGCAATAGCGGGATTATTCTCAGGTTTACCTGGGGCTGGAGCGACAATGCGAACAGTTATAAATGTCAAATCTGGAGGATCTACACCTATCTCAGGGATGGTTCACTCTATTGTTCTACTTATTGTCCTAGTAGGTGCTGGTCCATTAGCAGAGCAAATTCCGACTGCTCTTTTAGCAGGGATTCTTATAAAAGTAGGTTTAGATATTATTGACTGGGGATTCTTGAGAAGAGCTCACAAATTATCACTTAAAACATCGGTAGTTATGTATGGAGTCCTATTAATGACAGTTTTTTGGGATTTAATATGGGCAGTATTAGTTGGGGTATTTATTGCAAACATGCTAACAATAGATTCAATTACTGAAACTCAATTAGAAGGGATGGATCAGGACAATCCTTTATCTAATGAGGAGACGCAAAGTAAAAATCTCTTACCTGCTGATGAAAAAGCTCTTCTAGATAGATGTTCTGGAGAAGTAATGTTATTTAGATTAAAAGGACCTCTTAGTTTTGGTGCAGCTAAAGGCATTTCCGAAAGAATGATGTTAGTAAGAAACTATAAAATCTTAATTTTAGATATTACTGATGTTCCAAGACTTGGAGTCACAGCAACACTTGCTATTGAGGACATGATGCAAGAAGCAAAAAATAATTCTAGAAAAGCATTTGTAGCTGGAGCCAATGAAAAAGTCAAAGAAAGATTATCTAAATTTGGAGTTGATGGCATTATTGAGACTCGGAAAGAAGCTTTAGAAATAGCTTTAAATGAATTAACCTAATAATCTATGGAAATAAATCCCATACTTCAAAATGTATTAGCTCCACCAGTACTTTTCTTTTTAATTGGAGCAATTTCTATTTTTTTCAAATCTGATTTAGAAATACCTGCTCCATTACCTAAACTTTTTTCCTTATACCTACTTTTGGCAATTGGTTTTAAGGGAGGTATTGAAATACAAAAAAGTGGTTTTACTGATCAAGTTTTACCAACATTAAGTGCGGCGATACTTATGTCTTTAGTTATACCCCTGATTGGTTTTTTTATCTTAAGGTATAAGTTTGATGTTTTTAACTCCGCAGCTATTGCTGCTGCATACGGATCCATAAGTGCTGTTACATTCATTTCCGCAGAAAGTTTCTTAGAGAGTCAAAATATAGATTTTGATGGATTCATGGTAGGAGCTTTAGCTTTAATGGAATCGCCTGCCATCATCGTAGGTTTATTGTTAGTAAAATTTGCAGGTCCTAAAAATAGACCCAATTCAAGAAGAATGCATCTTAGTTCAATATTGCATGAATCTCTTTTAAACGGATCTGTTTATTTATTACTATCTAGTTTAATTGTAGGTTTTCTTACGAGTTTGAGTAATCCTTCAGCAATTACAAAAATGGAACCTTTTACTGGACAATTGTTCTATGGAGCTGAATGCTTTTTCCTTTTAGATATGGGAATAGTTGCAGCTCAAAGATTACCCAGACTAAAGAATGCGGGATCATTTTTAATTGGATTTGCCATCTTCATGCCATTATTTAATTCTTTGATAGGTGTTTTCGTTGCAAGATTTTTATCTCTAGAGCCTGGAAACGCCCTTTTATTTGTGGTTTTATGTGCAAGTGCATCGTATTTAGCCGTACCGGCAGCCATGCGTATGACCGTTCCAGAAGCAAAATCAAGTTACTATATATCCACAACATTAGGTTTAACGTTCCCATTCAACATAGTACTAGGTATCCCGATTTATATGAGCTTAGTAAATAAAATTATTCCACTTACCCCTTTGTAAAAAATGAAAAGATTAGATTTAATTTTCAGTGAAAGAGAGCTTGATGCAATCATCAATACATTAGAAAAAGCTAATGTGCCTGGATATACTGTAATGAAACATGCTACTGGAAGAGGTCCTGAAAGGGTTGTTACTGAAGATATGGAGTTTACAGGTTTAGGTTCCAATGCTCATGTTATAGTTTTCTGTGAGCAAGAATTAATTGATCAAATGCGCGATAATATCAAGTCTGATCTAAGTTATTACGGTGGAGTTGCTTATATTTCAGAAGCAACACCTTTATGAAAATTTTCACTTTCTAATTATCTTAAGAGTGTATCCAATCTACTCTTATATTTTTTCTACTATTTAAATACCGGTCTATAGACATAGCTGCTATGCACCCATCTGATGCTGCAACAACAGCTTGCTTGAAAGGTGTATTTCTTATATCGCCAATAGCCCATACACCATCAGTATTTGTTGACATAAAGTCATCAACAATTACTCCTCCATCTTCCTTTAAAGCAATTTGATCTCCTAAAAAATCAGTAATTGGCTTTGAACCACTCATGTATACAAAAACGCCATCTAAATCAAGATTAATGGGGCCCTCTTCTTGTTTATTCTTTACAACAACTCCATTTACTCCCATATCATTCCCTAATATTTCTAATAATCTTGTTCTACTCCAATGTTTAATATTCGAGTTGTCCATTAATTCCATTGCTTCCTCATTATCAGGTTTTGGATCACTTGATGTAATCCAATGAACCGTTGAGGCAAATTTAGTAAGAACAGTGGCTTCTTCGATTGCCTCTTTATTTACTCCAACAACTGCAACCTCTCTATTTTTATAAAAAGCACCATCACATGTAGCACAATAGCTTACACCCTTACCCAAGAAATCTGCTTCTCCTTTAAAAGAAGCAGGTCTACCCATAGCGCCACTTGCTAATACAAGTGCTTTAGCCTTAAAAGTTCCTTCAGGAGTATAAACAGTCTTCCACTCTTCGCTAACATCAATACCGAACACTTGAGCTCTTCTGTAATCGGTTCCATATTGCACTGCTTGTTCTCTCATTAATGTAAGCAATTTATCGCCACTAATATCTACTGGAACTCCAGGATAATTAGCTATCTGATGAGTTATTGCTAAAGCACCTACAGATGGATTTTTATCTATTATGACAGTCTTTAGATTAGAACGAGATGTATAAAGAGCGCAGGTACATCCAGCTGGACCACCTCCAATAATAGCAACATCTGTTTCAATAATTTCCAATTTAATAAAACTCCTTTTAATCAATAATTAGATGAGTTTTTGGATAGAAAAATATAATTTTTAGATTTCTACCCTTTTATAGATATAAGCTAAGAGAAAAAAAAGAAAAAAGCAGAATATAGATACAAACTTACATAGGAAAAAGAAGAATAAATAAATCTTAAAGGAAATCAATTACCTGATTTGTTCTTAATTGATCTATTATTGAATTCATATTAGTAATTACTAAAGGCCTTCAAATACCATCTATGAAGAATTCTGATTATCTTTTAAAAGCTGCTATAAAAAAGGTAACTGAAAAATTAAACGAACTAGTTGCAGAAAAAATTGAAGAAGCGACAAACATTGCACAAGATACCCCAGAATTAATTAAAAAAGAATTCAACACTCTAAAAACAGCCATCTTTGAAGAGGCTGAGAGAATGGAACAGGAAATGAATATAAATAGAAAATCTGACAGTTCAGAAACTTCCCTAGACCCAAACTTAAGTGAGGTTTTAGAAGAGATCCAGAAGATTGATAAAGCAATTGAGCAATTTAATTTAAAAATGAATAATTCAATTTGATGATCAATCATAAATTTAAAAATCGAATACAGAAAATCAAGAGAGGCTTTAAGATTTGGAAGACACTTATTTTACTTTTGATAAAATTATGGCTAGACAATTTAAGATTTAAAATTTTTCAGCCTTCGAGCGATCAAAAAAACAAAGTTCAAATTGAGAGAGCTAGGTGGTTTACTAATCAACTAATTAAACTTGGTTCTGCTTTTATCAAAATTGGTCAGCTATTATCTGCAAGGCCTGATTTAATACCCAATACTTGGATACAAGAATTATCAAAGTTGCAAGATCAAGTTCCTCAGATTTCATATTCAAAAATTGAAGAGATTATCAAACAAGAATTAGGCCATAAGTTCTTAGAAATAAACCAAATAAATCCACTCCCAATTGGATCAGCTTCGTTAGCTCAGGTGCATAAAGCAACTTTGGGAAATGGCAAGAAAGTTGTATTTAAAGTACAAAGACCAAATTTAAAGAATTTATTCATAATCGATTTAAAAATAATGCAACAAATTGCTTCTCTACTGCAAAAGAATAAGAATTGGAGTAGAGGCAGAAATTGGGTTGAAATAGCAAAAGAGTGTAGAAAAGTTCTTATGAAAGAATTAGATTTTAAATGTGAAGCTCAATATGCTGCAAGGTTTAGGCAACAATTTATTGATGATGAAAATGTAGAAGTCCCTGAGGTGATTTGGGACTTGAGTAGTGAAAAAGTTCTTTGTTTAAGTTATTTAGAGGGTACCAAAATAAGTGATATTGAAAAATTAAAATCCAAAAATATTGACTTACCAAAAATTGCAGAAATAGGTGCTATTTCTTATCTGAAACAACTTGTAAATTTTGGTTTTTTTCATGCTGATCCTCATCCTGGAAATTTAGCCGTTTCAAATTCAGGCAAATTAATCTTTTATGATTTTGGAATGATGGGTAATATCTCAAATAATCTACAATTAAGCTTAGGAACTATGGTTCAATATGCGGCATTAAGAGATGCATCATCACTTGTAACTCAACTTCAGCAAGCAGGCTTGATTTCTAAAGATATTGATGTAGGACCTGTTAGAAGATTAGTAAGATTAATGCTTAAAGAAGCATTAACTCCGCCATTTAGCCCAAACATCATCGAAAAACTATCTGGGGATTTGTACGAACTTGTTTATGAAACTCCTTTTCAGCTACCAGTTGATTTAATATTTGTAATGAGAGCACTATCAACTTTTGAAGGTGTTGGTAGAATGCTAGATCCAAGGTTTAACCTTGTATCAATTACAAAGCCTTATCTAATTGATCTAATGACTTCTAAAAATCAAACACCTAATGATTTAATTAATCAATTTGGCAAACAAGTTGGGGAATTAGGATCTAAAGCTGTAGGCATACCCAAAAGAATTGATGAGAGTTTAGAAAGATTAGAACAGGGTGATTTACAATTACAAATAAGGATGGGTGAATCTGATAGACAATTCAAAAGAATGTTTACTGCACAAAAATCATTGGGTCATTCAATACTTATAGGGAGTTTAACAATATCATCAGCTTTACTAGTCACTAACAATCAAAATAATTTTGCCATCTTGCCTTTAATTTTTGCAACTCCCATAAGCATTGATTGGATTAAGTGTCAATTACGCATGAGAAAAGGTTCTCGGCTTGAAAAGCTTAAGCAATAAAAACTATATATTTTTTGGACCTAAACCTAAATCACCTGCAAATCTAGCTTGGTTCCCTAACTCTTCCTCAATCCTTAGGAGTCTATTATATTTAGCGATTCTCTCACTTCTGCTCAGAGATCCCGTTTTAATTTGGCCAGATTTCGTAGCTACAGATAAATCAGCAATTGTTGTATCTTCAGTCTCTCCGCTTCTATGACTAATAACACTTGTAAAACCTGCACTCTTAGCTAAATCCATAGCCTCCAAAGTTTCGGTTAATGTCCCAATTTGATTTACCTTTATTAGAATTGAATTTGCAGATTTTCCTAATATTCCTTTTCTTAGCCTTTGAGTATTGGTAACAAATAAATCGTCACCCACTAACTGCACTTTATTTCCTATCGCCTTATTTAATGCTGACCAACCCTCCCAATCATCCTCTGCTAATCCATCTTCAATAGAAACTATTGGATAATTTGAAACTAAGCTTGAAAGATAAGAAATCATTTGAGAACTAGTTAAATGTTTCCCTTCATATTTATAAAGACCATCTGTATAAAATTCAGTGCTAGCAACGTCCAATGCTAAAGATACTTGTTCTCCAGGAATAAATCCTGCTTTCTGAATAGCCTCTAAAAGCAAATCTCCTGCTGCTTCACTAGATGATAATTCTGGAGCAAAACCACCTTCATCTCCAACAGCAGTAGATAAACCTTTTTTATCAAGCAAAGATTTAAGAGAATGGAATATTTCAGTGCCCATTCTTAATGATTCACTAAAAGTTTTTACACCATGAGGAACAAGCATGAATTCTTGGCAATCAAGTCCATTAGGTGCATGAGCTCCTCCATTGATTACATTCATCAGTGGTACTGGAAGAAGATTAGATAATGGATCTCCAAGATATCTATACAAAGGTATATTCAAAGCATTAGAAGCAGCTCTAGCATTAGCTAAACTCACTGCAAGAATTGCATTTGCTCCTAAACTTGATTTGTTAGGAGTTCCGTCAATATCAATCATTAATTTATCAATACTAATTTGATCTAAAGCAGATAATCCACATAAAGCAGGTGAAATTGTCTCATGAATTTTATTAACAGCATTTAAGACTCCTTTACCCATATATTTTGACCCGCCATCTCTTAATTCATGTGCTTCATGTGCACCAGTGCTTGCCCCGCTAGGAACAATTGCTTTTCCAACAACTCCACATTCCAACAATACTTCAGCTTCTACGGTTGGGTTCCCTCTGGAGTCCAGCACTTGTCTGGCTGCAATGTTGTCAATAAGAAAATCGATAGTTTCTTTCACAATTTAATTAATACTATTTAAATCCTATAAATAGCTGAAGTATTTGGCTAATATCTGAAATATAAAGAAGTTAATCAAATAATTTTTTTTGATTTCAAAACAACTTATTTAAAGATTACACAAGGTAATTAGTCAATTTACAAAAAACCTTTTCAAACAAACTAGATAGTAATGTTTTAATTTAAAAAATTTTATCTTTCATAATATAATAAATTAATTTTAAATGATCATTAAGTCTAATCTCAATTAAGATAAAAATAGAATGATCATGCATAAAATTTGTTTAGTTCATGAGAGAAACTCTTACATCAAATCCAGAACTTTTTAGTGATATAAGTTGGAATCTTCTTTTGTTAGGAGAAGAAACTGCAAAGAAATGGGATCATAGTGAATTTAATATCGAACACATTATTCATACCTTGTTCACTTCAAGTGACTTTTTTGCATTTATAGAAAAGTTATCAGTAGATCAAGATATAGTTTTAGACATTACAGAAGATTTTTTAGAAGAAACTCCAACAAATGATTCAGATATTTTAACCATTGGTGAAGATCTTGAAATTTTATTGGACAATGCAAATCAAATAAAAACTCAATGGGGATCAAATTTAATAGAGATTCCTCATTTATTAATTGCTTTAGGTAGAGATTCAAGAATCGGTAATTATGTTTTTCAGGAGGGAGATCTTTCAGTAGAAAAATTAGAGGAAGAATTAAAATTTTTCCCTAATGTAAATCAAAGTAAAAATTTTATAGAAAATAAAAAAAGTGTACTTGATGAAGATAAAACTCTAATAAACAAATCAATTGATAAAAGTGACAAAAAAGATTTAATAGAGGACTCAAAATCTATCATCCCTTCACCAAGAAGTAATCTTGAAATAATATCTAACCAAACAATTGAGGAGAATGCACTCTCTCGTTACGGAAAAGATTTAACTGAATCTGCTGAAAAAGGTTTACTAGATCCAGTAATAGGTAGAGAAGATGAGATTAATAACTTAATGAGAGTTTTATCTAGAAGAAGTAAAAACAATCCTATCCTCATTGGTTATCCAGGAGTTGGCAAAACTTCTATTGCGAAATTACTTGCTAATTTGATAGTAGAAAAAAAAGTTCCTGATTCATTAAAAAACTTAAAAATTATTTCTCTTGATTTAGGAGCATTAGTATCCGGAACAAAATTTAGAGGTCAACTAGAAGAAAGGTTGAGTTTATTACTAAATGAAATTAAAGATTCAAATCATGGGATAATTTTATTTATTGATGAAATTCATACAATAATTAATTCGGACAGATCTACAACAGATATAAGTAATATGTTAAAACCTTTACTAACTGATGGTGACTTGAGATGTATAGGAACAACAACCCCAGAAAAGTTTCGAGACAGTATTGAAAAAGATCAGGCCTTAAATAATTGCTTTCAAAAGATATTAGTTAATGAACCATCAGTTGAGTTAACTTCACAAATTTTACTAGGTATAAAAAAGAAATATGAATTACATCATGGTATTAAAATTACTGAAGAAGCAATTAATTTTTCTGCCAAACTTGCAGATAGATATATTAGTGATAAGTGTCTTCCAGATAAAGCAATAGATTTAATTGATGAAGCAGCAGCTCAATTAAAAATTGAATCTAATATAAAACCTAAAGAGATAACAGTTGAAGAGAACAACATTATAGACATTGAAAATATGTTAATAAATCTTTCCCCTGAAAACATTGAAGATAGAGAAAAATTATTAGAGAGCAAAGATTCATCTATAAATAGATTAAATGAGCTTACTAAGGATTGGAATAATGAGCGAAAAAATATGGAAAAATTAAATTCTCTTTTCAAAGAAGAGGATAGGATTATTCTGCAAATCGACGATCTGAGTGCAAATAATGAAAAAATTAACAATTTTAATATTCTAAATAATCTTGAAGAAGATCTCAATGAAGTTCAATTTGAAATTAAGAATATTGAAAGTAGCTTCATGAAACTTCAAAAAAATAGAAAATTTAATTTTAAATATCAAGTTGAACCTGATGATATTGCTGATGTTATTTCAAAAATAACTGGGATCCCTATTACAAAAGTAGTTTCTAATGAACGAAAAAAATTAGTTAATTTAGAATCGGAAATAAGTGAAAAAGTTATAGGACAGGAAAAAGCTATAGAAGCTGTTTCTGCTGCCATAAGAAGAGCAAGAGTTGGGATGAAGAATCCAAAAAGACCAATTGGATCATTCTTATTTATGGGCCCAACAGGAGTTGGTAAGACAGAATTAGCAAAATCTCTAGCATCATCATTATTTGACGAAGAAGAAGCGTTATTAAGGTTAGATATGAGTGAATATATGGAAAAAAATGCTGTTGCAAGGTTATTAGGAGCTCCTCCAGGTTACGTTGGGTATGAAGAAGGAGGTCAATTAACAGAAGCAGTCAGGAGAAAACCTTATTCTGTAATTCTTCTTGATGAGATTGAAAAAGCACATTCAGAAGTCTTCAATGTTCTTTTGCAAGTTTTAGATGAAGGTAGATTAACAGATTCTCAAGGAAGAACAGTTGACTTCAAAAATACAGTAATAATAATGACAAGCAATCTAGCTGGGAAAATAATATTAGAGGATTCAAAAAGAAATCTGAATAATAAAGAAAATTCCGAATTAAGAAAACAAACTTTACAAGAATCTATTAATAAATCATTATCCTCTATTTTTAGACCCGAATTTTTAAACAGAATCGATGAAGTGGTAAAATTTGACCCTTTATCAATTGATCAACTACAAAAAATAATTCTTTTACAAATAGAGGAATTAAAAAAATTATTGCTTGAGCAGGAAATAAAAATTAATATAGATAAAAAAGTTATTCAAAAAATTGCAAATGATTCATATGAGCCTCAATATGGTGCTAGACCATTAGGTAGAGAACTTAGAAGACAAATAGAAAATCCATTGGCATCAAAACTTTTAGAAGATAATTTTAAAAATAAAAAAAATATTTCTATAAAGATTAGCCCTTCAAAAAAAGATGAGATTATTTTCAAACCTAGCTGATAAGTAAAGCAATAAGCTAAAATAAACTAAATTTATAATTAAAGCTAAATTAAAATTTTGTGACAAGTCCTACTGATCAAAAACTTCTCAAAAAGGAGCCCTCTGAAATAAAAGAGCCAAAGAAAAAGAAGAATTTTTTAAGTTCTACGTTCGATGAACTCAAATTAGTTGTGTGGCCTAACAAACAACAGTTATTTAGCGAATCAGTTGCTGTTATTATTATGGTATCCTTTTCTGCAGCAGCAATTGCCTCTGTAAGTAGATTTTATGGATGGGCAGCATCACAAATCTTCCGTTAAAGTAAAATTTTTCATATAGATTTAATCCTATTATTTTAAAAAGATAATTTATCCCGTTTACAAAGAAAAAAATGAGTAATGAAATGACAACAAATCTTAGCTCCTCAAAAGCAAATACAAGTATTGCAAGATGGTATGCAGTTCAAGTTGCCTCAAGCTGTGAAAAGAAAGTAAAAGCAACCCTAGAACAAAGGTCTGTAACCTTAGGTGTTAATAATAGAATTATTGAAATTGAGATCCCTCAAACCCCTGGGATTAAACTCAAGAAGGATGGTTCTAGACAAACAACTGAGGAGAAAGTTTTTCCTGGTTATGTTTTAGTAAGGATGATACTTGACGAAGATACAATGATGGCTGTCAAAAGTACACCAAATGTCATAAATTTTGTTGGTGCAGAAGATGGTAGAGGTAGTGGGAGATCAAGAGGACATATCAAACCTCGACCTTTATCACGTCAAGAGGTAAATAGAATATTTAAGCGGGCCTCTGAGAAAAAAGCAGTAATAAAATTAGATGTTGAGGAAAAAGATAGAATCATTGTTACTAGCGGACCTTTTAAAGATTTCCAAGGCGAAGTAATAGAAGTTTCAGGTGAAAGAAATAAATTAAAAGCATTACTTTCAATATTTGGGCGCGAAACTCCTGTAGAATTAGAGTTCTCCCAAATCAATAAACAAAATTAATTATTATTACTGTTTATAGAGTAAAATAATCATTTTTAAAAACCCCGTTTAATTCAAGAATCTAATGGCAAAAAAAATTGTTGCGGTCATTAAACTAGCACTTCAAGCTGGCAAAGCAAACCCAGCCCCACCAGTTGGTCCAGCTTTAGGTCAACACGGTGTAAATATCATGGCATTTTGCAAAGAATATAATGCAAGAACCCAAGATAAAGCAGGTTTTGTTATTCCTGTAGAAATTTCAGTTTTTGAAGATAGAAGCTTTACCTTTATAACCAAAACACCACCAGCTTCAGTCTTAATAACTAAAGCAGCTGGTATCGAAAAAGGAGCTGGTGAATCTTCAAAAGGATCTGTTGGCAAAATTAGCAAATCTCAATTAGAGGAGATAGCCAAAACGAAGCTTCCTGACCTAAACTGTACAAGTATTGAATCAGCAATGAAGGTGATTGAAGGAACTGCTCGAAATATGGGAGTTTCAATTACTGATTAAATTCAATTCCAAACATTCACTTTTTAGGGGAGGTTAATTTTTTAACCGTTTGAACCCAATCATATTATGAAAAAACTATCCAAAAGAATGCAAGCTCTATCAAAAAAGATAGAAGACCGCACATATGCCCCCTTGGAAGCCTTAGGTATTATCAAGGAAAATGCAAACGCTAAATTTGATGAAACGATTGAAGCTCATATTCGTTTAGGTATTGATCCAAAATATACAGATCAACAGTTAAGAACAACTGTTGCTCTCCCACATGGCACTGGTCAAAGTATAAAGATTGCTGTTATTACAAGCGGCGAAAATGTAGCTAAAGCTAAATCTGCTGGGGCGGATCTTTTTGGAGAGGAGGATCTTGTGGAAAGCATCAACAAAGGGAATATGGATTTTGATTTGCTTATTGCAACTCCTGACATGATGCCAAAAGTAGCAAAACTTGGAAGGGTTCTAGGCCCCAGGGGGTTGATGCCAAACCCTAAAGCGGGCACTGTTACTGGAGATATAGCTAGTGCAATAAAAGAATTTAAAGCTGGTAAACTTGAATTTAGAGCCGACAAAGCTGGTATTGTGCATGTTCGCTTCGGAAAAGCTAGTTTTGCCGAAAATGCTTTATTTGAAAATTTAAAGACTTTACAAGAATCTATTGATAAAAATAAGCCTAGTGGTGCCAAGGGTAAGTATTGGAAAAGTTTCTATATAACTTCAACGATGGGACCTTCTGTTCAAGTAGATATAAACACTTTACAAGATTATCAGCCTGAAAGTTAACGCTCTATAGTATAATTTTAATGCAATAATACGGCCAAAGAAAGCAGGTTTATTTAGTTACTACTAAATTCTTAAATCCTGCCGAGGTTTCGTCTTAATTATTTTCTTTTTGGATCTAATGAATGCGGCCTCTTTTATTAATGAACTTTGCCGCATTTCCTGCTCTTCCTAAATAACGATCCAAAAACAACAATGGGCCGAACAATAGAGAACAAGCAAAAAATCGTCACAGAAATAAAATCTCTCTTAGACGATTCGGAAATGGCTGTAGTTCTTGACTATAAAGGTTTAAGTATCAAAGAAATGTCTGATTTGCGATCAAGATTGCAAACAAATAATGGCATTTGTAAAGTTACTAAAAATTCATTAATGCGCAAAGCGATTGATGGAAACAGTGATTGGGATGGTCTTGAATCTTTACTTACAGGGACTAATGCTTTTGTTTTAATTAAAGAAGATGTTGGAGGAGCTGTAAAAGCAATCCAATCTTTTCAAAAAGAAACAAAAAAATCTGAAACCAAAGGAGCTTTATTCGAGGGTAAATTGCTCAGTGACTCAGAAATCGATGAGATCGCGAGTCTACCCTCTAAAGAAGTACTAATGGCAAAAATTGCGGGAGCATTAAATAATGTTGCCACAAAAATTGCTATTTCTATCAATGAAGTGCCTTCTGGAATTGCTAGATCACTCAAACAACATTCTGAAAAATCAGAATCTTAAACTTTAAAATTAATTATCTATTAAGAAAATGACTGCAAAAACCGAAGAAATTCTTGAATCATTAAAATCCCTCTCACTACTAGAAGCTTCTGAGCTTGTTAAACAGATTGAAGAGGCATTTGGTGTTTCCGCAGCTGCATCAGCTGGTGTAGTAATGGCAGCTCCCGGGGCTGGTGGTGGCGATGGAGAAAGTGGAGCAGCTGAAGAAAAAACTGAATTCGATGTAATTTTAGAAAGCTTCGATGCTGCTGCTAAAATCAAAGTTCTTAAAGTAGTAAGAAATGCAACTGGTCTAGGTCTTGGTGATGCAAAAGCACTTGTTGAATCAGCGCCAAAGACAGTAAAAGAGGGTATCGCAAAAGCAGATGCTGAAACCTTAAAGAAAGAGATTGAAGAAGCTGGTGGTAAAGTTACACTAAAATAAAGAAACAATTTTTCTAGCCGATATATCTTTTATTGGCTTTAAAATTATGAATAGTGAAAAAAATATTGCAATTGCGGCTGCAACAGATGGAGCTTGCAGTGGTAACCCTGGGCCAGGAGGTTGGGGAGGTCTAATAATTTTTAATGATAATAGTGAATTAGAAATAGGTGGGGCAGAGAAAAGTACTACTAATAATAGAATGGAGCTTACTGCAGCCATAAAAACACTAGAAAAGTTAAGAAACTTTCAGTTAAAAGAAAACTTTAAATTAAGAACAGATAGTAAATATGTTATTGAAGGTTATACAAAATGGATAATTAACTGGAAGAGAAATGGATGGAAGACTAGCTCTGGGAAATCGGTTCAAAATTTAGATTTGTGGCAACAAATAGATGGTTTAAGAATTAAAGGTTTAGAGATGGAATTTGTAAAAGGTCATAGTGGAGATAAACAGAATGAGAGGGTTGATTTGATAGCCACTAGTTATAGTAAAGGAATTCCCTTGGTTAGTGAAGTTAAGAAATCATCTTTAGCAAAAGACTTTTTACAAGAACAAAAAAAAATTGAAATTCAAAAATTACTCTCCAAAAATGAGTTACTTGAAAAATTTGCTGAAAAAAAGTATTTTTTAAATTCTAGTGAATTGAAAGAATTGCTTGGAGAAGAAAGTTATATTGATGTAAAAAAATATGAATTGTTTGAATGGCGTAATTGGAGATTGATCCCTAAAAATGAAAAATATTGGATAATAGAGAAAAAAAACTATACTTAAGTATTTAATATTTTTATGATTGAACAGAAAGGGGGATTTAGTACTATTTATAAGAAGTTGGTAACTCCTATTCTTAAAAAAGATACTGGAATTGATGCAGAGTACCTTACAAATTTATCCTTGAGTCTTCTAACTTTTAGTTCAAATAATAGAAATTGGCCTTTAATTTCAAGAATAATAAAAAATCTGAGTCAAGAATTTTGTGTAATTGATGAAAGATTACATCAAAAAATATGTGGGATAGATTTTTGTAATCCAGTAGGTTTGGCAGCTGGTTTTGATAAAAATGGTGTTGCTGCAAATATTTGGAGGGATTTTGGATTTGGGTTTGCTGAAATTGGTACAGTTACTAAATTTGCTCAATCTGGGAATCCGAGACCAAGATTATTCAGATTGGCTAAAGAGGAGGCAGCATTAAATAGAATGGGATTTAATAATAATGGCGCTGAAAATCTTGTTAAAAACTTTTTAAAGCAAGGCATTAATTTAAAAAAAAATAGAAAAAATAATTGTTTGGGAATAAATTTTGGTAAATCTAAAATTACAAGCTTATCCAAGGCTGAAGAAGATTATTTAACATCTTTGAAACTTTTGATTCCTTATTGTGATTACGCCGCTATAAATGTAAGTTCACCAAATACTGAAGGTCTTAGAAAGTTGCAAGATCCTGTTCTTCTTAAAGAACTACTTAGAGAAATTAAAAAATTAGATAATTGTCCACCCTTATTCGTGAAAATTGCACCAGATTTAAGTTATAAAGATATTGAAGATATATGCCAATTAATAATTGATGAAAATATTGATGGAATTATTGCAACCAATACTAGTCTAGATAGACTTGGTCTTGAACAAAGGAAAATAAAGCAAACTGGTCTTTTACTTTCTGAAGAGGATGGTGGATTAAGTGGCAAACCACTTCAATCAAAAGCAAATAAAATTATTCGTCATATTTACAATATAAACAATAAAATTAATTTAATAGGTGTAGGTGGAATTGATAGTCCAGAATCTGCCTGGCAAAGAATATGTTCTGGAGCATCTTTAATTCAAATATACACTGGATGGATATATAAAGGTCCTCAATTAGTTCCAAATATTCTTAATGGAATAATCAAACAACTTAATACTCACCAATTATCAAATATAAGAGAAGCTATTGGATCAAATTTAGAATGGATCGAATAAACTTAGGATGCTTATGTATGAATTAAATATAGATAATTTAAATAATAAAAACATGACAGATATGGACTTCAATCATGGAGGAAATATATTATTTAAGGCAAAAAAATTAAATATATTACCATCTAAAATAATTGACTCAAGTGCATCACTGGTACCTTTTAATCCCCCTAAGCTACTTTTAGATGCTTTAACTTCAGAAATTAAAACGTTAGGATTTCGATATTATCCCGAACGCAATCTAGATAATTTGAGAGAAATAATTGGAGAATTTCATCAAATAAATCCTGATAATATTTTGCCAGGTAATGGTGCTTCTGAGTTAATAACTTGGGCAGGCTACGAAGCTTCCAAGTTTGGAGAAAGTTGTATTCCAAGTCCAGGATTTGCTGATTATGAAAGATCGCTAAAATGCTGGAATGCTAGTTTCTATAATTCAGAATTGCCAAAAAATTGGAGTAATAATTTTCCTCAATCTTTTCCTCTTCAACCAATTTGCGATGTCCTTTGGATAACAAACCCACATAATCCCACTGGACAATTATGGGATAAAAAGTCATTAGAAATAGTTTTAAGTAAATATAAATTAGTTATTTGCGATGAAGCTTTCTTATCAATAACTCCTAATGGTGAGAAAGAATCCTTAATCCCGCTCACTAAAATTTATGATAATTTAATTGTTATTAGGAGTTTGACCAAAATCTTTAATATTGCAGGTTTAAGATTAGGTTACATTATTGGCTCATCTGAAAAACTTAAAAAATGGAACATTAAAAGAGATCCGTGGCCATTAAATTCTTTTGCTATAAAGGCTGGAATAGAATTATTAAGTAATAAAAAATTTTATAAAAAATGGATTAAAAAGATTCATGATTGGGTAAGAACGGAGGGTGAATGGGTTTCTAATGAATTATCAAAAATAAAAAAACTGAAAGTGCATCATTCCTCAACAAACTTTTTTTTAATAGAAAGTAAATTCTCCTTATCTTCCAATATTAATTACTTAGAGAGCAAAGGTATATTAATCAGAGAATGCTCAACTTTTAAATATCTCAATAAAAACTGGGCAAGAATAAGTTTACAAAATAGAAAAAAGAATAAAATTTTATGTAGAGAAATTCATAATTCTTTTAAAAAATAATTTATTAAGTTTTTAATCTCTTTTGTGGATTTAACAGATTTAAATTTTTTCATATTTTCTTTCATTAAATCTAAAATTTCATATTTAGGTTTTCCTTTTTTTAATTTCACTTTAAAAATCCTTTTCAAAGTTTCTGCAAAAAACAATTTTGATATTTTATTTTGATTAACTAAAATCGCACCGCCAATAGAGGCGAGAATCATTGCATTTTCTTCTTGGTGATTATTTTTAGAGTTTGGGTATGGAATTAAGATTGATGGTTTTCCAGTTTGTATAAGTTCATTTATAGTTCCTGCTCCAGATCTCGATATTACGAGATCACAGTGTTGCATTAGAGATGCAATTTGATTAGTAAATGTCTTTTGGACATAATTATTATATATTTTTTTTTTGCAAAGATTATTTAGATTATTTTCTCCAACAATGTGAACTATACGAAAATTTTGTTTTTTTAAACAACTAAGAGATTCACCAAAAGCTTCATTAATACTCTTTGCACCTTGACTTCCTCCCATGACAATTATGAGAGGTCCTTTTCCTTTTGGGACCCATTCTGGCAAAGAATTAGTTTCATAAAATTCTTCCCTTAGAGGAGTTCCAGTATAAATTGTTTTGCAATTTTTTAAGTAGGAACTAGTACCTTTAAATCCTAGAAGAACAAATTCACATAAAAAACCAAAATATTTGGTAACTGTGCCTGGTATTAAATTAGATTCATGAATAATAACAGGTATTTTTAGCAACTTTGCAGCAAGAATTGTAGGAGCTGAAATATAGCCGCCAGTTGTAAAAACTAAATTAATTTCTTTTTCTTTTAGTATTTTAATGATATTTAAAGTTGAAAAAAGAATTTTTAGATATTGACCTAATATAAAAATATTTTTTTTTGGTGTCTCAAGCTTTAAAGTTAAAAGATTATATTTGATAGGCACAAATTTAGAATCAAGTCGTTTATGAACGCCTAACCAATACGTATTCCAATCTTTTTCAACTTTTTTTGAAACTGCTAAAGCAGGAAAAATATGTCCTCCTGTCCCACTTGCTGCAATTAATAAATTATTTCTTTTATGAGACATTAAAAATTAAATATGTAAAATAAATTAGAAAGTTATGAAAATGCTGAATTTAAGTTTGTTCCCAAGAATAGGATTCTTTATCTATATAGTTATTTATCTCATTTTCCCAAAATTAGCAATCACCCAAAACACAAAAGTTGATATAGGAAAAGATCTTGAACATGCATTTAATACTAGAAACTTACAATTGATAAAAAGCAATTTCAAAGATGAAGAAAACGTAAAAATTCAAGAAAAATTTACTGAATTAATCAAAGATTTTCCCAATTCAAAATGGCAAATTAATCAATTAAGCGAAAAAAAATCAAATGAAAAAATATTCGATATTGTAGTGAATGGGAAAAAAATAGTGAATGGTGAAATATACTTCCTTGAATCAAATTTTAAGTATTTTTTTTCTACCCATAATGACAAAATAAATAATGGGAGTATAAAAAATTTATTTTCAACTATAAGAAATGATCAAAATAAAATTGATGTACTCTTTAGAATCCCAGATAAAGTTCTTACTGGTACTAAATATGATATTGATATTATTCTGAATGAACCTCTTGGTGAGGTTATTATAGCTGGAGGAATTTTATCGCATCAGGATGAATCTTATCTAAAACAAGAAATTGATATTAAACCTTTAGTCTCTGGAGGTATTTTCAAAACAACTAGAGCATCATCCAAACCAGGAACGCAAATTTGGTCAGGTATAATCTTCCATCCTAAAGGGATGATTTCTTTTACAAAAAGCGTTGAAATTGTTGAAAAATTGTAATTAAGAGTTCTTTAAAGCAGCTACCCCAGGTAAGGTTTTGCCTTCTAAAAGTTCTAAACTAGCACCTCCACCAGTTGATATATGCGACATCTTTTCAGCTAACCCAGCTTTTTCCACTGCTGCTACAGAATCACCTCCCCCAATTATGGTACAAACCTCCGAGAAAGAACTTAAATCTGCAAGTGTTGTTGCTATTGCATTTGTGCCTTCAGCAAATTTATCAAATTCGAAAACACCCATTGGGCCATTCCAAATAATTGTTTTGCATTCAGAGAGCGTATTTTGGAACAATTTGATTGATTGTGGCCCAATATCTAATCCCATCCAATTGCCACTTATTGAATCTATTTGAGAGACTTTACTTTCCGCATCAGGAGAAAACTCACTTGCAAGTACCACATCAGATGGTAAAAGCAGCTCCACTCCTTTAATTTTAGCTTTGGCTTCTAGATTTCTGGCTAGCTCGAGTTTATCTTCCTCAACAAGACTATTTCCAACGTCTAATCCTCTTGCTTTATAAAAAGTAAAAATCATACCTCCCCCAATAATAATTTTGTCACATTTATCTAGAAGAGAATCTAAAACTCCAATTTTGCTACTTACTTTAGAGCCGCCCACTATTGCTGCAAGAGGACGGTTTGGGGCATCTATTGCACCTTGTAAATATTTCAACTCTTTTTCTAACAAAAATCCTGCTACTGAAGGCTCTAAAAATTTTGTAACTCCTTGAGTTGAAGCATGAGCTCTATGTGCAGCTCCAAATGCATCGTTAACATACATATCTGCATGAGCAGCTAAATTTTTGGCAAAATCTAAATCATTTTTTTCTTCTTCCTCAAAAAAACGAACATTTTCTAGTAATAAAACATCGCCATTATTTAAATTATTAGATTTACCTAGAGCTTCTTCACCAATACAGCTTTCTGTTAGATTTACTTTCTTTTTCAAAATATCACTTAATCTTTCGGCAACAGGAGTTAATCTCATTTTTTCATTTACTTTACCTTTGGGTCTTCCAAAATGTGCAGCCAATATAACTTTAGCTGAATTATTTATCAGATAATTTATAGTTGGAATTGCTGCTCTAATTCTTGTATCATCTGTAATCTTGCCACTTTCATTTAATGGCACATTAAAATCAACCCTAACAAGAACTTTTTTTCCTTCTAATTTAGACTTATCAAGACTGGAAAGAGACAACTTCGACATTAAAAAATCCTGTTTTTACCAAGAAACCCTAACGTTTATTTCAGCTTATTGGGTTAAAAAGTAGTAACTGTTACTTATGCCTTAATAAATTTTAAGAATTAGTATCGAAAATTAAATTTATTAAATAAAAAATATTTTAATTTTTACATTAAAATTAAATGTAATTACTTTTTTAATTAATAATATTCAAAAGGTACATAAATAAAATTTTTTGGATTTAATCAAGTGGAAATACCTAAAATTCAATGGTACCCTGGCCATATTGCTAAAGCCGAAAAAAAATTATCCGAAGTAATAAATAGAGTAGATTTAATTATAGAAGTTAGAGATGCAAGAATTCCTTTATCAACAGGTCATCCTCACCTCAATAAATGGATCACAAACAAAAAGCATATCCTTGTTATAAATCGTGCAGATATGATAGCGACTGAAACAATTTCAAATTGGAACAAATGGTTTAAAAAAAATAATATGTATCCTCTTTGGTGTGATGCAAAAAAAGGTAAGGGGATAAAAGAAATTTGCAAGTCTGCTAAGGAATCCCGATTATCAATTGACAAGAGGAGATTATCCAGAGGAATGAAGATAAGACCTATTAGAGCTCTTACCCTCGGATTTCCTAATGTAGGCAAATCTGCATTAATAAATAGAATCGCTAGCAAAAAAGTTGTAGAAAGCGCTAAGAAAGCAGGAGTAACGCGTAATCTAAGATGGATAAGATTAGATAATGGAATAGATTTACTTGATGCTCCAGGGGTTATACCCCCAAATTTAGAGGATCAAAATTCCGCTCTAAATCTTGCACTTTGCGATGATATAGGAGAAGCTGCTTATGACATAGAAAGTGTCGCTATTGAATTTATAAAAATAATTTTTAAATTAAAAGAGAATACAAATGCAAACATTTCACTAGAAAAAATATCTGATAGATATGGAGTTAATTTATTAAACAATTTTAATAGACCTCATGAATGGATCGATCTTGTAGCTTTAAAACATACTTCAGGTGACAGAAAAAGAATGGCTCATAAATTATTAGAAGATTACCGTAATCAACTACTTGGGAAAATAGCATTGGAAGTGCCGATATGAAATCAAGAAATGAAAATTCTTTCGGAGCAGGTGAAGGTGAACTTATTGAAATTACTTATGAGCTACCACTTCCCATGCGCCTCGATAGATGGCTTGTTAGCAAAAAGCCAGAACAAAGTAGAGCAAGAATACAAAATTTTATAAATGCAGGTTTAGTTCTCGTTAACTACAAAACTGCAAAGGCCAAAACTCCACTGAAAACAGGAGATAATATCCAAATTTGGATGCCTCCACCAGAACCTCTCATCTATTTGAAACCTGAAAAGATTAACTTAAATATTCTTTTTGAAGATGAACACATTATTGTAATTAACAAACAAGCCGGATTAATAGTCCATCCCGCACCTGGACATAAATCAGGCACCTTAGTAAATGGGCTACTCTTTCACTGTAAAGATCTACCCGGAATAAACGGCAAATTAAGACCTGGAATAGTTCATAGATTAGATAAAGACACCTCTGGCTGCATGGTTGTAGCAAAAACCCAGGAGTCACTTGTCAATCTTCAAATTCAAATGAGAGAAAAAATCGCTTCAAGAAACTATTTAGCTGTAATTCATGGAGCGCCAAATACTTCAGAAGGTAAAATTATTGGCCATATAGGAAGAGATAAATTAAATAGATTAAAATATGCAGTAGTTGATAAAAATTCTGGGAGATATGCTTGCACTTACTGGAAATTATTAGAAAGATTTGGTAATTACTCATTAATGAGTTTCAAATTAGATACTGGCAGAACTCATCAAATAAGAGTACATTGTGCACACATAAATCATCCTATTCTCGGTGATCCTTTATATGGGAGATGTAAAAAGGTTCCTTGCAAATTGGATGGTCAGGCTTTACATGCAATAAAGCTAGAACTTTTTCATCCAATTAATGGTGAGAAAATGAAATTTGAAGCAGATTTACCAAAAGATTTTCTAAAATTATTGAAGGTTTTAAAAAAAATTAATTAAGATTTAAGGAGCTTTTTACTAAAGCTTTTGTAATATTATTCTTGGGTCTAGAAAAAATTAATGAAGACTGACCATCTTCAATAATTTGCCCACAATGCATAACTAATAATCTGTTACAAAATCTTTTAGCAATGCCTAAATCGTGAGTAATAAAAATAATTGTTAGATCCATTTTTTCTTGTATCTTTCTAAGTAAATCAAGTATCTCAATTTTTACATATGCATCTAGCATGCTTACACTTTCGTCGCAAATAAGGATTTTTGGTTTAAGTAATAACGATCTAGCAATTGAAATCCTCTGTAACTGGCCTCCAGACAATTGGCTTGGATAAGAGTTTAAGAATTCATCATCTGAAGGCAGACTTAAATTTTTCAAAATTAATTTAATCTCATTTTTAATTTGATAATTATTAGATATTTTTTTTATTAATAATATATCCTTCAAAATATTTTTAATTTTCATTTTTGGATTCAAACTTGAAAAGGGATCTTGAAAAATTATTTGCATGTTTCTTAAATTATTAGAATTTTTTTCATTTAATCTCAAATTTCTCTCGTATAGTTTTATTTCGCCCCCTCTTACTTTTAATAGTCCTACTAAAGCTCTAACTAAAGTACTTTTACCACTCCCAGATGATCCAACAATTCCAAGAGTCTCATTTCGATATACTTTAAAACTAACTTCTTTCAAAGCTTTATTCCATTTGGGACGGAAAATTGAAGAATTTAATCTATACCAAAGTCTTAAGTTATTCGCTTCAAGGATAATGTCATTTTTAGAAATAATTTTTTTTGTTGGATGCAAAGATTTTTTTGCTGCATTTACCAATTTTTTACCAACTTTTGATTTTGGGAATTTAAAAACTTCTTTAATATTTCCTTGTTCTTGAATTGAGCCTTGATCCATTATCAAAACTTTTTTACACCATTTTGCTGCGAGATTAATATCATGACTTATCAAAACTAAAGTGGTTTCAGATTGCTCACAGTAAAATAAAATCTCATTCATTACTTCAAAACTAGTCTTAGTATCAAGACTTGTAGTAGGTTCATCTGCTATTAATATTTTCGGTTTTAAAGCTAAAGCCATTGCAATTGAAACTCTTTGTCTCATTCCTCCACTGAATTCATGAGGGAATGAATCTAATCTATCGCAATCAATACCTACCCTTCGAAAAGTTTCTTTTACCAAATCTTTAAGAATTAAAGATGATTTGTTATGAAAATGTGTTTTTAATAATTCATATAAATGATCTCCGACCGTCATTAAAGGATTTAGTTTTTTTATAGAATCTTGATAAATAAAACCAAAATTATTTCTCCTAAATAATTGAATTTCTTTTTTATCGATTTTAGTTATATCTTTACCAGCAATTTTAATATCACCTTGAATTTCGGAACCAATAGGAAGGATATTAATGATTGTTTTTGCAAATGTAGTTTTTCCACATCCAGAAGGTCCTATTATGGCCAAGTGATCTCCCTTAAACAAATCTAATTTAAAATTTTTTATGGTAGATTTCTGATTAGAACCATATTTGACATTTAGATTCTTGACTTCAAGAATTTTGCTATTTTTTATTTCCATGATTTTATAGCAAATTTTTCTAGTCCTAAATAAAATAAATTTAAAGTAATATAAAATGTCTGAGGCAGCTGCAAATTCAAAAGAAAAAAAAGAAATTAAAGTTTCCAAGACTATTTTGCCTGAAAATGAAAAAAATGTAAGTGAATCTTTGAATTATGAGATAAAAATACCCGATTGGCTTTTTAAAGATATTAATAATTATGAAAAATCAAATAACGTAAACGATGAGAATCAAAACCTTATTGTAAAGGCATTTAAACTTGCTTATAAAGCTCATGAAGGACAACTTCGTGCAAGTGGTGAACCTTATATTATTCATCCAATTGCTGTTGCAAATCTTCTCAAAGAGATAGGCGCTAGTTCTTCTGTTATTGCTGCAGGTCTTTTACATGATGTTGTTGAAGATACAGGCATCGATTTATCGGCAATAGAAGCAAATTTTGGATTAGAAGTAAAAATACTTGTAGAAGGTGTAACAAAATTAGGAGGAATTCACTTTAATAACAGGACTGAAGCACAAGCTGAGAATCTTAGAAAAATGTTTTTGGCTATGGCTAGTGATATCAGAGTTGTTTTAGTAAAACTTGCAGATCGACTACATAATATGAGAACTATTGAATGGCTAAATGATGAAAGAAAACAAAGAATAGCAAGAGAAACAAGAGAGATTTATGCACCTTTAGCTAATCGATTAGGAATAAATAGATTTAAATGGGAATTAGAAGATTTAGCATTTAAATTCCTAGAGCCTAAAGAATACCAAGATCTAAAAGATCAAATCGCTGTTAAAAGAAGTGACAGGGAAAAAAGATTAAAAGTAACTTTGAATCTTATGAAAGAAAACTTAGTCTCAGCGGGTTTAAAAAACTTTGAAATAACTGGAAGACCAAAACATCTTTATGGCATTTGGAGCAAAATGGAAAGACAACAAAAACAGTTTCACGAAATTTATGATGTTGCTGCTTTAAGAATTATCATGGACAATTCAGATAGTTGTTATAGAGCTCTAGCAGTCGTACATGATACATTCAAACCAATTCCAGGTAGATTTAAAGACTATATAGGATTACCCAAACCTAATGGATATCAATCTTTGCACACTTCAGTAATTGGAAGACATCGACCTATTGAAGTGCAAATAAGAACTACTTCTATGCATCAAATTGCTGAATATGGTATAGCCGCTCATTGGCAATACAAAGAGGGTGGTTCTCCTGCTAAAAGTAATGCCGAAAGATTTAATTGGCTAAGACAGTTAGTCGAATGGCAACAAGAAGGTAATGAAGGAGATCATAATGATTATTTAGCTTCAATTAAAGAAGATTTATTTGATGAAGAAGTATTTGTAATCACTCCTAAGGGAGATGTTGTTGGTTTAAGAAAAGGATCTACTGCAATAGATTTCGCCTACAGAATTCATTCTGAAGTTGGAAATCACTGTAATGGAATAAGAATTAATGAAAAGCTTTCTCCATTATCTACATCACTACAAAATGGGGACTTCATAGAAATTTTGACAAATAATAATGCCACTCCAAGCTTGGATTGGTTGAACTTTGTAGTTACGCCAACTGCTAAAAATAGAATTCGCCAATGGTATAAGAAAAGCCATAGGGATGAAACGATTAAAAGAGGCAGAGAATTACTTGAAAAAGAAGTAGGTAGAAACGGTTTTGAAACATTACTTTCTAGCGATGCCATGAAAAAAGTTGCTAATCGATGCAATTTAAAAAATACGGAAGATCTACTGGCATCGCTTGGTTTTGGCGGTTTAACTTTACATCAAGTATTAAACAGACTCAGAGAAGAAATCAAATTACAGACTGAAGATATTAAAAATGAATCTGATTCTGAAATAGCAAATTCTCTTAAAAGTAGTAATAATTTATCAACTAAGAAATCTCATGCGGCGGCTAAATCACCAATTTCGGGAATAGAAGGTCTTGATTACAGAATAGGCAAATGCTGTACCCCACTTCCAGGAGAAGATATAGTCGGAACCGTATCTCTTGGTAACCATGGGATAACCATTCATAGGGCAGATTGTGAAAATGTCATACCAATCCCAATAGAAAGAAGATTACCTGTTGGATGGAATCAAAATAATAGAACTGGAGATAATAAGTTTCCTATTCAACTACGAATAGAAGTAATTGATAGGGTTGGAGTCCTTAAAGATATTCTAATGCGGTTATCTGATAAAGGTATAAACGTTAGCGATGCCAATGTTAAAACAGCTTATGGCAAACCAGCTATTATCAATCTTTGCGTTGGTCTAGAAAGTTATAATCAACTTCATAAAACAATGGACCAAATTAAATCAATGGCAGATGTTTTAGATATTGCCAGAGTTGGACAAATTTAATCAGACAAAACTATCTTTTAATTTTTATCTTGTAAATTAAGTAAACAATACTGCCGCAGATCAAAGCTAACAACAACCCAACACAAGATGAACCTAACAGCAATTTTAGTGAAAAAATTCTACCTTTTTTCCATAAATCATCAATAACCAAACTTTTTTCAATAATGTTATTAGAAGAAGAATTTAATAAAATCGAACCAACTTTATAGTTAAAATAATAAAGTGGAATGTATGTAAAGGGGTTGCTGATCCAAGTACCAATTGCAGCTAGAACAATATTTCCCTTAGCTAGTTTCGCAAAAAATACCCCTATTAAAGTCTGAAATCCAAAAAAAGGAAAGCAGCCACTAAACACCCCTATAGCTAAACCTTTAGCATTAAAAAAGGGACTTCCATTCTGATGCCTAAATAATGATAGAATTTTTTTATAGTAAAAATCTCTTTTAGATCTCATTCAGAAAGAAAATACAAATTTAAATTCTTGATAATCTTACTTAATTATCTATAACAAAGCGAGAGATGGATTCTATAGTTACTACAGAAGATACGATAGCAGCAATTGCTTCAGCTATAAGTATAGGGAAAGGAGGAGTTGCAATAATAAGAGTGTCTGGGAAAGACTCAATAAATTCTTGTAAAAAAATTGTTAAAACTAAATCTAAATATGCATGGGAATCACATAGAGTTTTTCATGGTTTTATTCAGGAAAATAGACAAAACAAATTTATAGATGAAGTTTTAATTTTAGTAATGAAATCTCCAAATAGCTTTACAGGAGAGGATGTTGTTGAATTACATTGCCATGGAGGAATTATCTTAGTAAATAAAGTTCTTAAAATATTATTATCTAATAATTCTAAAGTTAGACTTGCTAATCCAGGAGAATTCAGTCAGAGAGCTTTTCTCAACGGGAAAATAGATCTTACACAAGCCGAATCAATTAATCAATTAATTAACGCAAGCAATATCCGATCAGCAGAGTTAGCTTTTAGCGGAGTTCAAGGAGAAATAAAGAAAAAAATTGATGATATAAAAAATGACCTTATAAATGAACTTTGCGAGATAGAAGCAAGAGTTGATTTTGAAGAAGACTTTAGAGATTTTGATTACACCAAATATCTAAAAAACATCAAAAAAGTAAAAGATAAAATAAAATTATTAATAGAGAATGCAAAAAGAAATTCATATATTCATAATGGGATATCCATTGCGCTTATAGGTAAAACAAATGTTGGTAAAAGCTCTTTACTAAATTTGCTTGCAAAAAAAGAGAAGGCAATCGTCACTAATATTCCAGGTACAACTAGAGATGTTATTGAAGTAAATTTAAGTATTAACGACATTCCAATGAAAATAATTGATACAGCTGGTATAAGAGAAACTCATGAACAAATTGAAAGTATTGGAATTAAAAAAAGTTTTGGAAAAATAAAAGAGTCTGATTTTATAATTTATCTTTACAGTCTTGAAGAAGGATTTACTGAAGAAGACAAAAAAATAATAAAAGAAATACCCAAAAAGAAATTAATTACTATTTTGGGAAATAAAAAAGATTTAATTGATTCTCAAAAAATTGATCTAAAAGAGTTAAAAAACACAATTCTTATGAGCATTAAAAATAATGATGGTGAAAGATTATTAATCGACACAATCATAAAAAAATGCGGATTAAAACAAGTAGAAAATATCAATATATTTTTAAACGAAAGACATCTAACTAATTTGAGCGCTTGCCTCTCTAATTTAAATGATACTGATCAAATAATTGAAGATAGATTACCATTTGATTTGTTATCAATTGAATTGAGAGATGGTATTCAAAACTTATCTAAAATAACTGGTCAAGAATTAACAGAGGAACTTCTAGATAATATTTTTTCTAAGTTTTGTATTGGCAAATAGATTTGAGTAAAATTACATATTGATATATAGTTGATTTTCTAAGTTCAGTTGAATTTTTTATTAATCAATTATTTATTTATTTAGTTTAGTGGATTTAAATACTCCAAAAATAAGTAAGACCATTGATAATTGGATCGATGAAGATATAGGTAAAGGAGATCTAACAAGTTGCTCTATTACAAAAGAAAATAGTAATGCATATTGGATTGCAAAAGAAGAGGGTATATTTTGTGGTGTGGAGATAATAAAAGAAATTTTTAAAAAGATTGATTTACAAATCAGTTCTAAATTTAATATCTCTGATGGGGATAAATTTGTTAAAGATCAAAAACTCCTGGAAATATATGGACCTTCAAAAAGTTTGCTCGCTTGCGAAAGAATCAGCCTAAATTTAGCAATGCATTTATCTGGGATATCTACCCATACAAAGAATCTTGTAAATAAGTTAGAAGGCACGAACATAAAATTAGCAGATACTAGAAAAACAACTCCTGGCTTAAGAATATTTGAAAAATATGCCTTCCAATGCGGAGGGGGTGTAAATCATAGAATGGGACTTTACGATGCTGCCATGATAAAAGAGAATCACATTGCATGGACAGATAATCTTAAAAATGCAGTAAAAAAAATTCGACTAAATTCGCCTTTTACAACTCATATAATAATTGAAGCCGAGAATATTGAACAAGCCAAAGAAGCAGTATTAGCAGGTGCAGATAGTATTTTATTAGATGAAATTAACCCTGAAACAATCAAAAAGCGCGTTCAAGAATTGAGGGATTTATCAAGAAATAGCTTAAAAAAAGAAGTCAATAAAAATTTGTTAATAGAAGTTTCTGGTATAAATCATAAAGAAATTAATAAATATCTCATAAAAGGTATCGATTTAATTTCAACAAGTTCTTCAATTACTAAAAGTAATTGGATTGATTTAAGTATGCGTTATATTAATTAACTATATAGACAAATAATTGAATAATTAATGCTTATCCTTTTAAAAGAATTAACTAAAAACTTTGAGCAATCTCTTTTAGATAGTCTTGAAAGAAATGATAAAAAAGGAGAATTCGAGAATCTAAGAAAAAATTTAATTACACAATCATCAAAAGAGGATTTTGGAGATTATCAATGTAATGTTTGTCTAAGTTTATCTAAAATATATAAAAAGAATCCAAGAGAGATCTCTAGCGATTTTGTTAGCCTTTTAAATAAAAATAAAAGCATATCCAAATTATGCAAGAGTCTAGAAATAGCAGGACCTGGATTTATAAATATAAAATTAAAAGATACTATTCTGATTAATGAAATCAAAGCAAATATGCAATGCCAAAGAGCTGGAGTACCTCTAATTAAAAAAGAATTAAATAATGGCTTATCTAATAAAGTTATTGTAGATTTTTCTAGTCCTAATATTGCTAAAGAAATGCATGTAGGACATTTAAGATCAACAATAATAGGTGACTCAATATCCAGAATTCTCGAATTACGAGGTTATGAAGTATTAAGACTCAATCATGTTGGTGATTGGGGAACACAATTTGGAATGCTTATTACTCAACTCAAAGATTTATATTCAAATGATTTAGAAGAAATAGGGAACATTAAGATAAGTGATTTAGTTGAATTTTATAAAGTATCAAAAAAAAGATTTGATAATGAATCTGAATTTCAAAAAAAGTCGAGAGAGGAAGTAGTTAAGTTACAAAGTGGAGATAGTAAATCGATTAAAGCCTGGAAATTATTATGTGATCAATCGAGAAAGGAATTTGATGAAATCTATAAAAATTTAAAAATAAAAATAAAAGAAAGAGGTGAATCTTTTTATAATCCCTTCTTAAAGTCAGTTATTGAGGAATTGAATTTTAAGCAATTACTTGTAGAAGATCAAGGTGCAAAATGTGTATTTTTAGATGGGATGACTAATAAAGAAGGCAAACCTTTACCTCTAATTATTCAAAAAAAAGATGGCGGTTTTAATTATGCCACTACAGATCTTGCTGCCATAAGATATAGGTTTAATAAAGCTCCTAGTGGGGATAATGCTTCAAGAATTATTTATGTAACTGATCATGGACAAACAAATCATTTTGCGGGAGTTTTTCAAGTTGCAAAAAAAGCAAAATGGATCCCAGATAACTGTCAAGTAGACCATGTTCCTTTTGGTTTAGTTCAGGGGATTGATGGCAAAAAATTAAAGACAAGGGAGGGTAAAACAATACGTTTAAAAGATTTATTAAATGAAGCTGTAAGAAGAGCAAAAGAAGATTTATTGAAAAGAATAGAAGATGAAGATCGTAATGAGACTAAAGAATTTATTGCAAATACTTCAAGGAAAATTGGATTAGGAGCTGTTAAGTATGCAGATTTAAGTCAAAATAGGATTACTAATTATCAATTTAGTTTTGATAAAATGCTTTCCCTAAATGGAAATACTGCTCCTTATTTACTATATACTCTTGTAAGAATTTCAGGAATCAAAAGAAAAAACAATTTAGAATATGATGCTAAAGATTTTCAATCTATAAATTATGCACATAAATCTGAGTGGAAACTTATCAGAAAATTACTTAAGTTTGATGAAGTTATAATCTCTATTGAAAAAGATTTAATGCCAAACAGACTTTGCAATTACCTTTTTGAACTATGTCAGACTTTTAATAGATTCTATGATCAAGTTCAAATCCTAAAAGAAGAAAAAGAAAAAAAAATTTCTAGACTTAATTTATGTGACCTAACTGCAAAAACACTAAAATTAAGCTTAGAGCTTCTGGGAATTGAAACTTTAGAAAGAATGTGATGAATGATTTTGATCCATTAAATAATCTTTTCCCAAAACCAAGAGAAGAAATAATAAATATGAAGTCTTACTCTGCACCTTTAGAAAATAGAAGAAATTTGCTCCGCTTAGACTTCAACGAAAATACTTTAGGTCCAAGTCCTAAGGTTTTAGAAGCATTACGAGCAATAAAATTAGACGAGATTTCAATTTATCCAGAATATAATTTATTAAAAAAATTTTTATGTGATCAATATCTTGATTCAAGAAAATTCGATAAAGATGAAATTGGAATTTTCAATGGAGCAGATGCGGCAATCAATGCAATTTTCAATTGCTTTGGAGAAAAAGATCAAATTTTTCTAACTACAAATCCAACTTTTGGTTATTATTCTCCTTGTTCAGAAATGAGAGGGATGAAAAAAATAACTTGTTCTTACGTTGGAGACAATTTTCAATTCCCTATTGAAGAATTTCGAAAGGAAATTATAAATCATAATCCTAAGTTAGTATTTATTTGTAATCCTAATAATCCCACAGGAACAGTTATAAATACTAATGAGATAATAAACTTAGCTAATATAAATAAAAATTCATTATTTATAGTTGATGAATTATATGAAAAATT
Source organism: Prochlorococcus sp. AG-459-M13 (assembly GCA_003212005.1). GTDB lineage: Bacteria > Cyanobacteriota > Cyanobacteriia > PCC-6307 > Cyanobiaceae > Prochlorococcus_A. The sequence continues at coordinate 16,148 of QCRE01000003.1, read as the reverse complement.
TAATGGAGATAGTCTTCTTGAATCAATTAATTTTGAAAGGAATAAAAATATAGTAATAATTCAATCTTTATCAAAAACAGCAGGTTTAGCTGGTTTAAGAATAGGTTTTACTTTTGGTAATAAAAATATAATTCAGTATATTAATAAACTTACTGGACCATATGATGTAAATAGCTTTGCTATAACAGCAGCATTAGCAGCACTTAATGACAAATCATATGTAGATAATTACGTCTTGGAAGTAAAAAAAGCAAGAGAATGGATTTTAAATAAATTTAAATCAACAAAAATTAGAGCTCACTTTAGTGGAGGTAATTATTTCTTAATTTGGCCAAATAAAGATCCTAAAACCTTAATAAAACAGATGAAAGAAAAAGGAATTTTAATTAGAAGTATGGAAAACAAAAAAGATATTGATAATTCTATAAGGGTAAGTATTGGAAACAAAGAACAAATGAGTTTTTTCTGGAATAATTACAAGGAATTAGATTTAATCAACTAATTACTAAAAATATAAATTGTATTTTGATCAATTCTTTTAGGTTTTATTTGAAAATCTTTTCCTACATATTTGACTTTAAAGTCTTTCATATTTTCGACAAATAAATCAGCATTTGAAAAATCACATTCTTTAATAGTTTGTTCGCTACGTGCAAAATGAACAGGAATTACTATATTAGGTTTTAAAGTCTTAACTATTCTTGAAGCTTCTTCTCCATCGTAAGATTTTATTCCTCCTCCAATTGAAATGAATAAAATATCTGGGCGGGACAAGATTATTTGAGCATTCATATCTATTTCGCCAGCAGCTCCACCCATATGTACTATTTTTAAATTATTCTGCTTCCAACTCCACACTGTAGCCATTCCAAATCTTCTTCCACCAACTCTGTCATGTGGAACCTCAATACCATTGAATAATATATCTCCAAATTTATAAACTCCCGGATTTACAAACATCAATTGATCATTTGGATTATACCCCTCATCAACTAGTTTTGAACTGGCTAAAATTAAATCAGCATTTACCCCTTTTGGCTCAATTAAATCACTTGCACAACCAACAGCCTTAAAGGGATTTAAAAGAACCGATTTTCCTCTCCCTTTAATTAAAAAACTACTATGACCATAATTTTTTAATATTAGGTCACCTGCAATGACCGATGCGGGCATTAAAATTACAAATAATATAAAAAGAAAAAATTTTTTAAGTTTAATAATATTCATTGAATAAGTTTATAGTTTATTTTACTTCTGTTCGGCCATATTTAGAAAATTGCTAATTAATTTATGACCAAATTGTGTTAAAACACTTTCTGGATGAAACTGGACGCCATGCAATTTTTTATATTGTTTATGAGAAATAGCCATAATAGTAGAATCCTCTAGAGTGGCAGTTATGTCAAAACAAGATGGGAGGGAATTTGTATCTACTATAAGACTATGATATCTAGTTGCAACAAATGGACTTTCAATATCTTTGAATAATCCTTTTTTATTATGAAAAATTTTAGAAGTCTTTCCGTGCATTAATTCTTTACCAACTATTACCTTACCTCCAAAAGCTTGGGCCAAAGCTTGATGACCTAAACAAACTCCTAATATTGGAATATTTTTAGATAATTTTTTTAGTATTGGCAAACAAATTCCAGATTGATCTGGATTCCCAGGACCTGGTGATAATAATATACCACTAGGATTTAGTTTGATAATTTCTTCTAAAGTAATTTCATCATTTCTTTTTACTATTAATTCTTTAGTTATTTCATGCTCGACAGAAAGTTCTCCTAAATATTGAACAAGGTTATAAGTAAAACTATCGTAATTATCAATAACAAGAAACATTTTTATGAGGATTTAAAATAATAATTTTATTTTAGGAAAAAAGGTATATACAGCAATAATAACAGAATTAATGGAAGCTAATAATACAGCTCCTGCAGCTGTATCTTTTGCAATTTTAGCCAAACTATTAAATTCTTTTTTCACGACTATATCAACTATTGATTCGATAGATGTGTTTAAAATTTCCAATATTAAAACAGACATAATGGTGGAAATCAAAATCACATAATTACTAAGATTGATTTGCAGTAAAAAACCAATAATTAAAATTATTAATGCAAAAAGTAATTGAATTTTGAAATTTCTTGAAGTTTTTAATACGTAAAAAATTCCTCTAAAAGCATACTTAAAACTTATTAATACATTCTGAGAAGTTTTGTATGATTCTTTTCTATTTTTAATAGAGTTAATTTTTTTTTGCATATATTTAATCTAATCGAGAAATTAAATATTCCTGAAAATTTAACATATTATCTAAATCAAGATCACTATTATGATCCCATCCCAAAAGATGCAAAAATCCATGACTAGCTAACCAAAGCATCTCTTTATAAATTGAATGTTTATATTCATAAGATTGTTCAAATGCCATATCTAATGATATAAATATATCCCCCAACTCTATATGATCTAAATTATTTAAAGATTCATCAGTAATAATTGGGAAAGATAGAACATCAGTTGGTCCATTTTTTTGCATCCACTTCTGGTTCATAGAGGCAATTTCTCGATTAGAAATTATTTGTAAGCCTAATGAAAAAGATTTTTTTTCAAAAATAAACTTTTGCAATTTATAATCATCTTTTTTTAATATTGTATTTATCCAAGATAAAAAAACTCTCTCCCAAAAAATAGATTCAAAAATAAGCTTACTTTTAGTATCTTTTAACTTATCTGAGAATTGAGAAAAATCATTACATTTAAAAACCAAATCTAAATTTATTTCAGAAAAAATTTTTTCTTTCATAAATTCTTATAAAGGAATATTAGGCTTACCTATTGTGGCCAAAAGAATTAATATCGCAATCAAGACAAGAAAGGTAATTGAAAAATGAGAAACACTTTTTGAACCCTTCCTCACCATATTTCTCATAGCAAGCTTAATAAAACTTGGAGGAGAAACTTTTTTTTCAAAATTTTCGTTTTGATTTTGCATTAGTTATTCAATAGATTCATTAGAAGAAATATTCATTCGTAATAATTCATGAATAAATGGGTCAAGTCCACCATCTAAAACACTTTCTAAGTCGTTAGTTTCCTGCATAGTCCTGAGATCTTTTACCATTTGATAAGGATGGAAAACATAATTTCTTATTTGATTGCCCCATGCAGCTTCCACAATATCACCTTTAATATCAGCGACTTCAGCTGCTCGTTGTTCTTTAGCAATCACTAGTAGTTTAGACTTAAGAAGAAGCATAGCTTTTTCTTTATTTTGTAATTGAGATCTTTCTTGGGTGCATCTTACTGAAATACCTGTAGGCAAATGAACAATTCTTACTGCTGTTTCTACTTTATTAACATTTTGTCCTCCAGCTCCACCGGATCTACTCGTTGTGACTTCTAAATCTTTTTCAGGAATATCAAGCGAAATATTATCATCTAATTTTGGCATAACCTCTACCCCAGCAAAGCTGGTTTGTCTTTTGCCATTAGCATTGAAAGGAGAAATTCTTACTAATCTATGAGTTCCTTTTTCATATTTAAGATAGCCATATGCATATTTTCCATCAATTTCAAACGTTACACTTTTAATACCTGCTTCTTCTCCTTGAGATAATTCATTAATGAGAAGATTCATTTGATTATTATCGGCCCATCTTGAATACATTCTCAATAATATCTCTACCCAGTCCTGTGCATCTGTTCCACCAGCACCTGAGTTAATAGAAACTACTGCTCCTTTCTTATCATATTCACCACATAACAATCTTTCAAATTCCCATTTATCTAAATTCTCTCTTAATATTTTTAAGCCTTGCTGGGATTCCAAAATCATTTCTTCTTCAGGTTCTAAAGAATAAAGTTCAAGAGATGCTTTAGCATCTGAAATAAACGTTTCCCATTTATCTAACAATTCTAGTTGATCTTTGACATCATCAAGAATTAACATTTGTTTTTTCGCTTCTTCTTGATTCTCCCAAAATTCAGGTTGAGCAGAAATTTGCTCTAACTCTCTCCTTTTCGCTTTTAATCTTGGAACGTCAAAGACAATCCTGAGCATTACCCAGGCGCTTTGTTAGTTCCGAAAGATCTTTTTTGAACTCAGTAATTTCTATCAAAATAGAATTTAATCGTTATTTATAATCTAACAAGCACTTTTGTTTAATAGTATAAACTAAGTATTATTTTAAAAAAATGTCCAAAGTTGAAATTTATACTTGGCAATATTGCCCATTCTGTATTCGAGCAAAATCACTACTCAAGAAAAAAAATGTAAATTTTACAGAATATAAAATAGATGGCGACAAAGATGCCAGAGCATTGATGATTGAGAGAGCTGATGGTAGAAAAACATTACCACAAATATTTATAGATAATGAGGGTATCGGAGGCTGCGATGATCTCTACGCATTAGAAAACGAAAATAAATTAGAAGCATTATTAAACTAGATCTTATGAAATTTCTATTCGTAATAGATCCAATTAAAAATATAAATCCCTTAAAAGATTCAACTGCTGCTTTAATGCAAGCATCATCAAAAAAAAATATTGAAATCTGGAGTTGTACTCCTCAAGACCTTGAAGCTAGAGGTGATGAAGTATGGGCATCTTCCGTAAAAGTTGAAGTAAATCCATGGATTTCTTTCAAAGAGAATGATTGCATACCTCTCGCCGAATTTAATTGCATTTGGATGAGAAAAGATCCTCCTGTAAATGAGGCTTATTTATATGCAACCCATCTTTTAGAAGTTGCAGAAAGAAAAGGAGTAAAAGTAATTAACAAACCCTCATCTTTAAGAGCATGGAATGAAAAGCTAGGTGCTTTGAGATACAGCCACTTAATGGCACCTACAATAGTTGCGAGTAAGGTAAAAGATCTTATTAATTTTGCAAATATAAATAATGAAGTAGTCATAAAACCTCTTGGAGGAAAAGGTGGTCAAGGTGTTATAAGGATAAATAAAAATTCTCCCGGAATTAAATCAATCATTGAATTAATCACTTCTCAAGAAGAATTACCCGTTATGATGCAAAAATTTATTCCTGAAGTAATAGAGGGTGATAAAAGAATAATTATCGTAAACGGTGAAGCAATTGGATCTATAAATAGAATTCCTCAAGGAGGTGATTTTAGGAGTAATTTAGCGATGGGAGGTAAGGCTGAACCCACATTATTAACAGAAAAAGAAAAAAGTATCTGCTCAGAATTATCTCAACACTTCAAAGATGAAGGTTTATTTTTTGTGGGTATTGATGTAATAAATGGAATGCTTAGCGAGATTAATGTAACCAGTCCAACAGGTTTAAGAGAAATAGAAAATTTATCCAATAAGAATGTTTCAGAGGAAGTTATTGAAAAATTAGTAAAAATTATCTAGGATTTTTAGCGGAAAATATCTGTTTTACTATAGATTCAAATTTTAATTTAATCTCATCTATTTCTTTCTCTAAAACGGAACCTGAAACTATACCTGAACCTGCAGTAAATTCAATATTTTCTTCAATACATCTTGCGCCTCTTATTGCTAAAAGAAATGAAGCATTTCCTGATGAATCAACCCAACCCATTGGAGAAGCATAATTTCCTCTAGGAAATGACTCAAGAGTATTTATCCAATTCAATGCTGGATTTTTTGGGTATCCACAAACAGCCGGAGATGGATGTAGGTTTTTAAGCAATTCAAAAGGACAAATATTTTCAACTTTGGAGAAAATGAGCGTTTGCAAATGAGAAATATCTCCAAATGAATTTACCTTGATATCACTTTTCTTAAAGTTTGTTATTTTTGAAACTTCTAAACATTTAATCAAATACTGTATTACATAATTATGTTCCTTTAAGTCTTTAGTACTTTTTAGGAGTTTCTTAAAATTTGAATTAGTAGAGATAGTTCCAGCAAGAGCCTCCAAGGTTAAATTAGGTTTAGTAAAAGAAAATAATTTTTCTGGAGATGCTCCAAACAAAATATCCTTACTATTCCTTTTCCAAACGTATCTACATGTATTTGGTTGATTCTTTTTAAATCTTTTTAAAATTTCTACTAAATCTAATTTATTTTTAAGTTTGATTTTAATCCTATTCGCTAAAACTATCTTTTCGAGGACACCTTTCTCTACTAATTGAATTCCTCTATTTACTACTTTTTTCAAATTTGTTTTAGAAGTTTCTAAGGAGCGTGAGAAATCATCAATAATAGGGGAATCAAAACTAGTTTTTAAGCCAGATGATTTAATTAATTCTGAGCCAGAATTAATAACTTGATTTCTAATTGTCCATATTTCTTCAATTAATGTTCTTAATGATGATTTACCTTCAACATGACCATTGATTCTTAACCAGCAATTCTTATCACTTTTAATAATTAATATTTTTGGTAAGATGGCTTCCAAACTAGGGATATCTGTAGATAAATTCTTATTATTCAAATTTTCAGAGAAAGAAAATAAATAAATTATTTTTGAAAGTGCAGAATTATGCGATTCGTTAGTTAAGTTAATTAAATTTTTAAAATTCTCAGAATTAAACTCTTTTGCTAACTCAAATCTTTTTGGACCATCCAAAGTAACATATTTACACTTCTCGAAAGCTATATATGAAATGCCATCAGATTCCTCCCAAAATGAAGAGAACGGATATTTATCTATTAACAATTCATAAACTTCAAATAAATCAATACAAGGAATCTCAACACAAATACTTACTAATCCAGAATTTTCCACTTTCTTATCGAAAGAGGAAAATACATCTTTTAAAAAGTCTGTTAAGTTTAAATCATTTTTCATTACTTATTGAAAATAACTAAAAATCATGCAATAAAGTAAAAAATGTAACTCAATTTATAAACTACATTTAATAATTATCAAATTTTGTATGTTAATTAAAAATGGAAGAAGATAAAAAAAAATTATGGAAACAAGCAATAAAATGGCCTCTTTATTCTGTTGCCATACTTCCGGTTTTAATAACAGGGGCTTATTTACTCAATCAATATGAAAAGGTAAAAATTTATAATTTGATTGCATTTACTTTAGCTGCAATTTTGATATTACTTTGGGAAAATCTAACGAATGATTTATTCGACGCAGAAACAGGAATCGATGAATTTAAATTCCATTCAATTGTAAATCTTGTAAAAAATAAAAAAATAATTTCATTTATTGCATATTCATCTTTAGTTATTGGTTTATTAATAATTTCAATTATTTCAGTATCAACAAGTATAAACATTTTGATTTTAGTGGCAGCTTGCTGCTTCTTAGGATATTTATATCAAGGACCTCCTTTTAGATTTGGCTATCAAGGTTTAGGAGAACCATTATGCTGGCTTGCATTTGGACCTTTTGCTTACTCTTCAGTCTTAATTGCGTTAAATCCGTCTAATATTTATTTCGAAGATATTCCTTGGAAAGTTTCTTTATTACTTGGTTCAGGACCTTCCTTGGCAACAACTCTTGTATTATTTTGTTCTCATTTTCATCAAATTTCTGAAGATAAAAAGCATGGGAAAAATTCACCTTTAGTTCGCTTAGGAGCAAAAAAAGGTTCGCAATTCGTGCCATGGATAATTTTTACAATATATATTTTTCAACTTTTAACTATAGTTACTGGATTCATTCCAGTGTTTTGTATTCTTTATTTGATTAGTTTTCCTCAAGCAATAAGACTTATAAATTTATTAAAATCTTCATATAAAAAACCCTCTGCTATAAAAAATTGCAAATTCGTCGCGATAAAATTTCAAACTCTTAATGGAATTGGCTTAATCACAGGATTAATATTTAATTACTTGCTTAATAAATGAACTTAATATTTAAAAAAAAATCATATAGCTTTAAGTTATCCACAAAAGTAGAAAATTCTAAATCCACTTACCTTACAAAATCTGGTTGGATAATTAAATTAACAAGTAATGATAAAAAAATTGGGTTTGGAGAAGTTTCACCGCTTCATAAAGAAGACTTAAAAAAATGTGCAAAACAACTAAATATGATCCCTGAGTATGTTGAAGTATTTAATTTATCTGAGCAAATAAATATTTTTCACCCTTGCATTCAATCTGGAATAAATTCTGCATTAGCTGAGATAGATGGAAAAATAATTTTTAAAGAAAACTATGACTTTGATGACATTGATAAAACTGCCATACTTTTAAATCCTGAAGATGTAATTTCAGATCTAAATGAAATTAAAACAAGACAATCTAATATTGGAAAATTAGTAACTATAAAATGGAAAGTAGCATTAAAAAATAACCATGATGAAGAAGCAATTTTAGAAGAAATTTTAAGCCAAATAGATAATAATATTAAATTAAGAATAGATGCTAATGGTTCTTGGGAAAGAGACATAGCTAATAGATGGGCTGATATTTTGAAAGACAACAAAAATATAGATTGGTTAGAACAACCTCTCTGCGTTGATGATATTGATGGACTGACAGAACTCAACAAAAAAATCCCAATAGCCTTAGACGAATCACTTTTAAAATTTCCAACTTTGATTGATGAGTGGAAGGGTTGGCAAATTCGAAGGCCTTCTCAAGAAAATAATCCAGTTAAGCTTTTAAGAGAATTAGAAAATAAAAAAGCTTTAATATCTATAAGTACCTCATTTGAAACTGGAATAGGGAATAGATGGCTATATCATTTATCATCTCTACAATTACAAGGACCAACTCCAAAAGTTCCTGGTTTAGCAATGAATAAATTCCCTAATTCGTTTCTATTTTTAAATGAAGCAAAAAAGATATGGGATCAACTATGAAAAATAAAATTCATACTATTGAAGTTGAAAATAATGAAACTCAATCTGTAGAAAAAATTATTAAAAAAATTAGAGAGAATAAAATTATTTATGTAAAAAACAAATTTTATGCAGATGAAGATGTATTAGATACAATTACTGAAAATGCACCAGCAATTATCTTAAACAGCAGTGGGAGCAGTGGTAAGCCTAGAAAATGTATTCACCATTTAGATAATCTCAAATTATCTGCCACCACTTCAGGAAAATGGCTAAAAGAGCAAGGATTTGAATTGCAAAACTGCTTAATTTTTAATACTTTACCCCTTAACCACATAAGTGGATTAATGCCAATTTTCAGAAGTCAAACTTGGGGATGTGATTGTATTAATATTTCTCCGAATTTAATAAAAAAAACTCGAGAACTTTTACTTTTTACAATTAAGTCTAAAAAAAACAAAAAACACCTGATTACTTCATTAGTACCTACCCAATTAAAAAGGCTTTTAGCTGAAAAAGATGGCATTAATTGGCTAAAAATTTTTGATTTAATTTGGGTAGGTGGAGCCTCAATTACCCGTGAAACAGCAGAAAAATGTATACAAGAACAAATAAAATTAGCACCTTGTTACGGCTCAACTGAGACAGCAGCAATGGTTACAAGTTTAAAACCAAAAGAATTCTTAATGGGTTTTGAAAATGTTGGAGAAATACTGCCGGATACAAAAATCAGAATTAACGAACAAGGATTAATCGAGTTAAAGTCAGCCAGAATTGGAATCGAAATAATAGACTCTTCAAAAACTAAAAATTTCAAAAATAAAAATGGGTGGTGGCAAACCGGTGATTTAGGTGAAATAAATCAAATCAATAATTCTTTATATTTAAAGTTTATTGGAAGAATTGATAACGCTTTTAATTCAGGAGGAGAAATAGTTTTTCCAGAAGTAATTGTATCTCGATTAAATGATTTCATTATTAAAGAAAATATCCCAATTAATAGGTGCAATATATCAAGAGTACCCGACAAATTTTGGGGAAATAAAATTAGAATAATCGTTGAATTTAAAGAACTCACAAATCATAAAAATATTGAAAGTTCATTAAAAATATTAAAAAAATTTTCTCAAAGTTGGCCTAAACATGAAAAACCCGAAAAGTGGATTATTAAAAATAAAAATACAAGTAAAGCAAAAATCAACTATGAATTTAAAAAACAATAAATAAAAACTAGAGCTCTTTTAAATTTGTACTTATATTTGAAGCCTCTATCCATCTTTCTAGCTGATCGGGAAGGTCTATTTTTTTTCTTGAATCAACATCTAAAGAACAATGTATTATTTTTCCTTCTGCAACTTTATTTTCATTTTTTTTAAAAAGGCTATTTACTTGGAACAAATGAGTATTAATTTTATGGGGGGTAATTTTTATTTTTAAGTAATCTCCAATTTTAATAGGTGCTATGAAGTTCGCTTCGCAATTTACTATTGGAAAAATTATTTGACTTTTACGTATAGAAAAATCTGGGAAAATATCTTGATAAGGAATCCCGTAAATTTCAATACTCTCTTCCCAAGCTTCATGAGACCATTTTAATAAGTTATGAAAATGGATTACACCTGCAGAATCACAATCGCCAAATCGTACTTTCTTCTTCAATATTAACCAATCAGAGGGGTTCATCTAACGAACTTATCTATCAACAGATCCCATAATGACATCTATTGAACCAAGGATTGCCATTATATCGGCGATTTTGGCACCTTTAAGAATATGAGGCAAGATTTGTAGATTATTTAAGTCAGCTGCTCTGATTTTAAATCTCCATGGGGTAACTTCATTATTTCCTTGAATAAATACACCTATTTCTCCTTTGCCGGACTCTAATCTTGTATACAATTCTCCATTAGGAATTTTAAAAGTTGGAGCAACCTTCTTAGCTACATATTGATAGTCAATACCAAATATTTCACTCTTCTTATCTTCAGTAGCCATTCTTTGTGCTTCTAAATTTTCTGTTGGACCTCCTGGAATCATTTTGCAGGCTTGGCGAATGATGCTTAGTGATTGTCTCATCTCTTCAACTCTTACTCTATATCTTGCATAACAATCTCCTTCTTTTTCTGAAGCAATCTGCCAATCAAAATCGTCATAACATTCATAGCTATCGACTTTCCTTAAATCCCAGGAAACTCCTGAAGCTCTGAGCATTGGCCCAGACAATGACCAATTAATTGCCTGATCTCTTTCTATTGTTCCAAGACCTTCAATTCTTTTTCTAAAAATTGGATTATTTGTGATTAATTTTTCGTATTCATCTATCTTTGGACCGAACCAATCGCAAAAGTCTATACATTTTTCTAACCATCCGTAAGGAAGATCACATGCGACACCACCTATCCTAAAGAAATTATTATTTATCAGCCTTTGTCCAGTAGCAGCTTCCCAAAGATCATAAATCATTTCTCTTTCTCTAAAAATATAGAAAAATGGAGTTTGAGCTCCTACATCTGCTAAAAAGGGGCCAAGCCATAAAAGATGATTAGCAATACGATTAAGTTCCAGCATAAGAACTCTTATGTAACTAGCTCTTTTAGGGACTGGAATATTAGCTAATCTTTCGGGAGCATTTACTACAATAGCTTCATAAAACATTCCTGCTGCATAATCCATTCTGCTTACATAAGGGACATACATGACATTTGTCCTATTTTCAGCTATCTTTTCCATCCCTCTATGCAAATATCCAATTACCGGCTCACAATCAATGACATTCTCACCATCAAGAGTTACAACTAACCTTAAAACCCCATGCATTGAGGGATGGTGAGGGCCAAAATTGACCACCATTGGTTCTGTTCTAGTCTCTAGCTGAGCCATTCGAAATTTAACTTCTAAATAAATCTTAGTCGAAAGTTATGCAAACTGACCTATCTGATTCATCTTTTTTCAATCATAAATCAGTTATGACAGATGAGATTTTGACGTCATTAGAGCATTACCCATTAATACATAACAACCAACTTAAAGGTATAGACGCAACTTTAGGCGGTGGCGGTCACTCTTTTCATTTATTAAGAAAATATTCGGATTTAAATATAATTGGACTTGATCAAGATCCATTCGCAAGAGAATCAGCATCAAAAAAACTTCTTGAATTTAAAAATAGGATTGATATAAGGGCTTCAAATTTTGCGGATTTTGAACCAAAAGAAAAAGTTTCTTTTGTGATCGCAGATCTTGGAGTAAATAGTAACCAAATTGATGACCCTAAAAGAGGATTTAGTTTCCAAAAAGATGGTCCACTTGATATGCGTATGAATCCATTTCTTGAGAGTGATGCAGAGAAATTAATTGAGACTTTAAATGAAAAAGATTTAGCTGATCTAATTTATAAATATGGAGATGAAAGATTATCAAGAAAGATTGCTAGGAAAATAAAAATGGATTTAAAGGAAAATGGGAAATATTCTGGTACAAAACAGTTAGCTTATTCTATTGCTGGCTGCTTCCCACCAAAACAAAGATATAAAAAAATACACCCGGCAACTAGAACATTCCAAGCATTAAGAATTGCCGTTAATAAGGAAATTGAGGTTTTAGAAAAATTCTTGCAAATTGTCCCTGATTGGCTACTACCAGGCGGAATTATTTCTATTATTAGTTTTCATTCCCTGGAGGATAGGTTAGTTAAAAGTTCTTTTAAGAATGATCAAAGATTAAAAAACCTGACAAAAAAGCCAATAACTCCATCCGAACAAGAAGTAAAGGTAAACAAAAGAGCTAGAAGTGGAAAATTAAGAATTGCTCAATTAAATTAGTGAGACAATTATTCCTAACGCAATAATTTGATCATATTAGTAAGTATTTGAATTGCTTGTTTTATATCTTTTAAACTAGTGCTTAATCCAATACTTAACCTTATTGAAGATTCTGCTTCTTTAAAAGATCTACCTAAGGCGAGTAAAACGTGAGAAGGTTCACCATTACTGCATGCCGATCCACTAGAACAAATTATTTGAGATTTTAAAAGTTTATGAAATTTTGCTCCGTTTAAATCCAATACAGTCAAATTCAAGTTATGGGGTAACCTTTTTGTTAGAGAGCCATTAATTAATAAACCAGAATTATTTTCTAACAAGCCCTCCAAAAGGTTATTTCTATACAAAAGTAATTTCTCAGCATTCTTTTTTTGATTAAGAACGGCTAACTCTATTGCCTTTGCAAAGCCTACTACTAGTGGGAGAGGTAATGTGCCAGATCTTAGACCATATTCTTGACCTCCTCCAACAATTAAAGGTTCCAAATTAATTTCTTCATCAATCAAGAGAAGTCCTATCCCTTTGGGACCATAGATTTTATGGGAACTCATAGTTATCATATTTACATTTGATAAAAGATCGTTTAACTCGACATAACCTAAACATTGTGCAAAATCTGAGTGGAAAGTTATGCCTCGCGAATTACATATCTTTGAAATATTCTCTATGGGCTGAATAACTCCTATTTCGTTATTTGCCATCATGACGCTCACCATAAATGTATCTTCTCTTATTGTCTTAGTGAACGTTTCTTCTGAAATTAAACCATCTCTTTCTGGAGTAATTTCTGTAACCATAAATCCCTCTTCTTTCAGTTGATTTAGAGGCTCCAATACGGCTTTATGCTCCGTTTTTAAAGTAATAATATGTCCATAATTTCCTGTTTTTTTATAGTAATTTCTTGCAAAACCTATCAAGGCTAAGTTATTAGATTCTGTAGCACCACTTGTAAAAATAACCTTTTTATTATGAAGAAATAATTTTTGCTCTATTTTTTCTCTTGAGGCTTCCAATATGGCGCTTGCGTTTATACCTGCCAAATTAGATTTGCTTGAAGGGTTAGAAAATATCTCACTCCAAAAAGGTTTCATTGAATCAACAACATCTTTAGAGCAAGGAGTTGATGATTGATAATCTAGTAGTATGGGAGTTGAAAGCATCATATTTAGTATATAAAATTATCATTAGGCTTAAAAAAATTTAATTCAAAAGTTAAACAATGAATAACACTAATCAAATAAATAATGAAACAACTAGAAAATCAAAAATTTTATTAGTAGATGATGAGCCTGGCCTAAGAACAGCTGTAAAAACATTTTTAGAAGATGAAGGATTTGAAATCTTTATTGCTGTTGACGGAGATGATGGATGGGAAAAAGCTCAAACAATTTTCCCAGATCTAATTATTAGCGATATTATGATGCCGAGATCTAATGGTTATGCCTTATTAGAAAAAATAAGAGAAGATGAAAAGCTAGGAGGTACTCCTGTTATTTTTCTTACAGCAAAAGGAATGACATTAGATAGAACTCAAGGATATCTTGCAGGCATTGACGATTATATTTCTAAACCATTTGATCCAGATGAATTATCTGCGAGAGTTAAAAATGTAATTAATAGGCAAGAGCGATTACTTAAAGAGGCAGCAAGATTTGCTGATATTGATGTAAGTAAAATGGCAAAACAAATAACTGAAATAAAGTCTATGCTTACAGATCAAAATCCATTAAATCAAGAAAATTCTATCGATATTCCTAGTTTTACACCAAGAGAAGCAAGCGTTCTACAGCTTGTTGCCGAGGGTCTAATGAATAAAGAGATTGCAAGAAAACTTGAAACCTCTATTAGAAATGTTGAAAAATATGTAAGTAGACTTTTTATCAAGACAAGTACATCTAGCAGAACTGAATTAGTTCGTTATGCTCTTGAAAATCACTTAGTAAAGTAAATTATTGAATTTTTTCGAATTCAATTAGTTTTGAAAAATAAAAAGGAGCTTGATTTAATTTCGTTTTAACTACTTTAAATCCTCTATCTTTAGCAGCATTAATAATACCTTTTTCTCTTAATGTATATGCTCTTGTAGTTTTACTTGGCCCTGGAAATAATTTACCTATATTTTTTAGAACAGCAAGAACTGGAGTATAAGGAGCAAAGCTAACGATTAGTTTCTCTTTGGTTAAATCGCATAGATGTTGGACCATTTCTTCAGCGACCGGTTGGGGATAATGAATAAATACATCCAAACAAACTACAACATCAAATAAGCCTTTTAATTGTTCCAGGTCACAGACTTCATATTTGATTCTACCTTGGTTTAGACCTAATTCATTTATGCGTTTCTTTGTTTCTTTAATCATTTCAGAAGAAATATCGCTAACCTGTAATTTTTTTATGCCAAGCCTTAGTAAAGGTATAGATAGACTTCCAACACCACAGCCTGCATCACAATAACTTTTTTTTGTTAGTTCAGGATATTTTTTGATGTATGAGACTACATCATCTACTGTCTTTTGATGTCCTTTCCTAATATTTTTCTGAACTTTATTAATTTCATCAGAATTGCTATATATTTTGTTCCATCTTTCAAAGCCAGTTCCATTGAAATAATCCCTAACTTCACTTTTTTCAATAATCTTATTTGGCGACATAATATACTAGGAAATTTATTCTTTTTATACTAACTAACTGGCACTAAATTAATTGCGCGCCATTATAGGAAAGAATTGATTTGTTATTTTGTCAGATTTGAATTCTAAAGATATTTATAAAATCGCTGTCGTAATGGGTAGTGATTCAGATCTAAAAACCTTAAAACCTGCAATAGATATATTGAGAAAATTTAAAATAAAAACAGAAGTTTGTATACTTTCTGCCCATAGAACACCTATGGAGATGATGGAATATGCAAAAAATGCAGAATCAAAAAACATAAAAGTAATCATTGCAGGTGCTGGTGGTGCTGCTCATCTTCCTGGAATGTTGGCATCCATCACTTGCATTCCTGTTATAGGAGTACCTGTAGAAAGTAAGACACTTAAAGGGATAGACTCTCTTTTATCAATTGTTCAAATGCCTGCTGGGATACCAGTAGCAACAGTTGCAATTAATGGAGGCCAAAATGCGGGATTATTGGCAATAGAGATGATAAGTTTATTTGATGAATCAATAAAAAAAAATTTAAAAGAGTTTAGACAAAATCTTCACGCCCAGGTAAGAACCAAAAATAGTAAGTTATCAACTATTGGAGCTGATAATTATCTTCAAAATCAATGAACTAATATTTTTGCATTAGAACTTTGTAAGGAAATTTTCTTTTTTAAGATAATCAACAACTTTTTCAACCGAATCCTTTAAATCTAAAGAACCTGTATTAACAACAATTTCTGGTTTCTGAGGAGCTTCATAAGGACTAGAAATTCCTGTAAAATCCTTAACTTCTCCCAAACGAGCTTTCTTATAAAGACCTTTAGTATCTCTGTTTTCGCAAACTTTGATATCTGCAGCACAATAAACTTCAACAAAGTCCTTAGATCCAATAATTTTTCTCACCTTAGCTCTATCTCTTATAAATG
>QCRE01000002.1 GCA_003212005.1 Prochlorococcus sp. AG-459-M13 | reverse complement strand
GTTGCTCAACATATGGGTGCTCTACCTTCATATGCTTTTATTGCAAGAGATTACACCACGCAATCTGCACTTTATACCCATCATCAATATATCGCTATGTTCTTGATGGTTGGTGCTTTTGCACATGGAGCAATCTTCTTCGTAAGAGACTATGATCCTGAATTAAATAAAGATAATGTTTTAGCCAGGGTTTTAGGAACTAAAGAAGCCTTAATAAGTCATTTAAGTTGGGTAACTATGCTACTTGGATTCCACACTTTAGGGATATATGTACATAACGATGTAGTTGTAGCTTTTGGTAATCCTGAAAAACAAATTTTAATCGAACCAGTTTTTGCTCAGTTTGTTCAAGCTGCTCAAGGGAAAATGATGTATGGCTTTGATGCTTTATTATCTGACCCTACAAGTTCAGCCAGTCTCGCGGCGAATTCATTACCAGGAAATCATTACTGGATGGATTTAATTAATAGACAAGATGCTCTTAGTTCTTTTTTACCTATAGGTCCTGCAGATTTCTTAGTTCATCATGCTATTGCTCTTGGACTTCATACAACAGCATTGATTCTTATTAAAGGAGCTTTAGATGCTAGAGGAACAAAACTAATTCCTGATAAAAAGGATTTAGGATATGCATTCCCATGTGATGGACCTGGTCGTGGAGGTACATGTGATAGCTCATCATGGGATGCAATGTATCTCGCAATGTTCTGGGCTTTGAACTTGATAGCTTGGGTAACTTTCTACTGGCATTGGAAACATTTAGCTATATGGCAAGGCAATGTAGCTCAATTTAACGAGTCAGGTACTTATTTAATGGGTTGGTTTAGAGATTATCTTTGGTTAAACTCTGCTCAACTAATTAATGGTTACAATCCATTTGGGGTCAATTCCTTATCTCCTTGGGCTTGGATGTTTTTATTTGGTCATCTAGTATGGGCGACTGGATTCATGTTCTTAATCTCATGGAGAGGTTACTGGCAAGAATTAATAGAAACATTAGTTTGGGCACATCAGCGTACTCCAATTGCAAACCTTGTAGGTTGGAGAGATAAGCCAGTTGCACTTTCAATTGTTCAAGCAAGATTAGTCGGATTAGCTCATTTTACAATTGGAAACATCCTTACTTTTGGAGCTTTTGTAATAGCTTCCACTTCAGGCAAGTTTGGATAAATTTTGATTAAAAAAATATAAATCACCACAAATGTGGTGATTTTTTTATTGTCGCCCCTAACAAGAAAAACTTTTATCAATAATAAATATTCAATTGTTTTTTTTAAATTTTTTATAGAATATAAATTCTTTTTTAATATATTATTAATAAAGTTTTTTCTTATAAAAATTAATAGAAAAAACTTACTATTTAAAGAGTTAATAATTTTTATATCATCCAATGATGAAAGCAACATTATTTGTCAGATAAATACTAAAGTAGATAAATATCTTAAGAAAGATTATGCCATCTGATTTTTCAACGTTCTTACCATCAATTTTTGTACCATTGATTGGTCTAGTAACTCCAGCAGTTTTTATTGTATTAATTGGAAGATTTATTACAGCTACTGATTAATTAAATTCACACTATTTTCATATTAAAATGAGCGACTTTCAAAAATCATTCTCAGAATCAACAAGTTCTATTAAATTTGATGAAAAATACATAGATAATTCTGTTCAGCCGAATGACATTGGTATTGCAGATCAATGGGCTGTTAAAACAGTTTCAGATCCATGTGTTGGGAATCTTTCAACTCCTGTTAATAGTGGTTACTTTACAAAAGTCCTTATTAATAATTTACCTTTTTATAGAGAAGGAATTTCTCCAAATTTCAGAGGCTTAGAAACTGGAGCAGCATTTGGATATCTATTATATGGACCATTTTCTATGACTGGTCCTCTAAGAAACTCTGATTTTGCATTAACTGCAGGATTACTAGCAGCAATTGGAGCTGTTCACATTTTGACAGCGCTCCTGGTTCTTTATAATGCTCCTGGAAAAGCTCCTAATGTTCAACCTCCTGATGCTACTGTCAACAATCCTCCAGCGGATTTATTTACCAGGGAAGGGTGGGCTGATTTTACAAGTGGATTTTGGTTAGGTGGTTGCGGTGGCGCTGTATTTGCATGGCTTCTTGTAGGGACTCTTCATTTAGATACCATAATGCCAATCGTTAAAAATATTTGGACTACTGGTTAATTTCTCAATTAACTTGGAGAAAATTAATTAGTTATATTCTCCGTAAAAATTTATCTAATAGTCTTATTCCATCGGTAAGATCTAATTATTCTTCCTGCTGAAATAAGTTTTGATTGGTAGTGAAGTGAAATTTTGTCATCAGTTTGTTTTAAAGTATCTATTCCAATACCATTTCTTCCGTAATCAATACCCGAACTATGATAATAAAATCCATCTCCTTTATAAATGCCAACATGGTCACATTTTTTTTTACTTCCAAAAAATAAAATATCTCCTTTTTTAAGTGAATAATTGTTTCCCGTAAAATTGAAAAGATGTTTGCAAAAACTTTTTATTTGATATGAATCTCTAGGAATATATATACTATGTTTTAAAAAAGCAGTTTGAATTAAGCCAGAACAGTCAAAATTTGGCCCTAACGTACCACCCCAAAGATATTTATTTTTTACCTTAGATTGTCCTTCTATCCAATTAATTATCAATGGAATTTTTTCTTGTATAGCTTCTGCATCAGTTTCGACAAAACTATTTTTAGAGTCTAATTTTTCAATAGATAAATTTTGCAAATCAATCCAGCATATAAAACCATCTTCATAAAATTGAACTAATATCCTGGACAATTTTTTTTTACTTTGATAAAAACTTGGATAAACTAGTCTGAAAATTTTATTTTTTAATATTTCGGTCACTAAATTATTCCCACTTTCATTTTGATATCCAGAAATATTAATTTTTACTTTCCACCAAATAGTATTTGAAAAATTTGTTTGCTTAAATAGTGAGATAGGGTCTATATATTCTTTCATACAATGTCTTTTTATTATTTACAGGAAGAAATGGGTTTAGCCTTAAACGATATTTTAGACAGAGTTTGTTCTAAAAATAGAGAAAATTTAAAGAATGATATCTCAATAACTTGGATCAATTATAAAAGTCAAAATAATTATATATATAAAGGCTGTGGATTTGGAATTAATGAAAAGAAACTAATTTATCCTGCAAGTATCGTCAAGCTAGTTTATGGCCTAGCTGCATACTCATGGATTAAAACAAAAAAAATATTATTAAATCAAGAGATAAGCGATGCAGTATATAAAATGCTTTTTTACTCCAGTAATGATGCTACAAGTTTTTTAATTGATGTAATCACTGGGACTACAAGTGGTCCATGTATAGAAGGAGAACCTTGGGAGAAATGGAAATATCAAAGGTCAATAATTAATGACTGGTTAAAAGAGCTTAATTGGAATGAATTAAATGAAATAAATTGTTGCCAAAAAACATGGGAAGATGGACCATTTGGCCGAGAAAAAGAATTTTATGGAACTGAAAACAAAAATAGAAATATGATGACAACCGATTCAACTGCACGGATTTTGGAGGAGATAATGATAAAAATCGATTATCAAAAAGATAATTTAAATTTAAGAAGTTTTTTAAAAAGAAATTTAAATAAAAATTTTCTTCGTAAGGATACTCTTAATCAAGTAGATGGTTTTTTAGGGGGTGGATTACCAGAGAATATTAATTTCTGGAGTAAGGCAGGTCTGATGTCGCAGGCGAGACATGATGCAGCTTGGTGGGTAAATAATGATTCACTACAAACTTTATTGGTTGTTTTTGGTAATGGAGAAAAATACGTCAAAGATGAGAATTTATTTCCTGAAATATCTAATGCTGTATATAAATACAATAATAATTTGGTTTAACATTAAATTAAATCATCTAAGAAATCTCTATCTAATTTATTTGTATAAGCTTCGTAAGGTAACATCATTACTTCCTCAAAAACTAATTCATGCACAATCCATTCCTTATATTCTGCTATTAAACTGTTTCTATCTTTAATATCTAATTCATGAATACGTAATGCAGTATCTTTAAGATTTTCTTTAATCAGGTTTTCAAGTTCTTTCTTATTCATATCAATTTGCTTCCCCATCCAAAATTATTCTTCTGATTGTTGATAAAGCAATTCCAGTTTGAGTCCTGATTGATCTATATGAACAACCCTCTTTACGCAACCTTATAACTAGTGATTCTTTTAAAGGACTAATTTTTGGTCTGCCGCCTAAATTATTTCCATTTAGTCTTCTTTGCAATACAAGTTCTTTTTTTCTTTCTAGTAAAGACTCATTATCTAAATTATCTAACTCGTATAAAATATTAAACACTAAAGAAGATATCTCTGAGGAATTTTTTGAAGACAAAAAACCAGATAAGGTTCTCAATTTAACATCATTATTCAACAGTTTAGTAACTGTTTTTATACATTCATTCCTATTAGAAAATGCCCTATCTAGTTTTGTAACTATAAATTCATCCCCTTTTGATAAATAATTTAGAGCTTTTTTAAGTTCAGGTTTTATTTCTTCATCTATACTTATGATTTCAGAAAATATTAAGCTGCACCCTTCATTTTTTAAGCTTTTTATTTGTTCATCTAAGTAATCAAATTCGCTATCAGTAGCTCTTGCGTATCCAATAGATTTAGATTTTTTATTTTTTTCAGATAAAAGAAAACGTTTTCTTTTGAATTTAAAAGTCAATGTTTTAATACATATATTTTTAACTGTATCAAAAACTCAAAGAAAAAACACTTTATAGAACGTTTTAATACATATAACAAGTAAATAGGATTTAAAAAAATTAATTATAAGATGTTTTAAAACTGTATTAAAAAGAACGTTCTATATAATGTTCTATTATATGTTAGTAGAACATATGGCTTTTATTCGATTGATATTTATAGCAAATTGTCTGATAGTGATTAACAATTTTTTTCAAGATTAATATATTAATCTTTTTCAAATTAATTAGAAATTTAATTTCTTTGTTTAAAATGAATAAAAATAGTAAAGCTTGCATATTTTGATTAAAATTGAGGTTAATTGAGTTTAATAAATTAATTTGACTAATATTTCGAATAAAGCAGTTTTAAAGCCTGACTGGTTAAGGGTAAAAGCACCTCAAGTAGAGAGAATAGGTAATACTGCAAATTTATTGAGTGATCTAAAATTAAATACGGTATGTCAAGAAGCAAGTTGTCCAAATATTGGTGAATGTTTTGCTAGTGGTACTGCAACTTTTTTAATAATGGGACCTGGCTGTACTAGAGCATGTCCATATTGCGATATCGATTTCGATAGATCCAAAAGAGACTTAGACCCAACAGAATCTGATCGTTTGGCAGAGGCTGTTTATAGGATGAAACTTAAGCATGTTGTGATCACATCAGTTAACAGAGATGATCTGGATGATGGTGGAGCTTCGCAGTTTTACAAATGTGTTTCGGAAGTGAGAACAAAATCCCCTGAAACAACTATTGAACTATTAATTCCTGATTTATGTGGTAATTGGTCGGCACTTGAAAAGGTTTTAGATTCTAAACCAAATGTTTTAAATCATAATATTGAAACTGTTTCAGCTTTGTATCGGAAAGTAAGACCACAAGGAAACTATCAAAGAACTCTAGAATTACTTAGAAGAACAAGAGAATATTTTCCAAGTGTTTATACTAAATCCGGTTTTATGTTGGGATTAGGAGAAAAGGATGATGAAGTTTTAGATCTTCTTATGGATCTAAGAAAAAATGATGTAGATATAGTGACTATTGGACAATATTTATCTCCAGGTCCAAAACATCTTCCGGTACAAAGATTTGTTAGTCCTTCAAAATTTAATTATTTTAAATTATTTGGAGAAAACGAATTAGGTTTTATGCAAATTGTCAGTTCTCCTTTGACTCGAAGTAGTTATCATGCGGAAGAGATTCAAAAACTTATGAAAAAGTATCCAAGATAATTTAATAACTTATTGAGTAATATCAATCCATTCATTTAATTTCCATTCAACTATATTATTTTTTATCATAGGATCTTTTTTTATAATTTCCAGGGCATCTTGATACGTTTCAATATCAAGAATTAGTAATCCCCCATCACCTGGTTTTTTTAATTCATTCACTAAAAATCCGCTTTTAATATTAATTCCTTTTCTCTTTAAATTTTCTATCCATTGGATATGTTCATTGATTACTTTCTTTCTAATATCTTTTTGAATTAGATATTCTTTTTTTATGATTTCAGTCTTAATAAAAATGGGCATTCATTAATTTCTAATACCAAGCATTTCTTCTTCACTAGGGGGAACAACTATTTTGAAAATTCCCTTAAAATGAGACCAATCATTGATTATTTTAAAAGCTTTTAAACTCCTTGTTTTTTCATAATACTCTCTAAGAATTCCTAATAAAATCTCTTCTTGTTTGAGGTTAGTTATTTTATAGATACTTACTATTTCATTATTTACTTTATTTTCTAAATCATCATTCTCGTCCAATATGTAAGCTATTCCTCCTGTCATTCCTGCTCCAATATTTCTACCTGTTGATCCTAAAATTATTACTTTGCCACCAGTCATATATTCGCAACAATGGTCACCGGAACCTTCCGTGACTGCGGTAGCTCCACTATTTCTAACTGCAAATCTTTCTCCTGATTTACCTAAGGCAAATAACTTACCACCTGTTGCGCCATAAAGACAGGTGTTCCCCAAGATTACTTGTTCTGAAGATTTCTCATCTACTTGTGGAGGAATAATAGCAAGTACACCTCCATTCATTCCTTTGCAAACATAATCATTTGCCTCTCCAATTAATTGGATATTCATTCCTTTTAATAAAAAAGCACCAAAACTTTGTCCTGCATATCCACTGAATTTGAGATTTAGTTCACCATTAAATCCATTATTTCCATAAAGTGCAGCAATTTCTCCTGATATTTTTGCACAAACACTTCTATCTGTATTACTAATTTCAATTTCTTTAGTTATTTTTCCATGATTTTTTATGGATTTTATAAATTCAGCATCAGACAAGAATTTATCTTCTAAGACATAGCCATTATTATGAGCATCTTTAGAGTGTTTCAACCATGACCTATCTCTAACAACGTTTTTATTGTTTACCAAAGAACTTAGATCAATATTTTCTGTTTTTGGAAGACTAATATTTCTGATATTTAAAAATTCCTGATTTCCAATTAATTCCTCCATATTGGAAACACCAATACTACTCATTATCTGTCTTATCTCTTCAGCTATGTATAAGAAAAAATTAACTACATTGTCAGGTAAACCTTTAAATCTTTTTCTTAATTCCTCTTTTTGAGTAGCAACTCCCACAGGACATTTGTTTGTATGACAAACACGGGCCATTATGCAGCCCTCTGCGATCATTGCTACTGAACCAAAACCATATTCTTCAGCACCTAATAGAGCTGCAATAATAACATCCCATCCTGTTTTTAGACCTCCATCAGTTCTTAAAAGGACTCTATCTCTGAGATTATTTTCTAGTAAAGATTTATGAACCTCTGCAACTCCTAATTCCCATGGTAAACCTGCATGTTTAATAGAACTGAGAGGTGAAGCCCCAGTACCTCCATCATGTCCGGAAATTTGAATGACATCAGCATTTGCTTTGCTTACACCAGCAGCAATAGTGCCAATACCAATTTCAGATACAAGCTTTACACTTACTTTGGCTTTTGGATGAACTTGGTGTAAATCATGGATTAATTGTGCTAAATCTTCAATTGAATAAATATCATGATGAGGGGGCGGAGATATTAAAGCAACCCCAGGTTTGCTGTTTCTTAGTTTTGCAATATATGAATCAACTTTTGGACCAGGCAATTGTCCCCCTTCACCTGGTTTAGCTCCTTGAGCCATTTTGATTTCAAGTTGCTTGCCACTTCTCAGATATTCTGGAGTAACCCCAAATCTTCCAGAAGCTATTTGTTTAATCGCTGAGCAGGCAGTGTCTCCATTTTTAAGACCCTTTATAAAAGGTAATGTGGCTGACTGAGTATTCTCATCAATATCATTTAATATGTTAAAACGAGCAGGATCTTCACCTCCTTCGCCGCTATTACTTTTACCTCCAATTCTATTCATTGCAACTGCTAATACTTCATGTGCTTCTCTTGATAATGCTCCTAAACTCATACCTCCTGTACAAAACCTTTTACATATTGATTCGATACTTTCAACCTGATTTATTGGAATACTTTTCCTCTTCGAATTAATAGTCAGTAAATCTCTTAAAGAAGTAATTGGTCTATTACGAATTAGTGTTTTATAAGTTTCGAAATGATTGTATCCTGGGCCTTGCTTTAAAGCGGAATGTAGAACCTTAGACATTTCAGGGTTATTAGAATGATATTCTCCATTATTTCTAAATTGAACAAACCCTAGAAACTCTAATTTTTTTAAATCGATTTCTGGATATGCTTTTGTATGTATTGCGAGTGATTCATTTGCAAGTTCTTTCAATGTGATTCCTGCGATTCGACTCGTTGTTCCATCGAAGGCTATTTTTATTAAATCAGAACCAATCCCCACAGCCTCAAAAATTTGAGCACCATGATAGCTAGATAAAAGAGAAATTCCTATTTTAGAAAGTATTTTTCTTAGCCCATCTTCCAAAGCTTTTTTGATATTTTTCTGTGCTTCTTCAACAGATATTGGATTGATTTTTTTATTAGCTATAAGTTTTTGGGTTTTTGGATGTTGTAACCAATGTCTACCAGATTCAAGTGTTAACCATGGGCAAACAGCACTAACTCCATAACCAATTAAACAAGCTAGATGATGCGTACTCCAACATTGTCCAGTTTCAATTATAAGCGAGGCTTTTAATCTTATTTCTTTTTTAAGCAGATAATGATGAATTGCACCTACAGCTAATAAAGGAGGAATAAAACTTCTTTTTGAATTCACTCCTTTGTCAGAAATTATTATTAGAGAACTGCCTTCATTTATTGAGATCTCGCTTAATTTACATATTTCTTCTAATTTATTTTCAAAACCTTTAATACCCTCCTTAATATCAAATAAACTTGAAATTGTTTTAGATTTAAGTTCTGATTCTTTGAGTGAAATTAATTCTTGTTCATTTATGATTGGGCTTTTAAGATGAATAAAAGGTTTTATATTTTTTGTTTCAAAGGGGGAGCATCTTTCCCCAAGATGCATTTCTAAGCTCATTACTAATTTTTCTCTTAAAGGATCTATTGGAGGGTTAGTAACTTGTGCAAATCTTTGTTTGAAGTAATCGTATAAAATATGAGGCTTTGAAGAAAGCACCGCTAATGGTATGTCGTCGCCCATGCAATATGTAGGTTCTTTAGAAAGAGAAGCCATTGAATCAAGAATTAGATCATTATCTTCTGAAGAAAAACCGTAAGCAGTTTGCTGTTGAAGCAATTCAAGATCTTTTAAAAAGCAATTATTATTCCAGTCATTGTTTTGGAGTTTTACAATTCTTTTTTTCAACAGGTCTCGATAGTTTTCTCTTTTAGCAGCTTGTGATTTAACATCCCAATTCCTCAAAATCTTATTCTTAAGAAAATCTACTGCTAGCATTTGACCAGGACCTAAGCGACCTTTTTCTGTAATTCTTTTTTCTTCAATATCTACTACTCCTGTTTCTGAACCCATTATCACAAACCCATCATTTGTTATTGAATATCGTGCAGGTCTTAACCCATTTCTATCTAAAGTTGCCCCAACAAAATCGCCATCTGCGAATACTAATAGAGCAGGACCGTCCCATGCTTCTTGGAAACTAGCTGAATATTCATAAAATGCTTTTATATCATCTCTATGCTCAAGTTCTGGTTGATCTCTAAATGCTTCTGGAACAAGTCCTAACAAAGAATCAGTTATTGGTTTGCCCGAACGAATATTAATTTCTAGAGTTGCATCTAGATTTGATGAATCACTTTTATTTACATCAACAATTGGTTTGATATCTCTAGATAATTCACCCCAGTAGTCATCGATATGTGTTTCTGATGCTTTCGCCCAATTAATATTTCCTAAGAGTGTATTGATTTCTCCATTATGGCCTAAAAACCTCATTGGCTGAGCAAGAGGCCATTTTGGCAAGGTGTTTGTGCTAAATCTTCGATGGTACACAGAAAATGAAACTTTAAAATCCTCTTTCTTTAAGTCTTCATAAAATTCTGATAAAACTTCAGATCTAACCATTCCTTTATAAACAACCGTTTTGGAACTAAGCGAAGCGAAATAAAATTCACAATCGCCAACAGCATTTTTTGTATTTTCTCTTATTCTTTTTTCTATTCTTTTTCTTAGTTGAAATAAGCGCATCTCAATATCTTGACTATCATCTTTTTCCAAAAAAATGATCCATTGACTTATGGATGGTGCGTTTGCTTTTGCTAAAGGTCCTAATGTTTCATTTTTAACAGGTACGTTTCTCCAAAATGTTTTTTTGAAATTTAGTTTTTTAGCCTCATCATCACATATTAATTTTGATTCTTTGACTTTTAATTCATTATTTGGCATAAAAATCATGCCCAAACCCCTTTCCTCATAAGGTTCAGTAACTAAATTCAATTCTTTATCTAAAAATGTCCAAGGAATTGAACATAAAATACCAGCTCCATCTCCTGAGTCACTATCTCCTCCGCATCCTCCTCTATGTTCCATACAATTAAGTCCTTTAAGAGATTGTTTTAATATCCAATTACTTTCTTTACCTTCAATATTTGCTATGAAGCCTACTCCGCATGCATCTTTCTCTCCAATTATTCCATTTGGAGAATAACTATCTTGATATGGTTCAATGCTTCTTTTGATACTTTCTCGCATAGATTATTTAACTATATAAAAAATTTTATTTATTTACATTATAAAAATAAAAATCCAAATAAAACTAAAAATAATGAAGAATTACTAAACAAATTTAAATTTCAATTTTAAATTAAAAAAATAAAAAAACTTTTGATGTGACTCGTAAAAGGTTATGATGTTTTGATATGTATTTTTTATCTATAAATATAGATGCCGACCATTTCTCAATTAATTGGATCAGAAAGAAAACGTCTGACAAGAAAAACAAAATCTCCTGCACTTAAATCTTGTCCAGAGAGAAGAGGTGTATGTACAAGAGTTTATACATCAACTCCTAAGAAACCTAATTCTGCCTTAAGAAAAGTTGCTAGAGTTAGATTAACTTCTGGTTTTGAGGTTACGGCATATATTCCTGGAATCGGACACAATTTACAAGAACACTCTGTTGTTCTTTTGAGAGGCGGAAGAGTTAAAGATTTGCCTGGAGTAAGATATCATATAATAAGAGGAACTTTAGATACTGCAGGAGTCAAAGATAGA
The DNA here is from genome assembly GCA_003212005.1 of Prochlorococcus sp. AG-459-M13. Taxonomy (GTDB): domain Bacteria; phylum Cyanobacteriota; class Cyanobacteriia; order PCC-6307; family Cyanobiaceae; genus Prochlorococcus_A. The sequence goes on along the minus strand of QCRE01000002.1, from coordinate 63,940 downwards.
CGTCAATCCAGATCTAAATATGGAGCAAAAGCCCCTAAAAATGATTAATTTTTAACATCACTTTTTTTTAATATGTCACGTCGTAATGCAGCAGTAAAAAGACCGGTTTTACCAGATCCACAATTTAATAGTCGTCTTGCCTCAATGATGATTTCTAGACTAATGAAACATGGTAAAAAATCTACAGCTCAAAAAATACTATCAGATGCTTTTTCTCTAATTAGTGAAAGAACTGGTGGAAATGCTGTAGAATTATTTGAAACAGCAGTAAAGAATGCAACTCCTCTAGTTGAGGTAAGAGCTAGAAGAGTTGGTGGTGCAACTTATCAAGTCCCAATGGAAGTTCGTCAAGAAAGAGGAACAGCAATGGCATTGAGATGGCTTGTTACTTTTTCAAGAGGTAGAAATGGGAAAAGTATGTCACAAAAATTGGCTGGTGAATTAATGGATGCAGCTAATGAAACTGGCAGCGCTGTTAAGAAAAGAGAAGATACTCATAAAATGGCAGAAGCAAATAAGGCTTTTGCTCACTACAGATACTAATTTCAACCAAAATGGACCTGAATTAGTTTATTATTAAACGAAAGTTTATTTGATCAAATAAACTTAATTTATCTAGCAAATCATTCTATTTGGAGTTTTAACATTGGCACGCGACTTTCCCCTTGAACGAGTTCGGAATATAGGTATAGCCGCTCATATCGACGCTGGTAAAACAACCACTACTGAAAGAATACTTTTTTATTCAGGAGTTGTTCATAAAATTGGAGAGGTACATGATGGAGCTGCTGTTACTGATTGGATGGCTCAAGAACGAGAAAGGGGAATCACTATTACGGCTGCTGCAATTTCAACAAGTTGGCAGGATCATAGAATTAATATAATTGATACTCCCGGTCACGTTGATTTTACGATTGAAGTTGAGAGATCAATGAGAGTTTTAGATGGAGTAATAGCAGTATTTTGTGCCGTTGGAGGTGTTCAACCACAGTCAGAAACAGTTTGGAGACAAGCCGATAGATACTCTGTTCCAAGGATGGTTTTTGTTAATAAGATGGATAGAACAGGCGCAGACTTCTTAAAAGTTAATCAACAAATTAAAGATCGTTTAAAAGCAAATGCATTTCCTATTCAGCTCCCAATAGGTGCTGAAGGAGATCTAACAGGAATTATAGATTTAGTTAGTAATAAGGCTTATTTATATAAAAATGATTTAGGTACTGATATTGAAGAAGCCCCAATACCAGATGATATGCAAGATGAAGCTTCGGAATGGAGAAATAAATTAATGGAAAGTGTTGCAGAAAATGATGAAGAATTGATTGAAATATTTTTAGACAAAGGGGAATTGACCGAAGACCAGTTAAAAAAAGGAATCAGAGAAGGGGTTCTAAAGCATGGTTTAGTCCCCGTTTTATGTGGATCAGCATTTAAAAATAAAGGGGTACAATTAGTTTTAGATGCAGTAGTTGATTATTTGCCTGCACCAGTTGACGTAAAACCAATACAAGGCGTTTTACCAAACGGTAAAGAGGATATTAGACCTTCAGATGATAATGCTCCTTTCAGCGCATTGGCCTTCAAAGTAATGTCAGACCCTTATGGCAAATTAACTTTTGTCAGAATGTACTCTGGAGTTCTTTCAAAAGGAAGTTATGTTATGAATTCAACTAAAGATGCCAAAGAGAGAATATCAAGATTAGTTATTTTAAAAGCTGATGAGAGGGAGGAAGTTGATGAATTACGAGCAGGTGATTTAGGAGCTGTTTTAGGTTTAAAAAATACAACTACAGGTGACACTTTATGTAATACAGATGACCCAATAGTTCTAGAAACTCTATTTATTCCTGAACCTGTAATCTCAGTTGCGGTTGAACCTAAGACTAAAGGCGATATGGAAAAACTTTCTAAAGCTTTACAAGCCTTATCTGAAGAGGATCCAACCTTTAGGGTAAGTACAGATAAAGAGACAAATCAGACAGTTATAGCTGGTATGGGTGAATTGCATCTAGAAATACTCGTAGATAGAATGTTGAGAGAGTTCAAAGTTGAGGCAAATATAGGGGCTCCACAAGTTTCTTACAGAGAAACTATTAGATCAAGCTCCAAGGGTGAAGGTAAGTATGCCAGACAAACAGGAGGTAAAGGTCAATATGGTCACGTAATAATTGAAATGGAACCTGCTGAAGTTGGTAAAGGTTTTGAATTTGTTAACAAAATTGTTGGCGGATCTGTTCCAAAAGAATTCATTGGACCAGCCTCTAATGGTATGAAAGAAACCTGTGAATCAGGAGTTCTTGCCGGTTATCCGCTGATTGATGTAAAAGTAACACTAGTCGATGGTTCATTCCACGATGTAGACTCGTCTGAGATGGCCTTCAAAATTGCAGGTTCAATGGCTTTTAAAGATGGGGTGAAAAAATGCAATCCTGTCCTTCTAGAGCCTATGATGAAAGTTGAGGTCGAAAGCCCTGAAGACTTTCTTGGATCTGTTATTGGTGATCTCTCCTCAAGAAGGGGTCAAGTCGAAGGACAATCTGTTGATGATGGATTGTCTAAAGTACAGGCCAAAGTGCCTTTAGCCGAAATGTTCGGTTATGCCACTCAACTCCGATCAATGACTCAAGGTCGGGGTATATTTTCAATGGAGTTCGCAAATTATGAGGAAGTTCCTCGTAATGTTGCTGAAGCTATCATTTCCAAGAATCAGGGCAATTCCTGATCTCTAAACCAAACACTCTTTAACCCCGATTCTTTAATTCAAATGGCTCGCGAGAAGTTCGAAAGGAACAAACCACATGTCAACATTGGCACTATTGGCCACGTCGATCATGGTAAAACAACACTGACTGCTGCTATTACAAATGTTTTAGCTAAAAAAGGTCAAGCACAAGCTCAAGACTATGGAGACATTGATGGTGCTCCAGAAGAAAGAGAACGTGGCATAACAATTAATACTGCTCACGTTGAATATGAAACAGCAGATAGACATTATGCCCATGTTGACTGTCCTGGTCATGCTGATTATGTAAAAAACATGATTACTGGTGCTGCTCAGATGGATGGTGCAATTTTGGTTTGTGCTGCAACTGACGGTCCTATGGCTCAAACAAAAGAGCATATTCTTTTAGCAAAACAAGTTGGAGTCCCTGCATTAGTTGTTGCATTAAATAAATGCGACATGGTTGATGATGAAGAAATCATTGAACTTGTTGAGATGGAAATTAGAGAACTTCTTGATAGTTATGATTTCCCTGGTGATGACATACCAATTGTTCAAGTTTCTGGTTTAAAAGCTTTAGAGGGAGATTCTACTTGGGAATCAAAAATTGAAGAATTAATGACTGCTGTTGATGCAAGCATTCCTGAACCTGAAAGAGAAGTTGATAAGCCATTTTTGATGGCAGTTGAAGATGTTTTTTCTATCACTGGTAGAGGAACGGTAGCTACAGGAAGAATAGAAAGAGGTAAAGTCAAAGTTGGAGAAGAAGTTGAAATCGTTGGAATAAGAGATACAAGATTGACTACAGTCACTGGTGTTGAGATGTTCCGTAAACTTCTTGATGAAGGTATGGCTGGTGATAATGTTGGACTACTTTTACGAGGGGTCCAAAAAGAAGATATTGAAAGAGGTATGGTACTTGTTAAAAAAGGCTCAATTACCCCTCATACAAAATTTGAAGGCGAAGTGTACGTTCTTAAGAAAGAAGAAGGTGGAAGACATACACCATTTTTTGCAGGTTATAGGCCGCAATTTTATATCAGAACTACAGATGTAACTGGACAAATTACAGCATTTACTTCTGATGATGGTTCTAATGTAGAAATGGTTATGCCAGGCGATAGAATTAAAATGACTGGTGAATTGATTTGCCCAGTTGCTATTGAACAAGGTATGCGCTTTGCTATTCGCGAAGGGGGCCGTACTATCGGTGCTGGTGTTGTCTCTAAGATTATTGAATAATTTTTTTTATTTTACTTAGTCAACCTTTGATAATCTAAAATAAAAAATAACAGGAAGGGTTATTGTTTATCAATAACCCTTTATAAATAGATTAATTTAAACCTATGACCGCTACACTTGCTCAACAAAAAATTCGCATAAGATTAAAGGCATTTGATAGGAGAATGCTCGATTTATCCTGTGATAAAATCATCCAAACAGCTGATACTACTGCTGCTTCAGCAATAGGACCTATTCCTTTACCAACAAAGAGAAAAATTTATTGTGTTTTAAGATCTCCTCATGTAGATAAAGATTCTAGAGAACATTTTGAGACTAGAACCCATAGAAGAATAATAGATATTTATAGTCCTTCTGCTAAAACTATAGATGCTTTAATGAAATTAGATCTTCCAAGCGGAGTAGATATAGAAGTTAAATTATAAGTAAGCCCGATTAGAAGTTAAATTTACTAAGATATTTATATATGAGTTGAGGTTTAAATGGGAGAGCTTTCAGTAAGGGAATTACCTTTATTCCCTCTACCAGAAGTTGTTCTTTTCCCTCAAGAAGTTTTACCTTTACATATTTTTGAGTCAAGATACAGAATAATGCTCAAATCTGTACTTGAATCAGATTCAATGTTTGGGGTAATAAAATGGGATCCTAATACAAAAAGTATTGCTAACGTTGGTTGTTGTGCTCAAATAATCAAGCATCAAACAGCTGAAGATGGTAGAAGTAACATAATTACATTAGGACAGCAAAGATTTCAGGTCTTAGAAATTGTTCGTTCAACACCTTATACTTCAGCAATGGTTAGTTGGATTACAGATGAAAACATTGAAAGTTTACAAAGCTTAGACACTTTAAAAGATTCAGTTACTCAAGCATTAAATGATGTAGTTAAATTAACTAGTAAACTTACAAATTCCCAAAAAGTTCTTCCTGATAAGTTACCTGATAATCCTATGGAACTATCTTTTTGGATAGGTGCTCATTTAGGTGGACCGGTAGCTGAAGAGCAGCAGAGACTTTTAGAAGAGAGGAATACTCATACACGTTTGCAAAGGGAGTTTGAAATGTTAGATCATACAAGAAAACAATTAGCAGCTAGAACAGCTTTAAAAGAAAGCTTTCCAGATATCAAAGAAAATTAAATGTCTATTTTAATAATTTCTTTTTTTTTAGTAATAATATTATTGCTTTCTTATTTAATACTTTGGAGAATTAATACAAGAAAATATGTTTCTTCGGGAACTGTAGCATCAGCTTATGACTCATGGACCCAAGATAAACTTTTAGAAAGATTGTGGGGAGAACATATACATTTGGGCTTCTATCCTCCAAAAAAAAATATTGACTTTAGAGAAGCTAAAGTCCAATTTGTACACGAGCTTGTTAGATGGAGTGGTTTAGATAAATTACCGAGAGGTTCCAGGGTTTTAGATGTAGGTTGCGGGATAGGTGGAAGCTCCAGGATTCTTGCCAATTATTATGGATTTAATGTAACTGGTATAACTATTAGTCCAGCTCAAGTAAGAAGAGCTAGAGAACTTACCCCACTGGAATGCAAATGTAACTTTAAAGTTATGGATGCTTTGGATTTGAAATTTGAAGAAGGAGCATTTGATGGAGTTTGGAGTGTTGAAGCGGGAGCTCATATGAATGATAAAACTAAATTTGCAGATCAAATGTTAAGAACTTTGAGGCCTGGTGGATTTTTAGCTTTGGCTGATTGGAATTCAAGAGATTTAAAAAAGCAACCCCCATCAATTATTGAAAGAATAATCTTGAAACAACTACTTGAACAATGGGTGCATCCTAAATTTATGAGTATTAATGAATTTAGTAATATTTTGACCAATAATAAAAATAGTTCAGGCCAAGTTATTTTTGAGAACTGGAATTCATTTACAAATCCCTCTTGGTTTGATTCAATATTTGAAGGAATTAGAAGACCAAATGCAATATTATCCCTTGGTCCGGGAGCGATAATAAAGTCTATCAGAGAGATTCCTACAATATTGCTAATGGATTGGGCTTTTAAAAAAGGTTTAATGGAATTTGGTGTTTATAAATGCAGAGGTTAATTAGTCTAAATTAACGTTTTCTGACAAATAACAACCAAAATCGACTAAATGTTCACATAGTGGGTTTAGTTTTTTCTTCAGTTGATAAAAAGCTTCAATATTACTTTTCTCATTTATGTCAACATCAATGAAAATTATATATTCTCCTAATTCTCTTTTTGAAGGCCTTGATTCTATTTTGCTCATATTGAATCCAAATTCAGCAATATAATTTAAAGCTTCAACTAAAGCACCAGGATTATTTGAGAGTAATGAGAAGGCAAAACTTGCAATATTTGCTTTATCTACAAAGGATTCTTTACTCAATAAAACAAATCTTGTACAATTTCCTGGAACATCATTAATAGGGAATGCTAATTCTTTAAGCCCTTCTATTTCTGTGAGAGACTTGGATCCAATAGCTGCTCTAAATGAACTACCTCTAACCATATTTACAGCTTCTGAAGTTGAATTTGTTGATAATGTAATTGCATCTGGAAGATTCTCATGTAACCATTCTGAACATTGAGCTAAAGCTTGTGGATGAGAGAGAACTTCAGATATCTCTGAAATATCTCCATCACTAATTAAGGCATGCTTTATCGGCAAAACAATTGCTTTATTGATATTAATATCAGAAAATTTCCAAAGTGCATCTAAAGTATTCGTTACTCCTCCCTCAACTGAGTTTTCGATAGGTACTATTCCTGCATCACAATTGTTGTAGGCAATAGATTTAATAACTGAATATAGCCTGTTACATGGTACAAATAAAGGTGACTCAAAATTGGCAAGCTTTGATAGAATATGAGCTGCTTTTTCAGCGTATGTACCTTCAGGGCCTAAATATGCAACTTGTTTGCGCATGATTAATGGTAAAAAAAAAGATCAAATAAGCATTGGAGGTATGTTTAAAAATGCTTCTAGCTTTTGATGCTAAACAGAAACTTAAGCTTTCTGTAACAAAGAATAAAGAATATCTTTCTAAATATCTTTTGGAAGAAGAAAGAGTTGTTGGAGCAATGCTAGACCCCAATAAATTAGAACCTGAAGGGGATGGAAAGTATAAATATACTGTAACAAGTTTTCGGGTTTTTCAATTAGATGTTAACCCCGTTGTATCAATTGCAGTTGAGAATAAAGAGGGAGTTTTAAAAATGAGTGCACTGGATAGCAAATTAGATGGTTTAGGGATAATAGAAGATTTTAGTTTAATTTTGAAAGCAAATTTAGAGGCGACTTCTAATGGATTAGAAGGCGAAGCACTTCTAGGGGTTTCAGTGAGTCAGCCTCCTCTTTTGAAACTTGTGCCAAAGAAAATTTTGGAATCGACTGGCCATTCAGTATTGAATGGAATTTTGTTGGGAATAAAATCAAGAGTGCAGCAACAATTAATAAAAGATTTCGTAAATTGGTGTGAATTAAATCAGGTTTAATTTAGTCAAGAAACTTTTTCTATGTAAAGTTGTTATTCCATTTGCTCTTAGACTTGAAAAATGCTCTTTAGTGCCATATCCTTTATTTTTGAAGATAAAATATCCAGGGTATTTTTTTTCTAATCTTTCCATTAAAAAATCCCGTGTTACTTTTGCAATAATGCTGGCAGCAGCAATTGAGGTGAATTTGGAATCGCCAGAAATTATATTCCTTTGACGACCCTGCCAAAGTCTTAATGATAATGGGCCATCAATTATTAATTCAGAAGGATTCTCTTTTAACTTTTTGATAGCTCTAATCATTGAAAGCTCGGTTGCATGTCTTATTCCTAATTGATCTATCTCTCTTACTGAAGACTGCCCAAAGCTATAATCTGAAGATAATTCAATAATTTTAGGAAATAGCAATTCTCTTGTTTTGGAAGTTAACTTTTTACTATCCTTTACGCCTAATTGCTTAATCTTTAATTTATTTTTTCCCTTTAGAACTACGGCAGCAGAAAATACTGGACCAAAAATCGCACCCCGACCAACTTCGTCAATACCTATTTCAGAAACTTTATTCAATACTTGCAGACGATCTTCTCCTTTTCCGTCTGGAATTATCAATTTCATCAGTTATTTCTATTTCATCATTCGTTGTTGTTATTGAAGGTAATTTATTCTCGGGATTAACTTTACTATTATCATCTGATTCAACTTCAAACTTTTCTATTGAATTGGTAGTTGAAGTTTTTTTATTTGCTTTTTTATTAGATACTTTATTTATTGGTTTTTTATTATTTTCTGAAGTTTTTTCTGTATCTTTTTTACTATCATCTAAAAGTATTAAATGATTATTAGTTAAATATTGTTTCCCTAATTTAATTAATGGATTTATACCCAATTGACTATAGACAATTTTTTCATCTTCGCTGAGATCAACTCTAATTACGTTATTTTCTCTTGAATTATTTGTATTAGGCATTTCATTATCATTTTCCTTTTTTTTGGAACTCTCATCTTCGTTATTTAAATTTTTGGGGTTAGATAAATCTTTTTTCCCTACTTTTTCTTGATTTTCAATTACTTGAGTCGGGTATAAATCTGGAAGTTTTGTATTATTTAATTTGATAGATTTCTTTGCAGATTGATTTGTCTCGAAATTTGAGTTAAGGTGATCTGTTATATTTTCTATATGACCTAATCCATTACAAGCATTACATTTTTTGCCAAATAATTCATATATATTTTGACCTTGTCTTTTTCTGGTTAATTCAACTAAACCTAATTCAGTTAGCTCAGCTATCTGAGGCCTTGCAGAGTCATCTTTTATGGCTAAAGAAAATTGCTCAAGTAATTGAAATTGATCTCTTCGAGATTCCATATCTATAAAATCAATGACTAAAACTCCCCCAATATTTCTTAATTTCATTTGTCGAGAAATTTCAACAGCTGCTTCACAATTAGTCCATAAAACTGTTTGTCTTGAATTGGCTGATCTTGTGAAAGATCCAGAATTCACATCAATTACTGTTAAAGCTTCAGTTGGCTCAATAATTATGTATCCTCCTGAGGGTAAATCTACTCTTGGTTGAAGCGCCTTTTGAATAGTTTTGATAATTTGGTATTTGTCTAAAATATTTTCGTTCTGGTCATTATTATGAAACACAAGATCCACATTAGAATCATTATTGCCTAAAAATTCTTTTGCTTTTTCGAGAGCTACTTTATCATCAATTATGATTTTATTAGTTGTAGATTTAACGCAGTCTCTTAAAATTTTTAAAGAAAAATCTTCGTCTCTATTGATCAGATTTGGTGGATGAGAATTTTCTGAAATTTTTGTAATTTGTTCCCATTGTTGAATTAAATTTTCTAAGTCTTCAATAAGTAATTCTTCTTTTATTTTTTCGGCTTCTGTTCGAAATAATAAACCTGTGCTTGGCGGTTTAATTAAAACCCCAAGTGCTCTTAAACGACTTCTTTCAGTATCAGTGTTGATTTTTCTAGAAATATTGACTCCTTGTCCGAAAGGTTGCAATATTAAAAACTTTCCAGGTAATGAAACATTGCCTGTAAGTCGCGGACCTTTATTCCCAGTTGGTTCTTTCATAACTTGAACGAGAACTTTTTGTTTTGGTTCTAGAAGTTCAGTAATACCAAGAACACCTTTTTTTAATTTTAATGGCCCCAGATCTGATACATGAATAAAGCCATTTTTTTCACTCTCTCCAATATCGATAAAGGCGGCATCAATTCCTGGAAGAACATTTTCAACGGTTCCTAAAAAAATATCTCCGATTTGATATTGACCTTGTGCGACGATTAATTCATCAACTCGATCATCTGTGAGTAGTGCTGCAATACGCGCCTGCTCAGCTATTACAATTTGCTGAGGCATATAAGAAAAAATTTGAGTATGTTTTGAATTTTGAAAATCGATAAAAAAGTAAATAATTTAATATTCAATTACTTACTAAAATTACTTGATAGTTAAGTTTATGAGATTTAAAAAAAAAATGGTAGTAGTGTAATTTGCTAAGTATTTAAGTTTTAGACGACTTTCAAACGATTTGAAATTGATTTAATAGCTATGATAATTTCTTTATTAGATCATAACCAATCTTATATTAACATCTAATTTCCTCTTAAGCACATTCATCTATTATCCTTATATAGACATCTGATTTTTTCAAGTGGTACAAATAAACGAAAATTATTTAAAGCTCAAAGCAGGATATCTATTCCCTGAAATCTCCAAAAGAGTAAATACTTATATACAAGCCAATAATAACTCAGAAGTTATTAAGCTTGGAATCGGCGATGTAACGGAGCCACTACCTAAAGCTTGTATAGATGCAATGAGTAAAGCATTAAATGAAATGGGAACAAATAACGGATTTAAAGGTTATGGTCCAGAGCAAGGATACGAATGGCTGAGGAGAAAAATTTCTGAAAATGATTTTATTTCAAGAGGGTGTCAAATTACATCTGAAGAAATATTTGTTTCAGATGGTTCAAAATGCGATAGTAGTAATATTTTAGATATTCTAGGTGAAGATAATTTGATTGCAGTAACAGATCCTGTTTATCCTGTTTATGTAGACAGTAATGTTATGAATGGGCGAACTGGGGAAACACTCAAAAATGGTACTTATCAAGGTCTAATATATTTAGCAATTAATGAAGATAATAATTTTTTGCCAGAAATTCCTAAAAATAAAGTTGATATTGTGTATCTTTGTTTCCCTAATAATCCCACTGGAGCAACCATTACTAAACAAGAATTAAAAAAATGGGTTGACTACGCTAATGAAAATAAGTCTTTGATTCTCTTCGATGCAGCTTATGAAGCTTTTATTCAAGATGAAAATGTTCCTCATTCAATATATGAGATAGAGGGAGCCAAAAATTGTGCTATAGAATTTAGATCTTTCTCAAAAAATGCAGGATTTACTGGAGTTAGATGTGCATACACAGTAATACCTAAGTATTTATCAGGACAAAATTCAAAAGGTGAAAAAGTTAATTTATGGTCATTATGGAACAGACGTCAATGTACTAAATTTAATGGAGTTAGCTACATCGTACAGAGAGGAGCAGAGGCAGTATATTCTTCTCAAGGTAAAAAAGAGGTTAAGTCTTTAATTGATTTTTATATGGATAATGCGATGATTATGCGAAATAAGCTAACAAGTGCTGGTTTTAAAGTGTTTGGGGGCAATGATGCACCATATATTTGGATAAAAGTTCCATCTGAAATGACTTCCTGGGACTTTTTTGATTATTTACTTGAAAAAGCTAATGTAGTTGGTACACCAGGAAGTGGGTTTGGATTAGCAGGAGAGGGTTATTTTCGATTATCAGCCTTTAACTCAAGATCTAATGTTATTAATGCAATGGAACGAATAATTAATATATAATTATAAATAAGTAATTTAGTAAGCGAACTCTAAAATTAATGTCAACTATAAAGTTAGAAAAAGGTGAAAATAGTAACGCAGCAGTTATCGAAAAAAAAACAGCTGCATTAAAAAATAAATCACCAAAATATAAGGTATTACTCCATAATGACCCAGTAAACTCAATGGAGTACGTAACTAATGCACTAAGAGAAGTTGTACCACAATTAAGTGAGCAAGATGCTATTTCAATTATGCTTGAGGCTCATAACAATGGTATTGGGTTAGTTATTGTTTGTGATCTGGAGCCTGCTGAATTTTATTCAGAATCCCTCAAATCAAAAGGGATATCAAGTTCAATTGAAAAAGAAGATTAATTAAATTAATAAATTTTAAACTTTTGTGGTAGCTAACTTTCTTTCTGATAATTTACGCACTTTTAGAGATTCATCTAATGATGATTTTCCATAATTTCTTTCCAAAATATTCATAACCGTCTTCCCAAATTCATCATCTTTATTATCAAAAGCCTCTAAACATACTTCTCCAAGCTTTTTACCCAAGGCGCCAGGGTTCCACAAAAGTTTTCTTGCTGTCCATGGCATCATACTCATCGGATTATAATTAGGTTTTAATATATTATTTTCTAGAGCGTATTTTTCCAAAAGAGTATGGGGTTGTAAACCTATAAAAAATATAGCTGGATCTACTAAGCCTATGCCAAAGATATCTTCTAACTCTCTATGGTAAGCGACAGTTTGTCTTATTGTATCAGGAGTTTCATCAAAAACATTAAATGAGTAGTTGACAGAGACATGATTACTAAATCCTGCCTCAACAAGCATCTTACAATTTTCTAGTACGGTTCTCAGGTTATATGCTAGTCTCATTTTTCTTACAAGTTCTTGAGATCCAGAAGTAATTCCTATCTCAAAATAACTCATTCCTGTATCAACCATCAATTGAGCTAACTCTCGATCGATATTATCTGCTCTGATGTATGCAGCCCATTTAATATCATTCCATCCTTGATCTTTTATACCTTGAAGAAGTAATTTTGCATCCTCTATATTATTCCTTGTTGGGATAAATTGCGCATCAGTAAACCAAAAACCTCTTACACCCATTTCATAAAGTTGCTTCATTTCTTTTATGACTTCATTTACGGGATTAACCCTTACTTTCTTACCCTCTACTACTGTATAAACGCAAAAACAACAATTATGTGGACAACCTCTTTTGGTTTGTACCCCTACATAATAGTCTCCACCCTCTATGTACCAATTAAATTCAGCCCATATAGATTTGATGTATTTGTAGTTACAAGCTGTTTTAATGATTCCAGAAGGCTGTTCATGTATTAATTTATTCCTTGGTTTTTGCCCTGCAATATAACATCTTTCTTCTGCAATAGAGTCACCTTTTATAATTTTTTCAATAAGGTTTTCACCCTCTCCAACAGAAATAACAGTACCTTTTGGTAATAAACTTCCTAGCTGCTCATAGAAAACACTGACAGCTCCTCCACCTAAAATCACTTTTACTGATTTATTGTATTTTTGAGCTCTGTTGAGCCCCAACTTCACCAAAGATGTATTCCTATTTATTTCTTCATAATGGGATGTTATTAATTTCAGGCCTCCCCAAGCACCTCGAATTTTTTTCAAAATATTTTTTGAGTAGAAAACTTCAAAAGAGTTTTGTAATGGATTACCGCTTCTTCCGTCAACAGGAGCGTATATTTGGATATCTCTCCAAGAAAAAATTATTATATGAGGTCTAAATTGATCAATTTTTCTTTTTAAATATTTAGAAATATTGTTTGAAGGTACTATTGCTAAATCAATGAATTGTTGCTCTATTTTTGGAAAACATTTATGAATATGATCTGCTAAGTAAATAGGTCCAATTGGGAATATCGGGTTGCATGGAAGTCTAACAATGAGAACTTTGTTGAATATTTCTCTATTGGTGTTGTTTATTATTTTTTTAAAAGGAAACTTAAACTTCATAGAAGAAATTTAAAATTTAATCTCACTTTAAGAATCTAACTATTTTATTACTCTTTTGGTGCGATTTTATAAATTTACATCCGAAAAATTAAAACTTTTTTTAGATATCTGAAATCATATATATAAAACATACCTTGAGTAATTTAATACCATCTATCCATCTTGATATATTTGGTGCTCCAGATTTCCTTGCATAATATCTAACAGGGTAATTAAGGATTTTAATATTATTATTTGCTGCTTCGAAAATTATCGTAAAATCCCCAAAAGGATCTGATTTGGATTCCCAACTGCCATTTTTCTTCATCAAATTTAAAAATTTTCTTGAGAAAACTTTTGTCCCGCATAGTGAATCAGAAATCGGTTTATTGATTAATATCGATAAAAGTAGAGCAAAACATCTATTTCCAATATAATTCGCCCATCTCATAGCATCTCTTTCCATTGGGAATGTTGTTCTAGAGCAATTAACAAGAATATTTTCATTTTTTGTCGATTGCATTATTGCATTGATACTATCATTAACATCTACTGTGAAGTCGCTATCTATAATCGCCAAAGTTTCACCTGATGCAATATTGAAACCCTCTACGACAGCATTTTTCTTACCCTTAGAAGTTTGTTTTAAAAGAGATATTTTAAAGCTATTTGAAAAATCTTTAGTTATTTTTTCTAACATTTGAAAAGTTTTATCTTTACTGTTTCCCTCCACAAATATTATTTCAACTTTATTAGGTATTTTTTTAAATTTACTTAAAGCTTCTATTAAAAGTTCCCTATTACCCTCCTCATTTCTTGCAGGAATAACTATTGAAATCAAATGATCACCTGATTTTTCCTGATATTTATAAAATACAATTTCCAGTTCAAAAGCAAGTTGCTTAATTATTGGTAACTTACGTAGAGTATTCTTTACAAATTTAGGAATTAATTTGGTTGGTATGGGGGTTAATTTTTTTGCTTTCCATCGTATAGATCTGTAATTATAAATTTCAGCTAATGATTCAATATCACATAAAGTAATTCTTGCTTTATTAGTTGTACCTTTAAATATTCTAGAATCTAATCTTAACCATCTTGTTATTGGTTCCCATGTATTACCTCTTACTTTAAGAGAAATGAATTCATTATTATCTCTAAATAATTGGTGAATTTTATTATGCGATAGATTCCATGTATTTTCAGATTTCATTAAATTTAATCTCACATGAAGATAATATTAATATGATCTCATCAATTTTTTCTAATTAATTTCCAGGGAGATAAAGTTTCATAATCATAAATTATTTGATATGAATGATTTTTATAAAGTTCTTTTGAAGATACAGTGGTCCATGCTAAATCCGAGGGGCTCATTTTTTCTATGCTTTCAATCCCATCTCCTAAATTAGGAGTTAGAAGTGAAATTCTTATTATTTTGGATTGCGCTATTTGATTACCAGAATTACTTTTATCAACTTTAATAATTTCATTTTTCATAATATCAAATGAATTAAGATACTCCATAGTTTCTCTTAATTCCCTAGATCGGTCTGTAAATAAACCTGACTGTAATACTAATGAAGTTAATAAATAAGGACCAATTATTAAAGTTATAAAAATCTCTTTAAGGTTACTTTTCTCTTTAATAAAAGTCCAAGCTAACGCAAAAGATAATAATCCTAAAATGATAAATGTATTTTCTCTTATGGTGAAATTAAGAACATGTTTGAAGAAAATAAAACGTGCGAAAACTAAAGTAACTAGCAATAAAGGAATTAATTTTGATGTAATAAAAACAAATAAAGATTTATATCTTTTTGAACTGAATAAATATTTAATACCTATATAGGAATTTAAAGATAGTATTGAAGATATTTGCAGAGGATAATATGGTGTTTTAGTAGAGAAAATACTTAAAATTAAGATCAATATTAAAGGGAAATAAGTTAAGATAAATTTCTGATTTTTATCTTTATTTTCTAGAGTATTTGAAATTAAACCAATAATAGAAAATATGCTCCATGGTAGGAACGTCACTGGAATATTCCAAAAATAATAATAAAAAGGATTTGTAGAGTCGTTTTTATTAGAGAGGAAATTAAATTTACTAAATAAGTAAAAGATAATATTTTGATCTAAATATGAGTCTATAGAGTAAGCCCATATAAGATATGGAACAAATCCAATTATTAAGCCAAGCCAAAATAATTTATTAATCAATAATTTTCTTTTCAAAAATAAATATGGCGATAGCGCGGCAAGAGGAACAGCTACAAGAAAAGTCTTCATCATGAAAGCTAAACCTATCCAAATTCCAAAAAGTAAAATATAGTATTTATTTCTATTGTTATTTATTCTTACTAACGCAAATACTCCAATAGTTACCAAGCAGGAAAAAATAAGATCTTGAGTGGCTAAATGAGAGTAGTCAAACCATAGAAATGTTGTAGAAAGTATTAGCGGAGATACGATTGCAAAATTTTTATCAAAAAATTCTTCATGCAATTTATAAGTAATTATTAACATTAATATTGCTGCTATCGTAGTTGGTAAATATGCTGCAAAAATATTGTTGCCAAAAATTTCCTGTGATTTAGCGATTAAAACTTGTAACCCATTTGTTCTATCTAAAACGTATTCGTCCCACCATAAGGGAATTGTCCAGTTACCTTTTTCTTGTATCCATCTAGCTTGCAAAGCATAGAACCCCTCATCGAAAGCTATATAACTACGTTTGCCATAATAGAAAATGAGAGGAATAAAAAGAAAAATCTTTAAAATTTTTTTTAAATTATGATTAATCTCAATCATGTTATGCATATATATGAAATTTAAATGCCGATAATTGGAATTGAACCAATGACCTACTGTTTACGAGACAGTTGCTCTTCCGCTGAGCTATATCGGCAATATAAAATGTTGAAATTTTCATATAGAATTAATTCTATAATTGAAATAATTAATGTCAAAAATTGATCCTGAATTAAAAAAAAAATTACTTAAAGAGTCGCAGGCTCCTTTTAGAGGATTAAGAAGATTTCTATGGATAGCTTTTACAGGTTCAGCTTTTTTGGGTCTTTTCATAATGCTGTCGAAAATTTCAAGTGGTAATGAAGTTCAGCAAAATAACCTTTTAGTACAATTAGGAGCCTGTGCTCTATTCCCTTTTCTGTTATTTCTCGAAAGAAATAAGGAAAATTAACTTATTTATTTAAAGTTCTTTTTTTAGTTACAAATTTGAATGCTTCTATAATATCTCCTTCACTCCACGTTGAGAATTTGTCACATCCAACTCCACATTCAAATCCTGTATTAACTTCTTTTACATCATCTTTAGATCTTTTAAGGGAATCTAAATTACCTTCAAAAATTACCTTATCAGATCTATGTACTCTTAAAGAACAATTTCTCTGCAGTTTACCACTTTGTATGTAGCAACCAGCAATTGCTCCTTTCCCAACTGCAAAAGTCGCTCTTACTTCAGCTCTACCTAAAGATTCTTCAACCAAATCAGGTTCAAGTAGTCCTTCCATCGCAGCTTGAATATCTTCTAATAATTTATAGATAACCTCATACTCCCTTATGTCAACATTGTTTGAGTCAGCTGCTCTTTTTGCTCCAGAGGCTAATGATGTATTAAATCCTATTATTACTGAGCCAGAGGCAGCAGCGAGATCTATATCAGTCTCAGTTATTTCTCCAGGAGCGGAGAGTAAAACTCTAACTTGAACCTCATTTTTGGGTAATTGTTCTAGTGAACCTAAAATAGCTTCTACACTACCTTGAACATCCGCTTTAAGAATTAGATTCAACTCTTTAAGTTCTCCATCATTTGCTTGAGTAGATAAAGATGACAAACTCACTCTTCTAGATGCCATTTGCTGTGCTAATTTTGTGGCTCTTGCATCGGTAGCTCTTTCTCCGACAATTGCTCTGGCAGTTTTCTCATCAGGATAAACTTCAAATTCATCTCCTGCTGTAGGTACTTCGCTAAATCCAAGGGCTTCTACTGGACAGGAAGGTCCTGCGGTTTTAATTCTATTTCCATTTTCATCAACCATTGCTCTAATTTTACCAAGGACTGATCCAGCAGCTAAAACATCGCCGGCTTTTAAAGTACCGTTCTGTACTAGTAATGTTGCTACAGGACCTTTTGCTTTATCTAAATGGGCTTCAATTACTGTACCTTTCGCTAATCTTTCTGGGTTTGCTTGGAGATCTTCAACTTCAGAAATCAATAAAATCATTTCGAGTAATTTATCAATATTTTGTTTTTTAATTGCACTAACTGGGACCATCACGACATCTCCACCCCAGTCTTCTGCGATTAAATCTTTTTCTGATAATTCCTGTTTAACTTTATCTGGAGAAGCCCCTTCTTTATCAATTTTATTTATAGCAACTACTATGGGTACTTTTGCTGCTCTTGCATGACTAATTGCTTCAAGTGTTTGTGGTCTGCAACCATCATCTGCTGCTACCACAAGTACTGCTACGTCAGTAACTTTTGTACCTCTCGCACGCATTGCAGTAAATGCTTCATGACCAGGAGTATCAAGAAACGTAAGCTTTTTCATTTTGGATTCGTGCTCAAATTCAACTTGATAAGCCCCTATATGTTGAGTTATTCCTCCTGCTTCTCCTGAGGCTACTCTAGATTCTCTTATGGAATCCAAAAGACTGGTTTTGCCATGATCAACATGGCCCATAACTGTGATAACTGGAGGCCTTTTAATAAGACTCTCAATATCATCAGTTTCAATCATATCTACCGTTTTCTTGGCCGCTTCTTCAATATCATCTTGCAAAACAGGAACTCCAAATTCTTCAGCTACAGTTTCAATAGTTGCTAAATCAAGTGATTGAGTAACTGTGGCAGTTATGCCTTTGAAGAAAAGAGATTTTATTATTTCAGAACTTTCAAGACTAAGCTTATCGGCTAATTCTTGAACTGTTAAATTATCCTCAGGAACAATGATCATTTCAGGCCTTACTTGCTTAGCATCTTTGGCAGCTCTGAGTTCCATGGCTCTTCTCTTTTGTCTTTGCCTAGTAGTCTCTTTTTTCTTTTTCTTAAATTGTCTTGTTACTTTTTGTTGTTTTGGTTCCTCTGACTTTTCTTTTTTTGGACGAGCTAGACTAGCCGATAGGATTGAAACCTTCTCTCCAGCATAGCCACTAGTTTCAGAGGTTAATGAATCATCATTTTCTCCAATAATATGTACTTTTTGTCTTTGTTTCTGGGGGTTTTTATTTCTTAATGCTTCTAATTTTGCACTATCATCCCAATCTGTTCTCCCAGTTTTCTTAGAGTTGTTTGCGAATGACCTATGCGGTGGTTTTTTGGCAGAAGGAGATCCATTTAAACGACTATTAGGTGATTTTGCATTCTGCTTAGGTGAATCAACTTTTTTGTTATCAAATTTAGATCTATTTAGATTTTCTTTTTCTGAGGCATTCGTTTTCTGTAACTGCATCAGTTCATTAGGTGCTACCGGTTTCCTAATACCTGCAGAATTTTGATTATTAAATTTTGATCCAGCAGATCTATTAAGATCCCCTGTTCTAGTTGACCCTCCTTGCCTATAGTGGCTTCCTGATCTATTGGGATCACCCTGTCTATTCTGCCCCCCAGTTCTATTAGGAGCACCTTGCCTATTAGGTGCTGCCCCTTGCCTATTAGGTGAACCAGGCCTATTAGGTGCGCCTGGCCTATTTGGAGTTACTTGCCTGTTATTAATACCTGGTTGATTTATTGAATTTTGTATATTTGATGCGGGTTGCCTAGCATTAGGATTTTGTCTGTTTGAATTAATTTTAGAATCCCCCCTTCTTATTGGGGCACCCACTAGTTCAGGTGTATTTTTTATCCGAGGATTATTTAAATTATTTTTGGGAAAATTATTATTACTATCAAATCTATTTGATGATTGAGGTCTTTGATTTAAAGAGTTACTTTTTTTATTAGCAGTTGTTAAATTTTTAGGCTTTTCAATTAATTGAATTGTAGGTCTTACAGGGCTTTTTGATGTTGGTGATGAAGCATTATTCAAAGGCTTTTTGTTTTGGAAAACCTTTAGTTCTTTCTTATCTTTTAGATTTTCTCTTTTGATTGGATTATTAGCTTGACTTTGATTTTTTAAAGGCTCTTGAGATTGTAGGTTAGAGATAATTGCTGGAGGCGTTGGATTTTTTGGTTTATTTAAAACTGGTTTTTTATTTAAAATTTCTTTTAATGACTTGTCCTGATTCATGGGAGCATCATGAGATTTTGAATCTTTGTTTTGATTCTCAATATTTTTTTGTTCATGATTAGTAGCTTTAAATGAAGATTTACTGACGGAGAGTATTTTTTTATCTGAAGTCTTGTTTTTTATATGAGTTTTAATTTTTTTTGCATCCTCTAAACTTATTGAACTGCTGTGACTTTTTACTGATATTGAAAGTTTTTGAGCAGCATCCAATATATCTTTGTTTTCCAGTTTTAAATCTCTGGAAAGTTCATAAACTCTGATTTTATCGCTGATAGTCATTTAGTCTAAAATGTTACTCTTTTTTTGAATTTTTTGAGAATGTTATTTTAATTATATGCTCTTTTGGGTTAGTTATTTATAGTTTGCAATTTCCCTTTCAAAAATATCAAAGAAATCGGGATTTATAATACTTTTTAATGCTTTTTGAAGCTTTTTTGGAAGTTTAGAATCTGTATAACACTTTTTTGATTTACAAATGTAAGCAGAACGTCCCATCCCTTGATTTAACACTATACCTAACTTTTGATCATTAGTAACCTTCAAAAGATTCTTTCTATCAAAAGTTGTCCTGCAGGAAATACACTTGCGCATTACAGGAGTTTTTTGTATCACCGTGTTTTCTCCTCTGTAGAGACTATTTCATCAGAGTTCATATTTGCCATTTGGGTACTTTCGGAATGATTTTCTTCATCGTATGATTCATCTCCAAATTCCTCATCATCTTCAGGTAGAGGATATAGTTCCCTCAATCTTGCATCTTCTGCTGCTCTTGCTGCTTGCTCTGCCTCCAACCTCTGTTCAGCTTCTCTTTGAAGATGCTCCTCTTCCTCTCTTTGAATGATTAATTCTTCAACCGCCTTGTCTTCTGCTTCTTGGTTATATTCATGGGAGTTTTTAACATCAATTTTCCATCCAGTCAATCTTGCTGCAAGTCGCACATTTTGGCCTTCTCTTCCTATCGCTAAACTCAATTGATCAGGAGGAACTAATACATGAGCATGTTGTCCTTCTGGATCAACGAGTCTGACAAGATCCACTTTAGCTGGGCTCAAAGAATTCAATATGTATTGAATGGGGTCAGATGACCATTTGATAACATCTATTTTTTCCCCCCTTAATTCATTAACTACTTGTTGAATTCTTGCTCCTCTTGCTCCAATGCAAGCACCAACAGGATCAACCTCTTTTTCAATACTATCAACTGCTACTTTAGTTCTTGGGCCAACAGCTCTCGAAGGAGGGTTTGCTTCTCTTGAAACAGCAACAATTTTTACTGTACCTTCCTGGATTTCTGGGACTTCATTTTCAAATAAATAGACTACTAAACCTGCATTAGCTCTACTTACAAAAAGTTGAGGACCTTTTCTAGCTATTTCACTAACTTCTTTAAGAAATACTTTGAATGTTGCGTTAGCTCTATAGTTGTCATTCGGTAATTGATCCCTTTTAGGAAGTTCTGCTTCTACTTCTGGTCTACCAATACCTGAGCTGACACCCATAATTACCGATTGTCTTTCAAATCTTATAACTCTTGCTGTTAAAACAGGATCCTCTAAATCAGCAAATTCTTCCTGAATCATTTTTCTTTGTTGGTCTCTCAATTTTTGAGCTAATACTTGCTTAGTGGTTGAGGCAGCCATTCTGCCAAAATCCTCTTTTTCTGGAGTTACATCTAAAACTACTGTATCGCCTATTTGAGCATCTTCAGCGACTTGTTTTACTTCAAGAAGGGATATTTGATGATCTTCGCTTTCAACCTCTTCAACAATTATTTTACTTGATAAAATTCGGTAACCTTCTTCATCTAGATCAAATCCTACATCAAAGTTACTGAAGTATTCTTCATCAAATGGATCTTCTTTAAGTCCAATGTAGAAGGTTCTTCTGTATTTTTCATAACCTTTAAGTAGGGCCTCACGTAAAGCCGACTCCACAACATGAGGAGGTAATTTTTTTTCCTCACTGATGTCTTCAATAAGGTTATTTAATCCTGGGAGAATTACTAATGCCATCTATGATGGGTAAAAAGAATAATGGTTGAAATTTTATTAGTCTTTTATAGTGCAAAGACTAATCTTTAATACTTCATTAAAGGGGATTTTTTTTATCTTACCTTTTATGTTAATGGCTAAATAATCTTTAGACTTTTCATAAAGTAAACCACTTAAAATTTTTATTTGTGAATTTCTTTGGTTTAACTCAACATTAACTGGAAAACCTTTAAAAGTTTTGAAGTCTCTTTCTGAGGTTAATTCATCGCTGACCCCTTGACTACTTATTTCTAACACATATGAACATTTTAGAAAATTTGAATTTTCAATTACTTCATATGCAGGGTTATTGAATCTGGAACAATCATCTAAAGAAACATCCTGTCCACAAGTTTTTCTTATGGTAATTTTAATAATTACTGGATTTTGATTTGTAAATAAATCTAAACTATGAATTTCTAAATTAAATTCTTTTGCGACTTCTTGAAGAATAATTTCTAGATTTTTTTTTGAATCTTTATCCAATTTACTTAATTAAATACTTTTTCATTTGTTATTTATTATTTTCACATATATAAAACCTTTTAAAAATTTTTTTTTGTAATTTATTGATGTAAACAAAAAAACAACACTAGGAAATTTATTCAATTAAATTTGAATAACAAAGTAAACATTTAATAAGAAAATGAGATTTCTAAAAAATAAATTTACTGATTTATTCAAAATAAGTATAGCTTTAAGTATTTTCTTAATAAATTTTTTTTCTTCCTCTGAAGTTTTTGCTTTAAATCCTCTTGATGGTCATAATTTTGTTTCAGATGCTGTTAAGAATGTTGGCCCAGCAGTTGTTAGGATCGATACTGAAAGATTAGTAGAAAGACAACCTTTTGATCCAACTTTATTAGATCCATTATTAAGAGATTTACTTGGAGAACCTGGAATGTCTCCTGATAGAGAGAGAGGCCAAGGTTCGGGTGTAATTATTGATAAAAATGGTTTAGTTTTAACAAATGCACATGTTGTAGAAAGAGTTGATAATGTTTCAGTTACTTTGGCAGATGGTACTAATTGTGATGGTCAAGTTTTAGGAACAGATTCAATTACTGATTTAGCTTTAGTTAAAATCACAAACAAGATTGATTCTATTTATGCTCCTTTGGGAGATTCTGAAGAACTTGAAGTTGGTGATTGGGCAATAGCTCTAGGAACTCCATATGGCCTTGAGAAAACAGTCACGCTTGGAATAGTAAGTAGTCTTCATAGAGATATTAATTCTTTAGGTTTTTCTGATAAAAGACTTGACCTTATTCAAACAGATGCCGCAATCAACCCAGGTAATTCTGGAGGGCCGCTTATAAACTCCAATGGCCAAGTAATTGGAATTAATACATTAGTTAGAAGTGGTCCAGGGGCAGGTCTGGGTTTCGCAATACCTATAAATTTGGCTAAAAATGTATCTGACCAGTTACTAAAAAATGGAGAAGTTATTCACCCATATTTAGGAGTGCAGTTGATCTCCTTAAATCCAAAAATTGCTAAACAACATAATCAAGACCCTAATTCAATTGTTCAATTACCAGAGAGAACGGGAGCTCTTATTCAATCTGTAATACCAAATAGTCCTGCAGAAAAAGCAGGATTGAGGAGAGGTGATTTAGTAGTTGCAGCTGAAAACATTACGATAAAGGAACCAAAAACTCTATTAGATGAAGTAGAAAAAGCTCAAATTGGAAAAATATTTCTCTTAGACGTTGTAAGAGACAATAAAGAAATTAAAGTTAATATTAAACCTGAAGCACTCCCAGGTTTGACATAAATCATTTGTTGAAATTTAATAATCTATAAAGTTTAAGTTAAAAACATTTTGGATTTACAGACTCAGATGAAACAAATAGTTGCTGATGCAGCTGTTAAGGAAATAGAGGATGGAATGATTATAGGCTTAGGGTCTGGTTCAACCGCAGCACTTATGATAAAAAGTCTTGCTGATCAAATTAGATCTGGCAAATTAAAAAATATTAAAGGAGTGCCCACTTCTTTTCAGTCTGAGGTTCTTGCTATAGATCTTGAGATTCCATTAATAGATTTAGCATCAGTTTCTCAAATTGATTTAGCTATTGATGGGGCTGATGAAGTGGATTCAAAATTTCAATTAATCAAGGGTGGAGGAGCTTGCCATGTCCGAGAAAAATTGGTTGCTTCAAAAGCTAACAAATTATTAATTGTTGTTGATGAAACGAAGCTGGTGAAGAAGTTAAATCTAGTTTTTCCTCTGCCTGTAGAGGTTTTACCTTCTGCTTGGAAACAGGTGAAGGATAAAATTTCAGAAATGAATGGAGAGTCTACTTTAAGAATGGCAACAAAAAAAGCAGGCCCAATTGTTACTGACCAAGGCAACTTAATTTTGGATGTTTTATTTGAAGATGGAATAAAGGATCCAAAAGAGTTAGAGATTTTAATTAATAACATCCCTGGAGTTTTAGAAAATGGATTGTTTGTTGATTTAACTGATAAGGTTATGGTTGGTAAAATAGAAAATAATATTCCAATACTAGATTGTCCATCAAAGGCGAGTTAATCTTCAAATCTTATTTTCACTGATTTAGCATGGCTATGTAGACCTTCACTATTAGCTAAATTTATAATATCCGAACTATTAATTTTGAGACTTTTTTCATTAAATTCAATTATTGATGAATTCTTCATGAAAGTTTCAACACCCAATGAACCACTAAATCTTGCATTCCCGCAGGTAGGTAAAGTGTGATTAGGCCCTGCTAAATAATCTCCTACAGCCTCAGGCGTCCATTTCCCCAAAAATATCGCACCTGCATTTTCAATTGCTCCAAGCGTTTTTTTGGGATCAATAGTAATAATTTCAAGATGTTCAGGCGCAAACTCATTACTTAGTTCTGTGCATGATTCTAAATTATCGCAAATAACAATCAATCCCCAATTTTTAATTGATTCAATACAAATTTCTTTTCTGGGGTGATCATCAATTTTTTTAAATACTTCATCAAAAACTTCTTGAGCTTGATCATTAGAAGTAGTCAAAAGTATTGAGGAAGCTAATGGATCATGCTCAGCCTGAGCTAATAAATCTGAAGCTATTTGTGAACTATTCGCTGTACTGTCTGCGATGATTAATATTTCACTGGGACCTGCTAAAGAATCAATTCCAGTAAAACCATAAATTAACTTTTTAGCTGTAGTGACATAAATATTTCCAGGACCTGATATGACGTCAACTTTACTTATTTGATTTGTGCCAAAAGCTAGTGCTGCAATTGCTTGTGCTCCTCCAATTCTAAAAACTTTATCAATTCCTGATAAGTAAGCAGCAGCTAAGACAGTTTTATTTATTATCCCTTCTGCATTACCTGGTGATACTATTGAAATTTCATTAACCCCTGCTACCTTCGCGGGTATTGCATTCATTAAAACAGTACTTGGATATGCTGCTCTACCTCCAGGAATATATAATCCTGCACTTTTTACTGGCATCCATCTCCTTTGAACTGATTCACCATATTCTCCTTTTATCGTAAAGGATTTAGGGATTTCTTTTTCATGAAATTTTTTTATTCTTTGATGTGCAATTTCTAATGATTTTTTTAGATGATGATCTGTCTCATTCCACGCATTTTTTAAATCTTTGGAGCTTACTTGCATTGGTCTAGGAAGGAATCCATCAAATTTTTTTGTATATTTTTCTACTGCTGCATCTCCACAACTTTTTACTTCTTGGAGAATTTCTTCAACAATCGAATTTATTTTTTTATTATCTTCTGAGTTAGTTCGTTGAGATATTCTTTTCAACTCTTGGATAGCATTTTGTTTATTGTTTATAATCTTCATGGTCTTAATAATTATTAAAATGCAATCAGTTAATACGTTATTAACTTATCTAAGTTAAATTATATATTATTGATTAGTAGACTATCTCTTTGGTAAGATATAAAAAATAATAAAATTAATTTACTGTGGCAAATAACAAATCAGCCAAAAAAAGAATTCAAGTTGCTGAAAGAAACCGTTTAGTTAATAAATCGTATAAATCAACAGTTAAAACATTAACAAAAAAAACATTAGCTAACTGCGAGAAATATAAGCAGGAACCTAATTCAGAAAATAAAAATCTTGTTCAATTAAGTGTTAATCAAGCTTTCAGTCTTATTGATAAGGCAGTCAAAAAAAATATTTTACATAAGAATAACGGCGCTAACAAAAAGTCAAGAATCAATAAATTAGTTAAAAATTTTCTTACTACCAAATAAAATAATTCAATAAATCATGGGAGATATCGAGCTTATAGATTCTCATTGTCATTTAATATTTGAAAATTTTGAGGAAGATCTTGAAGAAGTTGTTTCAAGATCGCGTGAAAAAGGAGTTAAAAAATTGCTGCATGCCTGTTGTGAATTATCAGAAATTCCTAAATTAAAAAAAATATCTCGAAAATTTGAAGAATTATATTATTCAGTTGGATTACATCCTCTTGAAGCCAATAAATGGGAATGTAATTCTAAATCTATTTTAGAAAATGCAGCCTTAGGAGACTCGAGAGTTGTTGCTATTGGGGAATTAGGGTTAGATTTTTTTAAAAATGATAATAAAACTAAACAATTAGATGCACTTGTCCCGCAAATGCATTTAGCTTTTGAACTTGACTTGCCAGTAATTATTCATTGTAGAGAAGCTGCAAATGAGATGATTAAAATATGTAGTGACTTATCTAAACAAAGTAAATGTCCTAGAGGTGTTCTTCATTGTTGGACTGGAACTCCAGATGAGATGAAGCAATTTTTGGATCTTGGATTCTACATCAGTTTTAGCGGGATAGTTACATTTCCAAAAGCATATGAAATTCATGAGTGCGCAAAAATTGTTCCCAGCGATAGATATTTAATTGAGACAGACGCACCTTTTTTAGCTCCGGTTCCTTATAGAGGTAAAAGAAATGAGCCAGCTTTTGTAGAAACCGTGGCCAAATCTTTAGCTAATTTAAGATCTTCCGAATTGAAAAATATCGCTGAAGAGTCATCTGCAAATGCTGAAGATTTGTTTAAGTTTGACTTGATAAAGTGCCCCTAAAGCTGCTATATTTGAGAATTACTGGAAATTTTTCTTAATTATTACTGAACATCTATTAAAAACATGGTTTAAGTACCTTAATCTTTAGATAGTTCGGCTTTTAGTAAATTAGGTATTTCTTGAATTCAAGACTGAAATCTTAAATTTCAATCTAGATTCTTATTTATTTTTTTTTAAATTAAGTAAAAATTTATAGTAATTTAGTACATTTACAGAATGGCGGGTTTTCTTGGATGAGCAGTAGCGCTTTACAGGTAGCTAAAACAGCAACTTATCTACCAGACTTAGTTGAAGTACAAAGGGCAAGTTTTAAATGGTTTTTGGAAAAAGGATTAATTGAAGAATTAAAAAGCTTTTCTCCAATCACAGATTACACAGGTAAATTAGAATTACATTTTATTGGTGAAGAATATAGGTTAAAGAGACCTAGACATGATGTAGAAGAAGCTAAGAGACGGGATGCCACTTTTGCTTCGCAAATGTATGTCACTTGTAGATTAATAAATAAAGAAACTGGAGAAATTAAAGAACAAGAAGTTTTTATTGGTGAATTACCTTTAATGACAGAAAGAGGAACTTTCATCATTAATGGAGCTGAAAGAGTAATTGTTAATCAAATAGTACGTAGTCCAGGGGTTTATTTTAAAGATGAACAGGATAAAAATGGCAGGAGAACTTATAATGCTAGCGTAATACCTAATAGAGGGGCTTGGCTAAAATTTGAAACAGATAAAAATAATTTGCTTTATGTAAGAGTTGACAAAACAAGAAAAATTAATGCGCATGTTCTTATGAGAGCGATGGGTCTCTCAGATAACGATGTTATTGATAAATTAAGACATCCTGAATTTTATAAGCAATCAATTGATGCAGCCAACGATGAGGGTATAAATTCAGAAGATCAAGCATTGCTAGAACTTTATAAAAAATTACGCCCTGGGGAGCCCCCATCTGTCTCTGGAGGACAACAACTATTACATAGTAGATTTTTCGATCCCAAAAGATACGATTTAGGAAGAGTAGGTAGATATAAAATTAATAAGAAGTTGAGATTAACTGTTCCCGATCATATTAGAACTCTTACACATGAGGATGTTCTTTCTTCAATTGATTACCTTATTAATTTAGAACTGGATATTGGCGGAGCAAGTTTAGATGATATTGATCATTTAGGTAATAGGAGAGTTAGATCTGTAGGGGAACTATTACAAAACCAAGTTAGAGTCGGCCTAAATCGATTAGAGAGAATTATTAAAGAAAGAATGACTGTTGGCGAGACAGATTCTCTTACTCCTGCTCAGCTAGTTAATCCCAAGCCGCTGGTAGCAGCTATCAAAGAGTTTTTTGGATCAAGTCAATTAAGCCAATTTATGGATCAAACAAATCCATTAGCAGAATTAACTCATAAAAGAAGGATTTCAGCCCTAGGACCAGGCGGGTTAACTCGAGAAAGAGCTGGTTTTGCAGTTAGAGACATTCACCCATCGCACTATGGAAGATTATGTCCAATAGAAACTCCCGAAGGGCCAAATGCAGGACTTATAAATTCTCTCGCAACACATGCAAGAGTTAACGAATATGGGTTTATTGAGACTCCTTTTTGGGAGGTAGAAAAAGGTAGGGTACTTAAAGAAGGTAACCCTGTCTATTTATCAGCTGACTTAGAGGATGAGTGTAGAGTTGCCCCTGGTGACGTAGCTACTGATAAAAGCGGAAATATTCTGGCAAATTTAATTCCAGTAAGGTACAGGCAAGATTTTGAGAAAGTGCCACCTCATCAAGTTGACTATGTGCAACTTTCACCTGTCCAGGTCATTTCTGTTGCAACTTCCCTTATTCCTTTCTTGGAACATGATGATGCCAATAGAGCTCTAATGGGATCTAATATGCAGCGTCAGGCTGTGCCATTATTAAGGCCGGAGAGACCTCTTGTTGGTACAGGCTTAGAATCTCAAGTAGCTAGAGATTCTGGTATGGTTCCAATTACAAAAGTAAATGGAATTGTTTCTTATGTTGATGCGAACGAGATTGTAGTAAAAGATTTAGATGGAAATGAGCACGTTCATTATCTTCAAAAATACCAGAGATCTAATCAAGATACTTGTCTTAATCAAAGGCCAATAGTAAAAAATGGAGATCAAGTTATATCCGGTCAGGTTCTTGCTGATGGGTCAGCTTGTGAAGGTGGCGAAATTGCTTTAGGACAGAATGTTTTAATTGCTTATATGCCATGGGAGGGTTACAACTATGAGGACGCCATACTTGTTAGCGAAAGGTTGGTAACTGATGATCTTTATACTTCAGTACATATAGAAAAATACGAAATAGAAGCTAGACAAACTAAATTAGGACCTGAAGAAATTACTAGAGAAATTCCCAATATTTCAGAAGAAAGTTTGAATAATCTTGATGAAATGGGAATCATCAGAATAGGCGCCTTTGTAGAAAGTGGTGATATTTTAGTAGGTAAAGTTACCCCAAAAGGAGAATCAGATCAACCACCTGAAGAAAAACTTTTGAGAGCCATCTTTGGCGAAAAAGCACGAGATGTCAGAGATAATTCTCTTAGGGTTCCTAAAACAGAAAAAGGTAGGGTTTTAGATGTACGTATTTACACAAGAGAGCAAGGTGATGAATTACCTCCAGGGGCGAATATGGTTGTAAGAGTCTATGTTGCTCAAAGAAGGAAAATTCAGGTAGGTGACAAGATGGCTGGTAGGCATGGAAATAAAGGTATAATTAGCAGAATTTTACCTAGGGAGGATATGCCTTATTTACCAGATGGTACTCCGGTTGATATTGTTTTAAACCCCCTTGGTGTTCCAAGTAGGATGAATGTTGGGCAAGTTTTTGAATTGTTGATGGGCTGGGCCGCATCAAACTTAGATTGCAGAGTTAAAGTTGTACCTTTTGATGAGATGTATGGTCCTGAAAAATCACATCAAACAGTTCAAGCATTTTTAGAGGAAGCCTCAAAGCAAAATGGTAAGGGTTGGGTTTACAATAAAAAAGATCCTGGAAAGCTTTTACTAAAAGATGGTAGAACAGGCGAACCTTTTGATCAGCCTGTAGCTGTTGGATATTCTCACTTCCTAAAGCTAGTTCATTTAGTAGATGATAAGATTCATGCAAGATCAACAGGTCCATACTCTTTAGTTACTCAACAGCCTTTAGGTGGTAAAGCTCAACAAGGTGGACAAAGACTTGGAGAGATGGAGGTTTGGGCTTTAGAAGCCTATGGCGCAGCTTATACTTTGCAAGAATTATTAACTGTAAAATCAGATGATATGCAAGGTAGAAATGAAGCCCTAAATGCAATAGTAAAAGGAAAACCTATTCCTAGGCCAGGAACTCCGGAATCATTTAAAGTCCTAATGAGAGAATTACAATCTTTAGGCTTAGATATTGGTGTATACACTGATGAAGGGAAGGAGGTTGATTTAATGCAAGATGTTAATCCGAAAAGGAATACTCCTTCGAGGCCTACTTATGAATCCCTGGGAAATTCTGAATATGCGGAAGATTAAATACTTTATCCCCACTTTTTAATTTAAAAATTGTAAAAATGACTAACAGCAACTTAAGAACTGAAAATCACTTTGATTACGTAAAGATTTCTATTGCTTCACCTCAAAGAATTATGGATTGGGGACAAAGGACTCTGCCTAATGGACAAGTAGTTGGAGAAGTTACTAAACCAGAGACAATTAACTATAGAACCCTTAAGCCAGAAATGGACGGTCTTTTTTGTGAAAAAATATTTGGACCATCTAAAGACTGGGAATGTCACTGCGGAAAATATAAAAGAGTTAGGCATCGTGGAATTGTATGCGAAAGATGTGGTGTAGAAGTTACTGAAAGTAGAGTAAGGAGACATAGGATGGGTTATATAAAACTAGCTGCTCCAGTTTCCCATGTATGGTATTTGAAGGGTATACCAAGTTATGTAGCAATCCTATTAGATATTCCACTTAGAGATGTAGAACAAATAGTTTATTTTAATTGCTACGTTGTTTTGGATGTTGGGGATCATAAAGATCTTAAATATAAGCAACTCCTTACTGAAGATGAATGGTTAGAGATCGAGGATGAAATTTATGCAGAAGAATCTACTATCGAAAATGAACCAGTTGTCGGTATTGGTGCAGAAGCCTTGAAGCAATTACTTGAGGATCTTGATTTAAATGAGATTGCTGAAGAACTCAGAGAAGAAATTACAAACAGCAAAGGTCAAAAAAGAGCAAAACTCATAAAAAGAATAAGGGTGATTGATAATTTCCTAGCAACAAACGCAAAGCCTGAATGGATGGTTCTAGACGCGATACCTGTAATTCCTCCTGATCTTAGACCAATGGTTCAACTTGATGGAGGTAGGTTTGCAACATCTGATTTAAATGATCTTTATAGAAGAGTTATAAATAGAAATAATAGGTTAGCTAGACTTCAAGAAATTTTAGCTCCTGAAATTATTGTTAGAAATGAAAAAAGAATGTTACAAGAAGCAGTTGATGCTCTTATTGATAATGGAAGAAGAGGAAGAACAGTAGTTGGTGCAAATAATCGAGCCTTAAAATCCCTAAGTGATATTATAGAAGGTAAACAAGGAAGATTTAGGCAGAATTTACTTGGTAAACGTGTTGATTATTCTGGAAGGTCTGTCATAGTTGTTGGTCCAAAGTTAAAGATGCATCAATGTGGACTCCCTAAAGAGATGGCAATTGAGCTTTTTCAACCATTTGTGATTCATAGATTAATACGTCAAAATATTGTAAATAATATTAAGGCAGCTAAAAAATTAATACAAAAAGCCGATGATGAAGTAATGCAGGTGCTCCAAGAGGTTATTGAGGGTCATCCAATTCTCTTAAATAGAGCTCCTACTCTCCATAGGTTAGGAATTCAAGCTTTTGAACCAAAATTAGTAGGTGGTAGAGCTATTCAATTACATCCACTTGTTTGTCCTGCATTTAATGCTGACTTTGATGGAGATCAAATGGCAGTTCATGTGCCTTTGGCATTAGAAGCTCAAACTGAGGCGCGGATGCTTATGTTAGCTAGCAATAATATTCTATCTCCAGCAACTGGAGAACCAATTGTAACTCCATCTCAAGATATGGTTTTGGGTTCTTACTATTTAACTGCAGTTCAACCAGAATTTAACAAACCAACATTTGGCGATAATCAAAAAACTTATGGTTCTTTAGAAGATGTAATTTTTGCTTTTGAAGATAAAAGAGTTGGTTTACATGAATGGGTCTGGGTAAGATTTAACGGTGAAGTTGATAATGATGATGATGAGGCGAAAAAACCGAAAGAATCCAAAGAATTAGAAGACGGTTCAAGGTTAGAAATTTGGAACTTTAGAAGAGATAGATTTGATTCCCAAAATAGTTTAATAAGCAGATTCATTTTAACAACAGTCGGGAGGGTGGTTATGAATCATACGATTATTGATTCTGTCTCCAAAACGTAATCCTATTAAAAACTAATTATTTATTTATTCATAAAAACATGACATCATCTAAACCAAAAAAAAATTCAAGAGTACGCAAAACTACAAAAAATTCCAAAAAGAATAATATTGTGATGATGCCTTCATTGGCAAAAACCCCACCCTCATTTAAAAATAAAGTAATAGATAAAAAAGCTTTGAAAAATTTAGTTTCCTGGGCTTATAAAACTCATGGAACTGCGGTAACTTCAGCAATGGCAGATAATTTAAAAGATTTAGGATTTAAATATGCTACACAAGCAGCTGTTTCTATATCTGTAGAGGATTTGAAAGTTCCTGAAGCGAAGCAAGATTTAATTGGACAGGCAGAAGCTCAAATTACGGCTACTGAGGAGTGTTATAGACTTGGGGAAATTACGGAAGTTGAGAGACATACTAAGGTTATTGATACTTGGACTGAAACTAACGAGAGATTGGTAGATGCAGTTAAAAATAATTTTAACCAAAATGACCCACTAAACTCAGTTTGGATGATGGCTAATTCTGGGGCTAGAGGTAACATGTCCCAGGTAAGACAACTTGTTGGTATGAGGGGCTTGATGGCTAATCCTCAAGGGGAAATTATTGATTTACCTATTAGAACTAACTTTAGGGAAGGTCTAACAGTGACTGAATATGTGATTTCTTCTTATGGAGCTAGGAAAGGTTTAGTAGATACAGCATTAAGAACGGCTGACTCAGGTTATTTGACAAGAAGATTGGTTGATGTAGCACAAGATGTAATTGTAAGAGAAGAGGATTGTGGAACTGAAAGGTCAATAGTAATAGAAGCTGAAGATGGCAAATTTGGTTCAAGGCTTATTGGAAGACTCTCTGCTGAAGACATCTTGGATCCTGAGGGTAATTTAATTATTCCAAAGAATACTGCAATAGATCCCTCCTTATCTAAAACTATAGAAAAATCCTTAATCTCAAAAGTTAATATAAGATCCCCATTAACTTGTGAGGCTAATCGTTCAGTTTGTAGGAAATGTTATGGATGGGCTTTAGCTCATAATCATTTGGTTGATTTAGGAGAAGCTGTAGGAATAATTGCTGCTCAGTCAATTGGAGAACCAGGAACCCAATTGACCATGAGAACCTTTCATACTGGAGGTGTATCTACAGCAGAAAGTGGAGTAGTAAGATCTAAAGTTCAAGGTAAAGTTGAATTTAGTTCAAAAGCAAAGGTCAGAGGATATAGAACCCCGCATGGACTAGAAGCTAAACAAGCTGAAGTAGATTTCTTATTAAAAATTATCCCTAATGGAAGCAACGCTAGTAAAGTTCAAAAAATTGAAGTTTCCAGTGGATCACTTTTATTTGTTGATGATGGTCAAGAAATTGATTCTGATATAACAGTAGCTCAAATAATATCAGGTGCTGTAAAGAAAAGTGTTGAAAAAGCTACTAAAGATGTCATTTGCGATTTGGCTGGGCAAGTGAAGTATGACAAAGTTATCCAACCAAAAGAAGTAACTGATAGACAAGGCAATATTACTTTGAAGGCTCAAAGATTAGGAAGGTTATGGGTCCTAGCTGGAGATGTTTACAATTTACCTCCTAACGCTAGACCAGTTGTTTCTTCAGCAACAAATGTAGAGAAAGGGGCTGTATTAGCAGAAGCTAGTCAATCTAGTGAGTTTGGTGGTGAGGTGCGTTTGCGAGAATCAGTAGGTGATTCCAGGGAAGTTCAGATCGTGACAACTGCAATGCTATTAAATAATTTTAAATTAATTGAAGAATCCACTCATTCAGGTGAAATATTTAATTTAGAATCTAATGATGGAACTACTTATAGATTAAATACTTCACCTGGGTCTAAAATTAGTAGCGGTGAAGTTATTGCTGAACTAGCTGACGAAAGGTTTAGAACAAAAACTGGCGGATTGGTAAAATATGCCCCTGGCTTAAGTGTTAAAAAAGCAAGATCATCTAAAAATGGTTTCGAAGTTAGTCAAGGTGGAACATTACTTTGGATTCCTCAAGAGACACATGAAATAAATAAAGATATATCTTTACTTATGACTGAAGACATGCAATGGATTGAGGCAGGAACAGAAGT
This sequence comes from Prochlorococcus sp. AG-459-M13, assembly GCA_003212005.1. Lineage (GTDB taxonomy): Bacteria > Cyanobacteriota > Cyanobacteriia > PCC-6307 > Cyanobiaceae > Prochlorococcus_A. Next base: position 29,713 of record QCRE01000002.1, on the reverse strand, counting down.
TGTGAAAGATATATTTAGTCAAACATCAGGTATCGTCACAGTAACTCAGAAAAATGATATTTTGCGTGAAATCACTGTAAGAAATGGTTCTTTTCATGAGTGCGATGATGAGCAAATCTTGAGTCGATTTACTGAAGAAGGACAACTAGTTAATCCCGGCGAAAAAATTTTAGATGATGTTAATAATACTGAAATCCTCTTTGTTCAAAAATTAGAAACATCAAAGAGTAAGGGATTATTATTAAGAACTGTAGAAGAATTTAATATACCTGATGAGGCTGAGTTGCCTGAGTTATCTCATGTTAAACAGGAAAAAGGACCTTCCTTGGGTTTAAAAGCTGTACAAAGGCTTACTTATAAAGATGGCGAATTAATAAAATCTGTCGATGGTGTGGAACTCCTTAGAACTCATTTGAGTGTAGAGAGCTTTGATGCTACTCCTCAAATGACAATTGATGTTGAGATAATTCAAGATAAAAAGGATAAATCAATAAATAGATTAAATTTAGTAATTTTAGAATCTATTTTGGTGAGGAGAGATACCATATCTGATTCAAGTCATGGTTCAACGCACACTGAATTACAGATAAAGAATAATCAGGTTGTTAATTCTGGAGATGTCATTGCTACTACTCAAATTCTTTGTAAAGAAAAAGGGAGAGTTGAATTACCAGATGTAGTTGAGGGTGAACCAATTAGAAGGCTCTTAGTAGAGAGGAAAGAAGATAAAATTAAAATGAATATCAAAAATAAAGCAATTGTTAAAGTTGGTGATCGAGTAGTGGATGGGGATTTAATTAGTAAAGAAGAAAAATCATCTTCATGTGGAGAAATAGAAGAGGTAACTAGTGACTTTGTTACCTTAAGACTTGGAAGACCTTATATGGTTTCTCCTGATTCTGTTTTACATGTAAAAGATGGTGATCTAGTTCTTAGAGGAGACGGTTTAGCTTTACTAGTTTTTGAAAGACAGAAAACTGGAGATATTGTACAAGGCCTACCTCGAATTGAAGAATTATTAGAAGCAAGAAGGCCAAGAGATTCTTCAACTTTATGCAAAAAGTCAGGTGTTGTACAAATTAAAGAAGGGACTGACGATGAATCAGTATCCTTATCTGTGATAGAGGAAGATGATTCTGTTCGTGAGTATCAATTATTAATTGGACAGAATATTATGGTAAGTGATGGACAACAAGTTACGGGAGGAGAACTCTTAACTGATGGACCAATTAATCCTCATGAGTTATTGGATTGTTTATTTACAGATTTAAAAGATAAAAAACCTTTAATGGAAGCAGCTCAAGAATCTATATCAAAATTACAAAGAAAGATGGTAAGCGAGGTTCAGAATGTTTATAAATCTCAGGGAGTGGCAATTAGTGATAAACATATTGAAGTCATTGTCAGACAAATGACGAGTAAAGTTAGGGTTGAAGATGCAGGAGATACAACCCTTCTTCCTGGTGAATTAATAGAATTAAGACAAGTAGAAGATACAAATCAAGCAATGTCTATTACAGGGGGAGCTCCCGCTGAGTTTACTCCTGTTTTATTAGGGATAACAAAAGCTTCACTTAATACAGATAGCTTTATTTCAGCTGCTTCTTTTCAGGAAACCACAAGAGTTCTCACCGAGGCGGCTATAGAAGGTAAATCTGATTGGCTAAGGGGTTTAAAAGAGAATGTAATTATTGGAAGACTTATACCTGCTGGTACAGGGTTTAGCGGATTTGTTGAAGAATTAGCATCAGAAGCTGGGCCGCATCCTGATATTCTTGCAGAAGAATCAGGAGGTTATAGAAGAGCTCAGAATTTAAGGCCGGACTATACAGTTGATATGCCGCAAACACCTGCTGTATCCTCAACTGCTATTCTTGATGATCCAAGTGATGAAGATTTAGAAACTACTAGAAATAGGCATGGAATTGACCCTTCGTCTAGTAATTTTGCTGCTTTTGCGAGGCCTAATGCAGAAAATCAATTTTCTGAAGATCAATTGCCTGATCCAGCAGCATTGGAAGGATTACAAGAAGAAGGTCTACTTTCCGATGAATAAAAGCTATTCTGATTTCTTTTTATTAGAATATTTTAGAAATTTTTAATTTATGATTAAGCCTGATATTATTCCTAAAAGAAAACTACCTCGTTACGGATTTCATTTTAATAATGAAAGACTTAATGGAAGGATGGCTATGATTGGCTTTATAGCACTTCTTCTTACTGAGTATTTTTTAAAGCATGGATTATTATTATGGTAATAATCCTAAATAACTAGCATTTTAATAATTTGAAAAATCTTCTTGGATGCAGTGTTAAAGATCTAGAAAATGTAGCGAAGAATTACGGCCAAGCAGCCTTTAGGGGACGTCAAATTTATAGTTGGATTTATAACTATAAGAATAGAACTAAAAATATTGATCAAATTAAAGTTTTACCATTAAATTTTAGAAATCTGTTAAAAAAAGAGGGATATATATTTGGTGAATTAACCTTAAAAGAAAAATATTTAGCAAATGATGGTACTTTAAAATTGTTGCTAAACACTAGAGACAATGAAAATGTAGAGTGTGTCGGAATACCAACTGAGAAAAGATTAACTGCATGCCTCTCAAGTCAAGTTGGTTGTCCAATGGATTGCAAATTTTGCGCTACTGGTAAAGAAGGATTGAAGAGATCTTTAAGATCTAGTGAAATACTTGATCAAATTTTGTTTATTGAAAATGAAATGAATCAGAAAGTTTCTAATATCGTTTTTATGGGAATGGGTGAGCCTTTGTTAAATATTAAAGAGTTACTTTTATCAATTAGATCAATCAACGAGGATTTCGATATAAGTCAGAGAAAAGTTACGGTCAGTACTGTTGCTATTCCAAAAATGATAAATAAATTATCGGAAATGTCTTTTCAGATATTGGGAAAATGTCAATTTACTCTTGCAATAAGTTTGCATGCCTCAAATCAAAAAACAAGAGAGGTTATAATTCCAAGTGCGAAAAATTATCATATTAATAATATTATTGATGATTGCAGAGCATTTGTAAGAAAAACAGGCAGAAGAGTTAGTTTTGAATACTTAATGTTAAATGGAGTTAATGATAAATTAGATCAAGCTGATGAATTAAGTGATCTCATAAAAGGTTTTCAATGCCATGTAAATTTGATTCAATACAATCAGATAGATGAAGTTGAATTTAAGCAAACTCCTTCAATTAATGCTCAGTTATTTCAATCTAGACTTAGTAATAATGGGATTAATGTTAGTTTTCGTAAAAGTAGGGGCTCAGACAGAAATGCAGCATGTGGTCAGTTAAGACAAAATGCCAAAATTGTATAACCAAATTTAAAAACTTTTTTTAAAATTTAACATAAACACGTTATTATTGGATTAATTAAATTTTTGGATTATTGGGTTTTATAAAAACTAAACTTTTACCATTCGCAATTGTAAGTCTTTTCGGAATGGCTTTTTTTGCGGTTAGTGCGAGAATTTGGTTGCCAGGAGATATGATGTCACCTGCTCCGATCAATTAATATTTAATTCCCTTAAAAATGACCAAGAGAGATAATATTCAGGATGAAAGTTTAGCAGAAATAGCAATAGACCCTGATGTTTTAGCTAAAGAGTTATCTGAAGAAATTGAAATTGATCCTTTAGAACAGATAGATCAAGATAGTTTTTCAAAAAGTACTTTAAATAAAAATATAGAGTGTGATAAAGCATTAAAATTGCTAAAGGGGGATAGAGAGCAAAGAATACAAGGTTTGAGGGTTTTTTGTGAATATAGAGATAACAGATCTTTCAATCTCTTACTACCTTTATTGGATCAACCTTGCCCGGTTGAGAGAATGAGCGCAGTTTACGCATTAGGTCGAAATCCATTTCCTAATGCAGTTGAAAAATTAGTTAGCTTATTAGAAACTGATGACAATGCATATGTAAGAAGAGCTACTGCTTGGAGTTTAGCTAACTATGATAATCAAATTGTTTTGAAGCCATTAATAAATTCATTAAAAAATGATGTTGCTGCAGTAAGATTATGGTCATCGAGTTCTCTTTCAGAAATTGGAAGTATTTCATCATCAAATGCTCAATTAGCTGCTGAACAACTTTTAATAAGCTTAAAAATTGATAATGAACCAGTTGTAAGAAGTAATTGTATTTGGTCTTTATGCAGGTTATATGAAAAATTAGATAATGTATTTCAAGAGAGATTTGTTGATGAATGCACAAGGATTGCTCTTTTTGACAAAGAACCTTCAGTTATGGAAGAAGCGAAAACGGCGTTAGATTCAATGGGAATGAAAGGATTCTATAAATAGATTTTTGAATTTATTATGTAATCAAAATATAAAAATTTATATTAATTAACTTGTACCAACTGAAACAAAAATTTTTCGTTATTCTATATAAAGTATTAGTACTTAGTACTTGATTTTAATGCCCCAGAGAACATTAAGATTTAAAATTCATCAAGATGGAAGAGTTGAGGAAACTGTTGAAGGATTTAATGGTAACGCATGTAATAATGCAACAAAAAATCTTGAACAAGCTCTTGGTGAAGTAAAAGTCAAAAAACAAACTACAGAGACATTTATCTCTAACCAAAGTGAAAAATTAAAGCAACTTAACAATCAATCTAATGTCCCATTTTAGTACTATAAAAACTCAACTTAAAGAGTCGAAATCTCTAATCAAAGCCTTAAATCATTTTGGTTACGAAATTAATCATGAAAAAAAGTTTGTAAAAGGCTACAAAGGAAAATTTACAGCAGTTGATATCAGTATGGATTTGCCTAGAAATACAAAAGTTGGATTTAAATGGGACAATAATTCTAATGCTTACGAATTGGTAACTGACCTCGATCTTTGGAAATATGATTTACCAGTTGAGAGGTTTATATCAAAAATCACCCAAATGTATGCTTATCATACAATTATCGCAAAAACAGGAGAGGATGGATATCAAATAGTTGAGCAAAAAAATAAAAATGATGGATCAATCGAGTTAGTTCTTACTAGATGGGAAAGTTAGTAATTGGATACTAATTCAGAAGACGTTTTCGATAATTTTGATGACTCTAAAGAATTGTTAGGTTTTTATCCTGTTTTAGGGGGAGAATTAACTGAAAAAGCAGTATGGGTTGATGAAAGTAGATGTATTGGATGTAGATATTGTGCTCATGTTGCAACTAATACTTTTATAGTTGATGAAGAATATGGAAGAAGTAGAGCTATGAGACAAGATGGGGATAATTTTGAAACGTTGCAAGAAGCTATTGATACCTGTCCTGTAGATTGTATCCATTGGGTTAAATTTGAAGACTTAGAAGATCTTGAAAATAGTCTTGATAGAGATATGTTTCAATCATTAGGAAAACTCCCGAGAATAAATAAGCATTAATTTCCAATGGAGTTACCTTATCGCAGATTTGGTAGAACAAATCTGAAAATGCCTGTTTTATCTTTAGGAGGAATGAGATTTCAGAAAAGTTGGGATGAATTGAAATTTTCTGAGATTTCACGAAATGAGCAGAAAAAAGTTGAAAATATATTGAATATTTCAAATAAATTTGGTTTTAATCACATAGAGACGGCTAAGTATTATGGGACTTCTGAAATTCAGTTAGGGATGGGTTTTAAAAGTACTAAAAAAATACCAAAAATTATTCAAACAAAAATCCCTCCTAATCATGATCCAAAATTATTCGAAGCTGAACTTATGAACAGCTTTGAAAAATTGCAAGTAAAAAAAATTGATTTGTTAGCAATACATGGGATAAATACACCCGAACATCTTTATCAAGCTGTAAAAGATGAAGGATGTATTGATATTTTAAAAAAATTCCAAAAAGAAAATTTAATAGGTCATGTAGGATTTTCAACTCATGGAGAATCATCTCTGATTGAAAAAGCAATATCAACTAATCTCTTTGATTATATTAATTTACACTGGTATTTTATTAATCAAACAAATTCTAGAGTAATAGATTTGGCTCATAAATATGATCTTGGAGTTTTTATAATCAGCCCTACAGATAAAGGTGGACATCTTCATACTCCGTCAACAAAAATAATGGAACTTTGTACTCCTCTTCATCCAATAGTTTTTAACGATATGTTTTGCTTAAGAAATAAAAAGGTGCATACAATAAGCGTAGGGATAGCTAATGAGAAAGACTTTGATTTACATTTAGAAGCTGTTTCCTTATTACCAAAATCTGAACATTATATTCCTAAAATCTTGAATAGATTAGAAGAGGAATCAATTAAATCATTAAGTTATGAGTGGTATAAAGGTTGGGATAAAAATTTGCCAAACTGGCAAAACACGCCAGGAGGAATTAATATTCCTGTTCTTATATGGCTCTCGAATTTGATAGATTCCTTTGATTTAGAACAATTTGCAAAATCAAGATACCAATTACTTGGTAATGGAGGACATTGGTTCCCTGGGAATAATGCAAATTCATTAGATGATGATGTGTGTGAGAGTCAATTACTCAAAGTTTTAGAGAATCATATAACACCGAAAAAGGTTATAAAGAAATTAAGAGTCCTTAAGGAAAAGTTTGGGGGTAAATCATTATCAAGATTATCCAGTAATTAACCTTTGAGTGGATATTTTTCAGCCTTGCCAATGCTTCTTGGATAAATATCAGGACAAAATGCTTTTGGCTCAATAAAAATAGTATTACGGATGCCTTTTCCTCTGGGAAGAAAATTATTTTTAACCTCTACAATTTTTCCTTCTAACACCTTTATAGCATTTTCTAAATTTTTATTATCTTTATTGGTCCACTTCCCACAATATAAAATACCTAATCCATTTGATTTCAACATAGGCAATATGTATTCTGAAACTGTTGCGGGATTACTTACAGCTCTTGTTGTAGCAATATGAAAGCTGTTTCTAAATGAAGGTTGTCGACCAATGTTTTCAATTCGATCATTTATCACAAATATATTATTTTTGAAATTAATATTTTTGATAATTTCTTTTAGTGAATCTGTTTTTTTTTTAGAGGAATCCACTAAATATACTTCTGAATTAGGATGTGTTATCGCATAGGCAAATCCAGGGAAACCACAACCTGATCCAATATCAATATATTTTTTGTTATCAAAATTTTTGTTTGAATTTTCTTTAAATGTCCAAAGACTGTCATAGACCTGTGAAATCCAGTAATCATCTCCTTCAATTAATCTCGTTAAGTTAGTTTTATAATTTAATTCCTTAATTTTTATGCGTAATTCTTCAAACAACATAATTTCCTCTTCAGTTACTAATTTGAGAAGTCTTTTAGGAATTTTTTCTTTTGTCATTGAGTTTCAATTAGATACTTCTTCCCGGTGGGAAAAAAATATTCAATTTTGTCAAAATTGATTAGAATGATTCTACTGATTAATAAATTTTTTGAAAGGCGAGATAACTTATTATAAGATTTTAGGCGTTAATGAAAACGCTACAAATCATGAACTAAGAAAAGCTTTTTGTAAACTTTCTATAGAATTACATCCTGATACAACTACCTTAGAGTTAAAAGATGCAAAAGATAAATTTCAAAAAGTATTGGAGGCATATGAAAATTTAAGTAATTCTAATTCAAGAAAAATTTACGATGAAAAAATACGTGAAAATTCTAAAAAATTAAATTCAAAAAAATTAAATATCGTAAATAATTTTATAATAGATGCTAGTAATCAAAGTTTAGTTGCAAATAGGAGGCCATTTTCAAATGGAGAAATTTTTTCATTATTTTTGTTAATTATTATTATTTTTGTAAGTTTGTTGTTAGCTATTGCAATCGCTTCTTTCACTGGCAAAGAAATAGAATCAATTCCAACTTGGCTTTTGAGATAATTTATAGATAACTTCTGTGCTTCCATCTGATACTCCAATTAATCAACATTCACTTCAATCATTAGAATTATGGTTAAAGGCTTTAGGTGCAATTAAAGATATAGATAATCCATCTAAATGGTATTTATTACTTTCTAATTGGAATGCGACTATTAGTTTTGAAGAGGAAGATTTGAGTGTTGTTTGGGAGAGTGACGGTATATTAACTAAAAGACTATTCTCTTATTGTATAAATAGAGAAGATATAGAAAATGCTATTTTGCAAGGACCATAATCACAAATTTTATAAATTGCATAAAATTTCAAAGATAATTCTATAACTTTTTTCTAATTGTTCATCAGTAATGCAAAGAGGGGGTAAAAGATAGATTACATTTCCCAATGGTCTAATAAATAAACCTTTTTTAAGTGATAAGGATTTTATCCTTTTACCAATATTGTTTAAATAACCTTCACTATCACCAATTTCAATATCAAATGCGGCGATTGTTCCTGTAACCCTTATGTTTTTTACGAATGGTAACTTTCGAATTTTCTTTAAATGGTAAATGTGCTTCTCCTCCAAAGAAAGATATTTAATTGGATCATTTTCTAGTAAGTCAAGGCTTGCATTAGCTGCCGCACACCCTATCGGGTTAGCAGTAAAGCTATGACCATGCCAAAAAGTTTTTTTAGGAGAATCGCTTATAAAAGCTTGAAAAATTTTCTCTTTAGCTAATGTTATTCCCATTGGAAGGAATCCTCCAGTTAAACCTTTTGAAATAGAAATTAAATCAGGAATTATATTTGCCTTTTGAAATGCAAAGAGACTTCCACATCTCCCAAATCCAGTTAATACTTCATCAGCTATTAATAAAGAATTATTATTTTTTACTATTTCTGAAACTTTTTCAATAAATTCAGGCCTTACCATATTCATTCCTCCTGCTCCCTGAACTAATGGTTCAAGTATTACAGCTACTGTTGGCTTTTTAAGAAAGTTAGTTAATATCTTGATTGCTTTATTTTCTTTTATTTGAACCTCATCATCATTTATCCAGGTTGAAGGCCATGGGACTCTTTTGACAGGGAACATTAGATTGTCAAAATTTTCATTGAAAATATTCCGTTCTCCTAAAGCCATTGCTCCAAATGTATCACCATGATAAGCTCCATCAAAAGCAATTATTTGGTTTCTTAATTCACCTTGATTTTGCCAAGATTGATAGGCAATTTTTAAAGCTACTTCTACAGCAGTTGATCCATTATCAGAAAAAAATAGTCTTTCTAATTGCGTTAATTTACTAAGTCTCTCTGATAATATTTGCGCCTGTGGATGTAAGAAGTCAGCGAAAATTACCTGTTCAAGGGTCTTGGCTTGATGAGAAATAGCATTCGCTATGTAATCGTTACTATGTCCATGCAAAGTAACCCACCAACTGCTTATTCCATCAATAAGTTCTTGTTGAGGATTTTTAGTATAAATTAAAGCATTTTTCCCATGAGTAACTTCTATTTGAGGGTTACTATTTGTAATCTGTGTAAAAGGCGGCCATATATTAGGGTGCCAATCTTGATTATTTTTTTTTAAAACCATGAAATTTCATCTATTTTTTAAAAATCAAATAAAGAGGTCAATTTTTTTTTAATATTTTGCTCTTCCCATAGTATATCTAAATTTTTAGAGTCAATTTTTTGGATATAAGGAAATTCAGCAATGATTGGGAGCCCACTAAATTCAGTTAATATTCTTGGATTATCTAGGTGTTTTTCCCCATTAATTACTAGACCTAGAATTTGAATATTTCTTTTTTTTAATGCCTCAATACTAAGAAAAGTATGATTAAGTGTACCTAGTCCACTCTTACATACAAGTATCACAGGAATTCCCCATTGTTTAATTTGATCTATTTGCAAATAATTTCTTGTAATTGGAACCATTAAGCCCCCTGCAGTTTCTACAATTAAAGAACCATCAACATTTGGTAAATTCAATAAATTAAAGTTTATAACTTTTTGATCTATTTCTGCTGCCCAATGAGGCGAAACAGGTTCTCTAAAGATATATGCTTCATTGATTATCTTTGCTTTGTTAACTTTTGTAAGTCTTAAAACAGCTTGACTATCAGTCTCTGATTCAATTCCACTTTGAATGGGCTTCCAGTAAAAAGAATTTAATCCCCTTACAAAAAAAGAACTAATTAATGTTTTTCCGATATCAGTATCTGTTCCACATATGACAAATTGGAATTGATTTTTTATGGTGCTCATGATTTTTTTAAAATTCGAATTTCTATTTCCCATGTAAGGTTAACTGAGTTAGTCTCTTTTTTAGGCCAAAACTTTTGCAATTTTTTTAATTCATGTACTTTTTTTCGTTTACATTTGCTAGATTGAGCCCCCACATTTACTATGCTTCTGAATAGTTTATAAATATCTGGAAAGTTTTCTATATATGAGTACTTATTGGAGAAGATTATTTCATTACAGTCGAAACTTTTGAATATATCTCTTGAAAGAGGGAAATTTAGGCCGCTATATTCAATATTTGTTTCTTTGCATGTTTTTTTCCATTCAGGAAAGGAATTTATTGTGGGATATGAAACTATTAAATAACCTTCTGACCTTAATTTACTAAACCAATCTTTAAGAATTTTTTCAGGATCATCTAACCAGTGAATACAAAAGTTAGATGTCATTAGAGGACAGTTTCTAATTGATGGAGGTAAACAATTATTTAAATCCCACAAAATCTTTTTTCTAGATTCTTTATTCTGCAGGAGCATTTTTTTGCTGAAATCAATTCGGGTAATTTTTTTTCTAGAAAATTCTTTTTCTATCTCATCAGCTAATAAGCCTGTGCCTGAACCAAGATCTATCCACTCACCTTTTTGAATTTTTAGGTCTTTTAAGAAAGAAACAATCTTTTCTGCAAAATATTTTTGAATATTTGAATAACCTAAATAATTTTCAGCAGCATTATTAAAGTTTTTTTTAACTGTTTCATTCCAAATATTATTTTTCATGATCATTCTCCAGAGTTCTTTTAATGATTTGGTAAAAATTCAAATTAGTCAGACAGTGCCCTTGATTAGATAATTCAATTAAAACTGGCTTTTTAGTTAATTTTTTATTTAGTAATTCAATAAAATTATTACTTGAATCTTGGTCAAGAATTAAATCGTTTTTGGAATTTATAATGATGACATTGCAATTTTTTTTAAAAGACTTTAAAGAGTTTTTATCGGTGTAAAGCTTTTTAAGGTCTTTTAATAAAAGATTACTATTTAAATCTTCTAAATCTTTGTAAAACATATTTTGGAAATAAGTGGTCATATTATTTGGAGAAAAAGATCGATGTATAAACTCTTTCAACATCTCCTCTGCTTCAAATGACATTATTTTTTTCTCCATTCTCTTAAGAGTTCTATAAATTAAATTTCTTTTTTTGCTTCTGGGTAGAAAATTATTAAATGAATTTATAAAGACAACATGGGATGCTTCATCTAAAAGATTTCCTTGGAGTAAATGAAAACCTAAAGAGTGACATAAAATCATTTTGATTTGATCATTCAAATTATTTTTTATCCATTTTGATTGATTGATGCTTTTTGAAAAATAACCTCTTTCATTATTTTGCCAATGCCATCCATTTTTTTTAAAATCAACTTTATAACTATCCCAGAACCTTTGATCTAATCCCCATCCATGCTGAGTAATAACTTGGTTCATTTAGAAAGATTTCAAAACTGAAATAAAATTTTTTAATATATCTAGATTTAAATCTCTTCTAATTGTCAACCTTATTCTTGATTTATTTAGAGGAACAGTTGGTGGTCTAATAGCAATAGCTAAAAAACCATTTTCTTCAAGATGCTTTTGCAGAAGTAAAGCCTTTTCTTCTTGTCCAACAATTATAGATAAGATTTGAGATTCTCCTTTAACTGGGAAACTTAAATTTCGAAGAATTTCTTTTTTCCATTTTTTAGAGGCAATTAATAAATTAATACCCCACTCTTTGTTATTTTTAATTTTTTGAAGTGATTTAAGTGCACCTGCAGCTAAAGCTGGTGAAAGAGCAGTTGTATATCTAAATGCACCACTAGTTTGAATAAGGTATTCTCCAATTTTTGAGTTACAGGCTATGAAAGCACCACCACTTCCAAAGGATTTACCAAACGTTCCTGTAAGCATAGTAATCTCATCAGCGAAATCAAAACTTAAGCCTTTGCCTTCGGGACCTAAAACACCAAGAGCATGAGCCTCGTCAACAAGTAATTGAACATTATATTTTTTACAGATTCCAGTAATTTCTTTAAGAGGAGCAATTGAACCTTCCATACTGTAAAGCGATTCAATAATTATAAGAATAGATTTTTGTGTTGAATTAAATTGAAGAATTTTATTTTCTAAGTCTTTTAAATTGTTGTGTTCAAATCTTATTAGTTTTGATCCAGAGGCTTTGACTCCAACTAATAAAGAATTATGAATTAATTTATCAGTAATTACAATGCTATTTCTGTTTGCCAATGCTTGTACAGCAGCAATATTAGCTTGAAAACCACTTGGGAACAAAAGAACTTTTTCCTGATTAAGCCATTCTGCAAGTTGTGTCTCTAATAATTTATGTATCGGTCTTGATCCTGTTATAAATCTTGAACTACCTGAACCAAGACCTTCAGATAAGCTTATTTCGTAAGAAGCTTTTATTACTTCTTTATCTCTACTTAATCCAAGATAATCATTACTACATAAATCAATGAGATTGTTTTTAGTTTTCGCTGAATTAAAATTTTGTAGTTCATATGGTTTTTGACCCAAAGTAAATGTTTTTAATTTACGTATTCTATTTTTGGGGATCCTGATTTTATTCATTATTTAATAAATCCAACTCTTTGATTTTATGAAATGATCTAGATTTACTATAAAAGTGTGCAATGTGTTTATTGTTTATTAATATCAATATAGATCATATATTAAGAAGTTAACTCCTCCTCCTTTCAATCACAATTATTGCTTGATTTAGAGGAATATTTTCCATTCCAACTAGATCCTTTCCAAATAGAAGCAATAAAAGCTATAAATAGTGGAAATTCTGTTGTTTTAACTGCGCCTACCGGTTCAGGTAAAACATTGATTGGTGAATTTGCTATTTATCGAGCCTTATCTCATGAAAGTAAAGTTTTTTATACAACGCCTTTAAAAGCTTTATCAAATCAAAAATTTAGGGATTTTATTATTCAGTTTGGAGATAAGAAAGTAGGTCTTCTTACAGGAGATATCAGTATAAATAGAGATGCTCCCATCTTAGTTATGACAACTGAGATTTTCAGGAACATGCTCTATGGAGAATTTGAAGAATTTGATGATCCATTGGATAATCTAGAGTCTGTAATTCTTGATGAATGTCATTATATGAATGATCCGCAAAGAGGTACAGTTTGGGAAGAAACAATAATTCATTGTCCTAGTAGAACTCAGATAATAGCTTTATCAGCAACTATCTCGAATGCAGATCAACTTCAAAAATGGATAGAAAAAGTACATGGACCTACAGTACTTGTAAACAGTGATAAAAGACCAGTTCCATTGGATTTTATTTTCTGCAGCTCAAAGGGGCTCCATCCTCTTTTGAATAATAAGGGTAATGGAATTCATCCAAACTGTAAGATTTGGAGAGCTCCAAAAGGGCAAAAAAAGAAGGGGAAAGTGGGCAGGATAACACAACCAAAGTCTCCTCCAATCAGCTTTGTGATTGCCAAACTTGCAGAGAGAAATATGTTACCTGCTATTTATTTTATTTTTAGTAGAAGAGGATGTGATAAGGCTATCGAACATGTGAAAGACTTATCTTTAGTAAATTATTCAGAAGCAAGTTTGATATCACAAAGATTAGATGTTTATCTGAAGAATAATAAAGAGGGCATCAAAGATAAATTACATTGCGAAGCCTTGAAAAGAGGAATTGCTTCTCACCATGCGGGTTTACTACCAGCTTGGAAAGAATTAGTTGAGGGACTTTTTCAAAAAGGTTTAATCAAAGTTGTCTTTGCAACAGAAACTTTAGCTGCAGGAATTAATATGCCTGCAAGAACAACAGTAATATCTACATTATCAAAAAGGACAGAGGAAGGTCATAGATTATTATTTAGCAGTGAATTTCTGCAGATGTCAGGAAGGGCCGGGAGAAGAGGAAAGGATTCACAGGGATACGTAGTAACATTACAAACAAGATTTGAAGGTGCGAAAGAAGCTAGTAATCTAGCTATAAGTCAGCCAAATCCACTTGTTAGTCAATTCACTCCAAGCTATGGAATGGTTTTAAACCTTCTGCAAAATTATAGTCTAGATAAATCACGAGAATTAATAAAAAGAAGTTTTGGTAGCTTTTTATATTTAGGAGCATACTCAGAAGAGAAGGTAATTCTTGATAAGTTAGATATGGATTTGATAGAACTAAAAAAAATAACTTCTAATATTTCTTGGCAAGATTTTGATGCATATGAAAACTTGAAAAGTCGTTTAAAAGAAGAAAGAAGATTATTAAGAATACTCGAAAAACAAGCATCTGATAAATTATCTGAAGAGATCTCCAATGCACTTACTTTTATAAAAGATGGCAGTTTAATATCTATCAGAGCACCTCAATTAAACAGGAAGGTTGTTCCAGCAGTGATTTGTAAAAAAATTTATGATTCAAGAAAAATTCAAAGTTTGCTTTGTTTAACAATTGATAATTTATTTATTCTTATAAAGCCTTCTAACATAGTAAATATTTTTCCCGAGTTAGAAGAGATTGAAATTGTAAAGCTTGAACAACCTAAGATGAATTTTTTAGGAGAAGTAGTGAGAGGTGATAATGAATCAAAAACGTTTGCAGATAAAATCTTTAAAATTTCTGAAAAATATGATTTAAAAACTCCTCAATATGATTTAACAACTGAAGTTTTAGCACAAAAGAAACTAATTATTAATTTGGATGAAACAATAACTAATCAGCCTGCGCATAGATTTGGCGACTCAAAAAAATTGAAAAGATATAGAAAAAGGATCATCGAGATCGAGCAGGAAATTGTTATGAGAAATAATCTTCTAGAAGATAAAGAAAATTATAATTGGAAAAAATTTACAGATTTAATTAAAATTTTGAATCATTTTGGCTGTTTGAATGATTTAGAACTTACCGAAGTTGGAGAATCAGTTGGAGCAATAAGAAGTGAAAATGCATTATGGGTCGGACTTGTTTTGCTCAGTGGCTATTTGGATGATTTAGAACCGCCAGATTTAGCAGCAATCATTCAAGCAATTTGTGTTGATGTAAGAAGACCAAATCTTTGGTGTAATTTTAAGCCCTCAATAAAAGTTATAGATGTTTTTAATGAGTTAGAGGGCCTAAGAAAATTAGTTTCCTCACAACAAAATAAGTTCTATATTGAAACTCCAATTTTTTTAGATATAGATTTAACTGGAATAATTACAGAATGGGCAAAGGGTAAAAAATGGAAAGAATTAATTTTTAATACTTCTTTAGATGAGGGAGATGTTGTAAGGATCTTGAGAAGATCAATAGATGTTTTATCACAAATTCAATATTGCAAAGGAGTTGGAAATAAACTAAAAAATAAAGCAAAATTAGCATTAAAAGCTATTAATAGATTTCCTGTTTCTGAATCGAACGATTTGTTGCAAGTCGCTGATAATACAAATCCTGCGACAAAAAGAATTGATAATAATCCTCTATAACCCTTAATTAAATCATTTCGTTTGTATTTGTAGCATGATCAAAATCATTAGCACTTAAATAACCTAATTTTATAGTTGCTTCTTTTAGGTTTATTGATTCATTAAAGGCAAGATTTGCAATTTCTGCTGCTTTTTCATAACCTATTTTAGGAACCAATGCTGTTACGAGCATAAGTGAATTTTCTAGATTTTTTTTTATGATTTTTGGGTTTGGCTTTAAACCCTCTACTAATTTTATTCTGAAGTTACTTATCGAATTAGTTAGTAATTGTATGCTCGTTAAAATATTAAATCCAATGAGTGGCTTGTATTCATTCATTTGTAAAGTACCACTGGAATTAGCCATTGATACGGCATATTCATAACCCATTACTTGAGTACATACCATTGATAAGGATTCGCATTGAGTTGGATTTACTTTGCCTGGCATTATTGAACTACCAGGTTCATTCTGTGGAATGATTAATTCATAAATACCTGATCTAGGGCCAGAGGATAATATTTTAATATCATTAGAAATCTTAAATAATGCACTAGCTAAGATTTTTATTTGACTCATTACATTCGCTAATCGATCATGTGATGCCATCAAAGAGAAATGATTTTTTGATTTGTAAAATATTAGTTCAGTATCCTCTGAAATTATTTTTATAGATTCTTCAGAAAAATCTTTTGGACAATTAATTCCTGTGCCAACTGCAGTTCCTCCTAATGGTAGGAAAGATAATTCATCAAGACTCATTAGTAGAGCGTCTTCGGCATCTTTCAGTTGTTTTGACCACGTCGCAACTTCTTGCCCAAGGGAAATTGGTACCGCATCTTGTAAATGAGTTCTGCCAATCTTGATTATATCTTTCCATTCATTACTCTTTTTATCTAGAGCTCCAGAAAGTTCCCTTATTGATGGAACTAATTTTTTCAATATTTCTGCAACTACCGATATCTGAATAGCAGTTGGGAAAGTATCATTGGTAGATTGAGATTTATTGACATCGTCATTTGGATGTATAGGCTCGTGACTCCCTAGTTTAGAATTTGTTTTTAATGCTGCAATATTAGATATTACCTCATTAATATTCATATTTGTTTGCGTACCACTACCTGTTTGCCATATTTTCAACGGAAACTGAGAATCATGTTTCCCATCGAGTATTTCAGTGCAGGCCTCAATAATTAGATCTTTTTTTACTTTATCAATTAAACCTAATTTGCAATTAGTAATTGCTGCTGCTTTTTTAATTATTGTAATTGAATAAATTAATTCAATTGGAATTAATTCCTTGCCAAAAGAAAAATTTACGATTGATCTCTGTGTTTGAGCTCCCCACAAAGCCTCAGCAGGGACCTTAATTTCTCCCATGCTATCTTTTTCAAATCTAAAGTTTTTGGTCATTAAATTGTTCTAAAAACTGTGGTTAAACTTCAAATAAGATTTAAAAGATTTAAATACTTAACTTTTCCCATATTACATTTAAATTGTTGAGATGAATGGAAGGGTCGAAGCATTCCATTAAATCATTATCAGTAACTAATTCCATTATCTCTTGATCTGATTCAATATTTTTTTTGAAATTACCATTCTCATTATTCCAAGCTTTATGGGCATTTTTTTGAACTAAAGTATAAGCCTTTTCTCTAGACAAACCCTTCTCAACAAGCAAAAGAAGTACTTTTTGACTGAAGATTACGCCCCCATATATATTTAAATTTTTAAGCATATTATCTGGATAAACTTTTAAATCTCTTATTATCTCTTGCATTTCTCTAATCATAAAATGTAGGCATATAGAAACATCGGGTAACATGATTCTTTCATTCGAACTATGACTAATATCTCTCTCATGCCAAAGAGGGACATTCTCAAGAGCTGTTACAACATAACTTCTCAAAATTCTAGATAAACCGCTAACCCTCTCACTACGAATAGGGTTTCTTTTGTGTGGCATAGCTGAACTGCCTTTTTGTCCCTTTGTAAATCCCTCTTCAACTTCTAAAACATCTGTTCTCTGAAGGTTACGTATTTCTGTTGCAAATCTATCAAGTGAAGCTCCAACTAGCGCAATTGTTTGAACATATTCTGCATGTCTATCTCTTGATATAACTTGGGTACTTGCTGTGTCTGGTTTTAAACCAAGCAAATCGCAAGTTATTTTTTCTATTTCGGGATTTGTATTAGCATAAGTACCCATTGCTCCACTTATTTGTCCTATAGAAATAGATTCTTTCAGTGTTGATAATCTTTTTTTATCTCTTAATATTTCTGCTAACCATCCTGCCAATTTAAACCCAAAAGAAATAGGCTCTCCATGAATTGCGTGTGATCTCCCAATCATTAATGTTTTTTTATGCTGTCTTGCTAATAATCTGACTTCATTTTCAAGCTTTTCAATTTCCTTTAATAACAACTCGCAAGAATCTTTTAGCTGTAAAGACAGGCCAGTATCAAGCACATCACTACTAGTCATCCCAACATGAATATATCTTCCAGAATCTCCAACATATTCATTGATATTTGTAAGAAAAGCAATTACATCATGTTTTACTTCTTTTTCAATTTCTTTTATTCTTGATTCCTTAAATTTTGCTTTTAAACGAATTTCTTTTAAAGCCGCTTCAGGCATTTTCCCAAGATTATAATTTGCCTCGCATGCAGCTATTTCAACTTTAAGCCAACTCTGGAGTTTCGCATTTTCAGTCCAGATACTTCCCATTTCGGGTAATGTGTAACGCTCAATCACAAATTTCAATCATCTTCAATTTCAACTTTATAACTAAAATCAAATAATTGCTCTATACATTAAAGATTTAATTGCCAATGCACATCTAAGGATAATTATAATTTTCCTGATGTTATAGTTTTTTATTTATAAATATTAAGTCATTTTATAAATGTCTAAAATATGTTAATAAATTATCTTTTAAAATTAAAAAAGATACTTTTTTAATTGTAAAAATTTGCATTATGTTTGAAAAATATAAATTTAAAATAGTACTTACCAAACTAATAAAAATTATATTTTTTGTATAAGAGATGATTAATAAAAGCAGATTAGACCTTTATCTTCTATCTAAAGGTTTATGCGAAACTCGTCAAAAGGCTCAGCGTTTGATCCTTGCTGGAAAGGTTAAAGATAGTAATGGGAAGATTTTTGATAAGCCTGGCCAGCAAGTATTATTAGGATCTGAATTTTTAATTGAATCTGAACCACAATTTGTATCAAGAGGAGGTGAAAAATTATTAGAGGCTTTTAAAAAATTAAAAATTAATGTAAAAAATAGAGTTTGTATAGATGCTGGAATTTCTACAGGAGGATTTACTGATTGCTTGTTGCAACAAGGCGCAAAAATGGTTTATGGAGTAGATGTAGGTTATGGACAAACGGCTTGGGAAATTAGGAAAAACCCAAAAGTGATACTCCTTGAAAGAAAGAATATTCGCTATTTAAACCCTCTAGATTTATGTTCTGCAGAAAATTTATTGCCAAATTTTGTCGTAGCTGATTTATCATTTATTTCATTAAGGTTAGTTTTTGAGCCTCTTAATAATTTACTTTTTGGAGATTTTATAGAGGGAATATTTCTAATTAAACCTCAATTTGAGGTCGGTAAAGATAAAGTTAGTAAAGGGGGTGTCGTAAGAAACGCTGAATATCATATTGAGGCTATAGAGTCAGTTATTAATACGGCAGAAGAATTAAATTGGAATATTAAAGGTTTGATAGCTTCACCCTTAATAGGTCCAGCAGGAAATCATGAATATCTAGCATGGATGTCTAAGACCGAAATCTCTAATCCAATAATAAATAGAAAATTTATAGAAAACCTTGTAAAAGATACTCTTTAATTAGAGTGCTTCTTCGTCTTTGTCTCCAGTCCTAATTCTGACGACAGAATCAATAGATGATATGAAAATTTTTCCATCTCCAATCTCTCCAGTTTTTGCTGCTTCGGCAATTGCATCTATTACTGAATTTACTCTTTCATTTTCTACTACGACCTCTACTTTAAGTTTCTGGAGAAATTCAACTGTAAATTCAGAACCCCTATATCTTTCAACCTGACCTTTTTGTCTTCCAAATCCTCTAACTTCACTCACTGTCATTCCCACAATTCCAGAATTGACTAATGCAATTTTTACATCTTCCAGTTTAAATGGACGTATGATCGCTTCTATTTTCTTCATGATTTACTATCGAATATTTAAAGTTTAATTCTTTTTCTGAAAAACATCCAGCGTTGAAATCCCAGAAAATGATTCGATCTTTAGCCCTGCGCTTATAGCATCTTTAACTAATAATTTAGAATTTTCATCTGAAATTATTACCTCATTATTAGACAATGCGTCCCACTGCTCATTATCAAAATGAGTTTGCAGCCATAACATGCCTAATATACTCTTGGGTTGAAGGGATTTATTTAGGTTATTGTCAATATTTACCAAACAAATGTCCATAAAATTTTTGAAGCTAAATACATATAAGCCTCTAAAATGACCTTAAGATTGTAATTGTTGATACAAATTAAAAATTTATATCCTTTGACTTATTGATTTGTAATACTTATTTATTTATTTAATTTTTGCCGATTATAAACTTTTTATATAGTTTTAGTACAGATGATTTTGAAAAATGAGCGCAGCTAATTTACACGATTCGACTAAAAAACCTTTATATGGTGAGAGAAATATAGAAGATTCAAGAATAATTTGCTTTGAAAATCCTAATAAAAAAAGATTTTATGATATTTCAATTGAGTTGCCTGAATTCACTTGTAAATGCCCATTCTCTGGTTATCCGGATTTTGCAAAATTAAACATTTTTTACCAGCCAAATGACAAAGTATACGAGTTGAAGTCTTTAAAACTTTATATTAATAACTTTAGAGATCTCAAAATATCACATGAAGAAGTTGTAAATAAAATTATGGATGATCTCTTGAATGCCGCAGAACCTCATTGGATACATTTAAGTGCTGATTTTAATCCTAGAGGAAATGTTTCAATGAAATTAGATGTTTATAGTGGTCAGAAAAGAAACTAATTCTTTATCTCTGCTGCTAATTTTAGAAATTCTTTTTTAAAACCAAGTAGATTTCTATTACTTAAACCACCAATATACAATTTGTTTGAATTTTTATTGAAATAGATCCATAGTTGATTTGTAGGAATAAGACTGAAAATTGTTCCGAAAATTATAATCGTAAAAGATAAATAAATAAACGGTATCGAAGGATCATTTTTAATGATTAAACCACTACTTGGAATTATTTCTTTTAGGGTTAATTTTGAAGAATTTATTTCTATAGGGTCGCTATTTAAATAAACAAAACTTTCTGAAAGATCTTGAATATTTGAGACTTTAAGAGGACCATTTTCATTATTAATTGTTAAGAGATAATTTTTTTTATTTTCTCTACCTAATTCAATTAATAGCCCCCATATCTGATCCCCTATCTCAGGGATAGGTTTTAGTTTGAGTTGGTAAAGAATATTATCAATTTCAATAACAATATTTGAAACTGCCCAATCAGCTTGATAAATTGTTAACCCTTTAAATCTGATCGGCTTATTTACTTGTGTCGTTTTTATTTCATTCAACTTTTGTTCCTCAGATAAAAAGTCTAAATTTGAAATAAATTGCTTTGGTTTGCCATCACTTTCACGTTCTATCAAGAAATTGTTTAATTTTATTGTTAATTTCGTATTTTTACTCTCATTTATTAAGTCTAAACTTTCTCCTAATCTCAAATATTCTTCTTTAGATTGGCTACTAAAATTTCCATATGCAGAACCAATTAGTAATATAATTAGCCCGATATGTACGATTATGGGTCCTACTTTTCCTATTAAACCTTTTCTTGCCGATAAATAATTTTCATGTTTGGATATGC
Organism: Prochlorococcus sp. AG-459-M13; assembly: GCA_003212005.1. Taxonomy (GTDB): domain Bacteria; phylum Cyanobacteriota; class Cyanobacteriia; order PCC-6307; family Cyanobiaceae; genus Prochlorococcus_A. The sequence continues at coordinate 8,240 of QCRE01000002.1, read as the reverse complement.
TCCAACCTTTTTGTCTTAGTAAAGAATTTGCTTTTAATATTAGGTCTATATCTTCGCTTATTTTAAAATTAGTGTTTAATTGGAGTTTGTAGAATTTTCTTTCATCTTTATATTCAGTCCACTTTAATGCAGCTTTTAATGATGGTACTTGCCTCCTAAAACTACAAGCTGCAAGAGAAAAACAAAGAAGGATTAAAGAAAATAAAAACCAATTACTTGTATAAATATGATTTAATTGGAGATTTAAAACTTGATATCCATTAAGAAAGCCTAAAATTGGAGACTTATTATATAAATCAATATACTCTTTTGGATCATTGCCTTGAGGAATAAATGTGCCAAGACTACTAGCTATAGCAATGAAAATTATTAATACAATTGCAAACCTTAGACTTGATAATTTTAAAACAATATTTTTAAAAATAATCATTTATATCCAATTAGAAACTAAATTTAGAATTCCTATAGAAACTAAAAATATGCCACTTAAAGTAGGAATTATTTGACTATATTTTCTTAGTTCTAAAAATTTTTTCAAATTTTCAGTTGTCGCTCCTGCAACTATTAAAGGAGTTACTTGGCCAAGTCCAAAGAAAAACAAAAAGATTATTGAAATTGTAGGATTTTTTGCTTGTGATACCCATGCTAAGAGAGTAGCTAGTACTGGAGTAATACAAGGAGAGGAGGCAAGACCAAACGCTCCGCCTATTACAAAGGGTGTTAATAAAGAAGGTATCTTATCTTCCATAAATTTTAAATCAGGCCCATTTGGGAATTGGAATTTCAAAATTCCTAATAAATTTAGACCCATTATTATCGCTATGAAAGCTACTAAAGATGTGTAGAAAGATGGTAATTGTCCATATATTTTTCCTAAGAGACCACTTAATGCTCCCAATAATATAAGTGAAAAAATAATCCCAAAAGAAAAACTTATAAGTTTAAATTTATTTTTCTTTGTTCCACCAACATATGCAATTGTGATTGGTAATAAAGATAAAGAACATGGCCCAAGACTTGTTAAAAGTCCTGCAGTGAAAAGTAAAAATATAGTAAAAGGCCCTGGATGATAGAGTCCCTGCTCCATTAGTAAGTTACCCTTTTGAGCTAACTCTGAAATAACTAAATTAATTGATGTGATAACAAGAAACCAAATCTCTTAAATTCTAAACTAATTAAGAGCCTTTCGTATATTAAAAATGCCTATGAAGCCAGTTGATTCTAGTGAACATCTTAACAGCATTCCTATTACAAAAAATGAGGATAATAAGGAATTCCCGCCGTAACTTACAAAAGGTAATGGTAAACCAGTTGTAGGCATGGTTCCTGTTGCCACAGCTATATGCATTAAAGATTGACATGTAAGTATCGTTACACATCCAATGGCGACTAATTTTGTATAGTTATTTCTACATTTTACAGCAATTCTTAATCCTACATAAGAAAAAAGAACTAAAAAAATCAAAAATAATGTTGATCCCAATAAACCAAATTCCTCTGCAAAAATAGCAAAAATAAAATCTGTACTTTGAATAGGCAGATATTGTAATTTTTGTGTTGAGAGACCAAATCCTTGTCCAAATAATCCTCCGGAACCTATTGCTAATAAACTTTGAATTAATTGATACCCATTTCCCTCTGCATCTTGCCAAGGATTTATAAATGATATAACTCTTAGCTTCTGATATTCATTAGTAATTATACTAATGCAACCACTTACAAATCCTAGTGAAGCTACCGAAAAGAGTGAGCTATATCTAATTCCTCCACATAAGCCCATTATCCAAAAAAGAATCCCTGTTAATCCTGCAGTACTTAAATTGGGCTGCTTCATTATTAATAGTATTAAGAATCCAAATATAGTTAATGAAATAATTTTTTTATTTTTTTTAACCAGATGCCAATGTGCAAATAAATTGGCTGCCTCTAAAATCGCAAATGGTTTAATCAATTCAGAAGGTTGAATTTGAAAAGGACCCATAATCAACCATCTTGAAGAACCATTAACTGTACTACCAAAAAGAATAGTTAGTATTATCAAAAAAATTAAGATGTAAAAAATTATTTTTGAAATTTTTAAAAGATCTCTAATAGCTGTATTTAAAACAAAGTAAAAGAAAGTAAATCCTGGAATACACCAAATAATTTGTCTTTTAAGATAGTATGCCCAATCTCCCATTTCCTTACTAGCAACCCACCAACTCGCAGAGCCCAAGATTACTAATCCTAAAATAGACCAAATACCAATCAAAACAATCAGGAGTTTTCCTTCATAAGGCCAAATTTTCCAGGGTAAAGGTAATAAACTATCTCTTAAATTTTTAGAATTACTATTGGAATCAAAAGTATTATGTCTTTTAAAAACACTTCTATATTTTATGGCTGCTTTACTTATCTCCAATTTAAGATTGCGTATATACTATTGAGACGTTAAATAATGATTTTGCCAAGTCTGTAAGCTTCATTTTTAAGCGAATTTAAATTAATTTAGGTTTACTTTAATAAAACTCAATTCATTTTTTCTTGTTCAAGAAACGAATATCAAATATCACAAATCTTAAGAATTAGGACTTTACACAAAAATACCTAGCTAAAAGGTACCTCTCCGTGATAGATTCCGTGGGTTTATATACTTACTTCAAACCATTTAGAGGGGGTTTCTAAACTATGTTCACATCTGTGGACTCAAATAGAAAAAAAATAGAGCATCCTTCTAGTGAGAATGCTCAATTTTCTCAATCTCTCGACAATTCGATCATCAAAGAAAGTAAATCTGGCATAGCCACTAAATTAGATAATTTGCTTTCTAATCATGATGAATATACAAAATTGCAATTAACAATTTTTGGAATTACTTTTATTTTTTCTATTTTTGTAGCATCAATAACTGGATTGTTCCTCGGATTTACGTTTGGTTTTAGTATTTTTATAGGTTCAATCGCTGGCATTTTTTACTTACGTTTGCTTGCTAAAAGTGTAGGAAAATTAGGTAAAGAATCAACAGGTGTTTCAAAATTGCAACTTATAGTTCCAGTTTGTCTCTTTATTTTTGCTAGCAAGCTAGGATCTTTGAATATTTTTCCTGCAATGATAGGTTTTTTTATTTATAAGCCTTCACTCATCTTTTATTTTTCACGTTCTTAAGTAAATTTTTTTAATCAAAACAAATGTTTTTTAATTCCTTGCTAACAAATTTTGCAGCATTAGAAGTTGGTCAACATCTTTATTGGCAAATTGGAAATATCAGACTACATGGCCAGGTATTTTTAACATCTTGGATTTTATTAGGCACGTTATTAGTTTTTATTTCTTTAGGAACTAAAAAAATGGAAAATGATCCTAAAGGCCTTCAAAACCTGCTTGAGTTCCTCTGGGATTACATAAGAGATCTTGCTAGGACGCAAATAGGTGAAAAAGTATATAGAGATTGGATGCCATTTATAGGTACTTTATTTTTATTCGTCTTTGTTAGCAATTGGGGAGGAGCTTTAATTCCTTGGAGATTGATTAAGTTACCAAGTGGAGAATTAGGAGCACCTACTGCAGATATCAATACAACTATAGCCTTGGCTTTATTAGTTTCACTTTCTTATTTCTATGCAGGTTTAAGCAATAAGGGTTGGAGATACTTCGAATACTATGTTCACCCAACTCCTATTATGCTTCCTTTCAAAATTCTAGAGGACTTTACGAAACCTTTATCACTCTCTTTCAGGCTATTTGGAAATATTTTGGCTGATGAACTTGTTGTTGGTGTTCTAGTCTTTTTAGTTCCGCTAATTCTCCCAATACCTGTTATGTTCCTAGGATTATTTACTAGTGCAATTCAGGCATTGATTTTCGCAACTTTAGCGGCCTATTACATTGGAGAAGCTGTTGAAGAACATCATTAGCTGTCTTCTAATACATTCAGACTCTTTTACAAAGCGTCTGTAATCTGGCAAAATATCTAATCGCGTAGGTCTGAAAATATCAGACCCATTCTTAAAAGAAAGGATGTCCAAGCGTGTATGACAACAAAGATTATCACAAGTATTAAGCTCTTTATTTCAAAATTATGGATTCGATTACTTCCGCTGCATCAGTTGTAGCTGCTGGTTTAGCAGTTGGTCTAGGTGCTATTGGCCCAGGTCTTGGACAAGGTAACGCAGCTCAAGGCGCTGTTGAGGGTATTGCCCGTCAACCAGAAGCTGAAGGTAAAATCAGAGGAACTCTTCTTTTATCTTTCGCTTTCATGGAGTCATTAACAATTTACGGATTAGTTGTGGCTTTGGTACTACTTTTTGCGAATCCTTTTTCCTAAAAGTTAATATTGCTTCTAATCCTTATTAGCAATATTTAAATTTAATTTTTTAACTTCAACTAAATCATATGTTGGCCTTTAATTTTTTTGGTGCTACAGAAGGTGGATTATTTGATATAAATGCCACTTTGCCACTAATGGCGATACAAGTAGTTGCGCTTACTTACATATTAAATTCTCTCTTTTTTAAGCCTGTTGGCAATGTTGTAGAAAAAAGAGAAAAGTTTGTAAGTAATAATATTATTGAGGCCAAAAATAAACTTTCTGAGGTTAAAAAATTAGAAGCTGATTTATTAACTCAGCTTCAAAGTGCTCGTACAGAAGCCCAAAGAATTGTAAGCGAAGCTGAGAATGAGTCTGACAAGCTCTATAAAGAAGCACTAGAACTTGCTAACAATGAAGCAAATGCTTCAAAAGAAAAAGCAAGACTAGAAATTGAAAGTCAGACGTCTGCTGCTCGTGATCAACTTTCTAAACAGGCTGATGATCTAAGCGAACTTATTGTTAATAGATTGATTCTAGAAAAATGAATTTAACTCTTTTAGCTACAGAAGGTTTTGGATTGAACTTAAATTTATTCGAAACTAATATCCTTAATTGGGCTGTAGTGGTTTTCGGTCTTTATAAATTTTTGCCTGGTTTCTTAGGTAAAATGCTTCAAAAAAGGAGAGAAGGAATCCTTCTTGAATTAAAAGATGCTGAAGATCGACTCCTAAATGCAACTCAAGCTTTAGAAAAGGCGAAGAAAGATTTATCTTCAGCAGAAGAAAAAGCTTCTCAAATAAAAGTAGATTCTCTTAAAAGATCGGAATCAATCAGAATGGAAAGTGAGAAAAAAGCGATAGAGGAGATGGCACGAATTAAACAAAGTGCAATCTCTGATGAAAGCTCTGAAGCATCCAGAGCAATTTCTCAACTTCGAAAAGAAGCTGTTGAACTTGCAATTAAGAAAGCTTTAGATTCTCTCCCAAATCGACTTGATAAAACAGCACAAGAAAATTTGGTAACTCAATCAATTAACAATATTGAGGTGAACTAATGCCACTTTTAAATTCAGTTACCACACCATACGCAGAGGCATTACTTCAAGTCGTGAATGAAAATTCTCAAACTGAAGAGATGGTTTCTGAGGTTAAACAACTCTTGGAATTAATAAATGATTCCCCTGAATTGGAGAAGGCACTATCCTCTCCCATTTTAGAGACAGATGCTAAGAAGAAAATCATTATTGAAATTTTTTCAAATAAGGTTAATTCTTCTTTACTGAATTTCTTAAAATTATTGGCCGATAGGCAAAGAATTGGAATTCTTACTTCAATTCTTGATAGGTTTTTAGAGATTTACCGAGAAAATAGTAATATTGCTTTGGCAACTGTTACTTCTGCAGTCGAGCTTACTGATGAACAGAAAGGTTTAATTACCAAAAAGATCATCAATATTGCTGGAACAGAAAAATTAGAACTTGTAACTAAAATTGACCCATCTCTTATTGGGGGTTTCGTCGCCAGTGTAGGATCAAAAGTAATTGATGCTTCCCTTGCTTCACAAATTAGAAAACTTGGCTTATCTCTTTCCAAGTAACTTTTAAATCAACCTTAAATTCTTAAATCCATGGTATCTATACGCCCTGATGAAATCAGTTCAATCTTAAAACAACAAATAACTGATTATGACCAATCTGTAAGTGTTAGCAATGTAGGAACTGTTCTGCAAATCGGTGATGGCATTGCAAGAATATATGGCTTAGATCAGGTCATGGCAGGAGAGTTATTGGAATTTGAGGATGGAACAGAAGGTATAGCTCTTAATCTTGAAGATGATAATGTAGGTGCGGTTTTGATGGGTGAGGCTTTAGGTGTTCAAGAAGGAAGTAATGTAAAATCTACAGGAAAAATTGCATCTGTACCTGTTGGAGAAGCAATGAAAGGAAGGGTTGTTAATCCTTTAGGACAACCAATAGATGGTAAAGGCGAGATTCCGACAAGTGATAATAGACTAATTGAAGAGATGGCTCCTGGAATAATCAAGAGGAAATCAGTTTTTGAGCCTATGCAAACAGGTATCACTTCTATTGATGCAATGATCCCTGTAGGAAGAGGTCAGAGAGAATTGATTATTGGGGATAGACAAACTGGAAAAACTGCAATAGCTATAGATACGATAATCAACCAACAAGGTCAAGATGTTGTTTGTGTATATGTTGCAATTGGTCAAAAGTCTGCTTCAGTAGCAAACGTTGTTGAAGTTTTAAGAGAAAAAGGTGCACTTGATTATACTGTGGTAGTTAGTGCAGGAGCCTCTGAACCAGCGGCCTTACAGTATCTAGCTCCTTATACTGGTGCAGCAATTGCTGAGCATTTTATGTATCAAGGCAAAGCTACTCTAGTAATTTATGATGATTTAACAAAGCAAGCTCAAGCATACAGACAAATGTCTCTTCTTTTGAGAAGGCCGCCAGGAAGAGAAGCATATCCTGGAGATGTTTTTTATTGCCATAGCAGACTACTAGAAAGGGCAGCAAAATTGTCAGATGATATGGGTGGAGGATCAATGACTGCTTTGCCAATCATTGAAACTCAAGCTGGAGATGTCTCTGCATATATTCCAACAAATGTTATTTCAATTACTGATGGACAAATTTTCTTAAGTGCAGATTTATTTAACTCAGGTTTACGTCCAGCAATTAATGTAGGTATTTCAGTTAGTAGAGTTGGGGGAGCAGCACAAACCAAAGCTATTAAGAAGATTGCTGGAACGCTCAAATTAGAATTAGCTCAATTTGATGAATTAGCAGCATTTTCTCAATTCGCCTCTGATCTTGATGAAGCTACTCAACAACAACTTGAAAGAGGTAAGAGATTAAGAGAACTGCTAAAACAAGCACAATTCTCTCCATTAAATCTTGCTGAACAAGTGGCCGTTGTGTATGCAGGTGTAAAGGGTCTTATTGATGAAGTCCCTGTAGAAGATGTAACTAAATTCGCTGCTGAACTTAGAGAATACCTTAAATTAAATAAAGGTGAATTTATTGAAGAGATTCTTAAAGAGAAAAAACTTAATGAAGGCCTAGAAACAACATTAAAAGAGGTAATAAAAGAAGTTAAATCCTCAATGCTTGCAACTGTTTAAATTTATTTGAAGAAATATTATGGCAAATCTTAAAGAAATTAGAGATCGAATTGTCTCTGTTAAAAATACTAGAAAAATAACAGAAGCTATGAGATTGGTTGCGGCTGCAAAAGTTAGGAGGGCGCAAGATCAGGTATTGAAAAGTAGACCTTTTGCAGATAAGCTTGCTCGTGTTCTTGAGAATATTCAATCGAGGGTAAAGTTTGAAGCTGTAGATTCACCTCTCTTATCAAAAAGAGATGTAAAGACAATTTCTTTGGTTTGCATAACTGCCGATCGAGGTTTATGTGGTGGATACAATACTAATATAATTAAAAAAGTTGAGCTTAGGTATGCAGAGTTAGTTAAACAAGGTTATGACCCAAATTTGATTTTAGTTGGCAAAAAAGCAATAGGATACTTCCAAAATAGGAAAGATAAATACAAAATTAAAAGTAAATTCAAAGAGCTAGAACAAGTACCAACTGCGATAGATTCTGAGGGAATAACTAATGAGGTCTTAGCTGAATTTTTATCAGAAAACTCAGATAGGGTAGAGATCATCTACACAAAATTCATCACTCTTGTAAGCTGTGCACCTGTTGTACAAACCTTGCTTCCATTAGACCCTCAAGGAATTGCAGAGGAAAATGATGAGATTTTTAGATTAACTACAAAAAATAGTAAGTTAATAGTTGAAAAATCTAATTTAGATAGTAATGAATCAGAAAAATTGCCTTCTGATATCGTCTTTGAACAAAGTCCTGATCAGTTATTAGACTCCTTATTACCTTTGTATTTACAGAATCAGATTCTTAGAGCGCTTCAA
>QCRE01000001.1 GCA_003212005.1 Prochlorococcus sp. AG-459-M13 | reverse complement strand
ATTGTTCTATTGCTCATGCAAAAATGCTTGGTAAAACCAAAGTTTTATCCACGAATGATTCACATAAAATCGTTGAGGGTTTAAGGTTAATCAAACAGCAATTTCTTGAAGGTAAATTTGTACCAGCAGCTCCATCTGAGGATATTCATTATTGTATTGAAGAAAAACTTATCAATTTAATTGGGGATATTGGTAAAAAACTACATACTGGTAGAAGCAGAAATGACCAAGTAGGAACAGACATTAGATTATGGCTGAGGAAAAAAATTGATATTATTGATATTTTATTGTTGGAATTACAAAATTCTCTATTTTCTGTTGCCGAACGGAATATTTATACCTTGATTCCTGGTTACACTCATATGCAAAGAGCACAACCATTATCTTTGGCTCACCATTTTTTAGCATATCTTGAAATGTTTCAAAGAGATCGTGAAAGGCTTAAAGAAGTTAGAGCTAGAGTTAATGTTTCTCCTTTAGGTGCTGCTGCTCTTGCAGGAACAAAAATAAAAATAGATAGATATTTTACTGCCGAAGAATTAGGATTTGAAGAAATTTACAACAATAGTATCGATGCAGTAAGTGACAGGGATTTTTCTATTGAATTTGTCTCTGCTTCGTCTTTAATAATGTCTCATTTAAGTAAAATTTCAGAAGAAATAATTTTATGGGTTACTGATGAATTCTCTTTTGCGAAATTAACTGATAAGTGTGCCACTGGAAGTAGCTTAATGCCTCAGAAAAAAAATCCTGATGTTCCAGAATTAATAAGGGGTAAAACAGGAAGAGTTTATGGCAATCTTCATGCATTATTAACTCTAATAAAAGGGGTACCTCTTTCGTATAATAAGGATTTTCAAGAAGATAAAGAGCCAATTTTTGATACAGTTGAAACTATTTCTTCATGCTTAAAAGCTATGACAATCTTATTAAATGAAGGGATCGAGTTTAATGTTGAGAAGTTAATGGAAACTGTAAATAATGATTTTTCAAATGCAACTGATTTAGCGGATTATTTGGTAGCTAAGCAAGTTCCTTTTAGAGAGGCTTATCAAATAGTAGGAGATATTGTGAAGTATTGTTTAACAAAAGAAATTTTATTCAAAGATTTAAAATTGGAAGAATTTCAAATTTTTCATAGCGAATTTAAAGAAGATATTTATGAAAATCTCAATCCTGTAAATGTAGTGAAATATAGAAATAGTTTAGGTGGAACCGGATTTGACCAAGTTAAAGTTGAGTTAAATAAATGGAAGAAAAAATTGTTAGTTTAAATATCAATTAAATTCCTACAACAACGTAAGTATTGAAGTAGACTATGTAATAATATATCTAGGCTGCATAATTATTAATTTAGTAGCTATTTTTTAAAGTTGAGTTTCAAGTGAGTATTTTTGTTGGCAATTTGCCTTTCCGCGCAGAGCGAGAAGACATTGTAGAATTATTTGCACCCTTTGGTGAAGTTATGAATTGTTCTCTTCCTTTAGAGAGAGACACTGGAAGAAAAAGAGGATTTGCTTTTATTGAAATGGCAGATGAATCAATTGAATCAAATGCTATTGATGGATTGCAAGGAACCGAACTTATGGGAAGACCCTTAAGAATTAATAAAGCTGAACCCAGAGGGGGCGGTGGTCAAAGAAGAGGCGGTGGCGGCAGAGGTGGCTACGGCGGTGGTTACGGCGGTGGCGGTAATAGCAGCGCTTACTCTGATACTACAAACCAAACTAATAAATCCTCTGGTGCAGAAGGATGGGAAGATAGAAGTTATGGTAACTCCGCAGAAAACCCTGAATTTGAGAGTGGAAGAAGTAGAAGAAAAAGAAGTGTAGTAAGTAATTCTGAAATTTCTGAGGAAAGTAACTAGAAGCCCATTTCTTTAAGTTCAGATGTCATCTTAATTAGGTAATCAATACTTAATTCTTTTTTAATAGATCTGGAGGATATATTATTTCTCCAGATTTTAGCTTTGGGAATATTTTGAACTAGATTTATCAGATGTTTACATATATCCCATGTTTCTCCTTCATTTTTTAAATGATTCTCAATATAAGGTATTAACGAAAATATAATTTCCGAAGCTTTTTTTATTTTTTTATTATCTTTATATATTATTTGGTCGATTTCAGACCATATCAAAGGATATTTATAAGCTGATCTTCCTACCATTACACCATCAAACTCGTTTAATGCCTTTATACATTGATAAATATTTGTAAAACCGCCATTAACCTCTATAAGGAGGTCTGGATTCATTTGTTTTAATTTTTTCACTATCTCATATTTTAGAGGTGGAATAGTTCTATTTTGTTTAGGGTTTAAGCCTTTTAATATTGCTTTTCTTGCATGAACTGTAAATCTGTCCGCCCCAGCGTTTGCAACTTCTTTTACGAAATTATTTAATTTATCAAAACTATCTTCTTGATCAACACCGATTCTATGTTTGATCGTAACGGGTAAGGAACAATTACTTTTTAAAGATTCTATACATTTAGCGACTTTAGTGGGATTTTTCATCAGAGAGGCCCCAAAGTTTCCTGAACAAACTCTTGGACTAGGGCATCCTACATTGAAGTTGATTTCATCATAACCCCAATCCTGAGCAAGTTTTGCTGCTTCTTTAAGTATTTGGGGGTTATCTCCGCCAAATTGAATTGACAACGGGTGTTCTTCCGAATTGTAGTTTAAAAATTTTTCTTTGTTTTTTGTATAAATTAAACTTTGGGCTACAATCATTTCAGTATATAAAAGAGCTCTAGAACTTATTTTTCTCATAATCATCCTGAAGTGTTTATCTGTGCAATCCATCATTGGAGCAACACTTATTTTGTGTAAATTATTTATAGAATCAGTTTGATAACTTTTCATGAAATTCTATTCAAGATATTTGAAGGTATGAATCAATTTTTATCTAGAAGATCTTTTATTTTAATTCCTACTATGTCAATTTTAAAATTTATTTTTAAACCGAAGAAGGTATTTGCTTCATCTTCACCTTCGAGTGAGAATTACAATCTATCAAAAAAAGAGTGGAAAAATAAACTTAGTCCAGAATCTTATTATATCTTGCGTGAAGAGGGTACTGAAAGAGCATTTAGTAGTCCATTAAACAATGAGAAGAGAAAAGGAGTTTTTTATTGTGTAGGTTGTAGCCAAGCGCTTTTTACATCAGAGACAAAATTTGATAGTGGAACTGGATGGCCTAGCTTTTGGGACCCTATTAAAGGTTCTGTAGAAACGAAGGTCGATTTTAAATTAATTGTTCCAAGAACTGAATATCATTGCTCACGATGTGGAGGTCATCAAGGGCATGTTTTTAATGATGGTCCTTTGCCAACAGGTAAACGATATTGTAATAATGGTCTTGCGTTAAAATTTATAGCTGAATAATTATTTAGTGCGGCCTTCCGCAACTTGTTTTGTGTATCAATTTCATTCACAATATTTATATTAAATTCATATTGAAATGATCGAAAAAGAATCAGATAAAATCGAAAATAAAAATGAGAATATTTCTGAGGAAGGAAATATTTCTGAAACTTCAGCTTCAAGTCAAGATGAAATTAGTGAAGACAAAGAATCATTTAATGATGATAATGAAAAAATTAATGCAGAAGAACTTAAAAATACGATCACAAATAATGATGCTAGATTAGAACAGCTTGAAAAAGAGCATGAAACTTTAAAAAGTCAGTATGTGAGAATTGCCGCTGATTTTGATAATTTTAGAAAGAGACAATCTAGGGATCAAGATGATTTAAAAATTCAACTAGTTTCTAAGGCCTTAACTGCAATTTTGCCCATCGTGGATAATTTCGAAAGAGCTAGACAACAATTTAAGCCGGAAAGTGAAGAGGCGCAAACCTTGCATAGAAGTTATCAAGGCCTTTATAAACAACTAGTGGAAGTATTAAAACAACAAGGAGTCGCTCCAATGAGGGTAGTTGGACAACAATTTGACCCTAATCTACATGAAGCGGTTTTAAGAGAACCAAGTGAGGAGTTTAATGAAGATACTATTACTGAAGAATTGCAGCGCGGATATCATTTAGAAGGTAAGGTTTTAAGACATGCGTTAGTTAAGGTTTCAATGGGTCCCGGTCAAGAAAATTCACAAGTAGCAGAAGAAAAGGATAAAGTTGAAGAAGATATTGATTCAGAGAACATTATCTCTGAAGATAACTAAATCCCTTACGAAAAGTTGAGCATTATCTAATGGCTGATTTTTATCAAATACTTGGTGTTTCAAGAGATGCCGATGCTGATACTTTAAAAAGTGCTTATAGAAAGTTAGCAAGACAATATCATCCTGATGTTAATAAAGATCCAGGTGCTGAGGACAAATTTAAAGAGATAGGTAAGGCTTATGAAGCACTAGCAGATCCAGAAACAAGAGCTAGATATGATCAATTTGGTGAGGCTGGAATAGGAGGAGCCGCAGGCATGCCTGATATGGGAGATATGGGTGGCTTTGCGGATTTATTTGAAACTTTTTTTAATGGTTTTGGAGGACAATCTCCCCAAGGAGGAAGGTCACAAAGAAGAGGTCCTCAACAAGGTGATGATTTAAGGTATGACCTAAATATCGATTTTAAAGATGCTATTTTTGGTCAACAAAAAGAAATAAAAATCCCTCATTTAGAAACTTGTGATGTTTGCAAAGGAACTGGAGCAAAACCTGGCACAGGCCCAACAACTTGTACAACTTGTGGAGGGAGTGGCCAAGTTAGAAGAGCTACAAGAACACCCTTTGGTAATTTTACTCAAGTTGCAGAATGTCCATCTTGTAATGGGACAGGTCAAATCATTGCAAATCCATGTTCAAGTTGTGGTGGCAATGGCGTTAAGCAAGTTAGAAAAAAATTACGTATAAATATTCCTGCAGGAGTTGATACAGGAACTAAATTGAGAGTTTCTGGAGAGGGAAATGTAGGTTTAAAAGGTGGTCCTCCGGGTGATCTTTATGTTTTTATGAAGGTTAAAAATGACCCAACTTTAAAAAGAGATGGTATCAATATTTTCTCTGAAATTTCAGTGAGTTATCTTCAAGCTATTCTTGGTGATACTGTAAATATTACAACCGTTGATGGAAAGGTAAATTTAAAAATTCCAAGTGGTACTCAGCCAAACACTACTCTATCATTAGAGAATAAAGGCGTTCCTCGATTGGGCAATCCAGTTGCTAGAGGGAATCACCAAGTTTTAGTAAAGGTTAAGCTCCCCACGCGAATAACAGAAGATGAGCGAAATCTTTTAGAAAGTTTAGCTTCTAAATATTCTGAGCAAAATTCTAATTCCAATAGTGGATTATTCAGTAAATTGTTTGGAAAAGAATCTTGAAGAAAGTTTCTAAGGTATTGAATTTAGAGTCTATTCCATGTCCTTTGAATGTAGTTAAATGCAAATTAGCTTTAGAGAAACTTTCATTAAATGAAACCTTAATAGTTTATTTAGATAAAGGCGAGCCCGAAGCTATGGTTAAGAAGGCTCTAAAAGAAATGAAGTATTTTTGTAAAACAATTGAGGAAGACCATAAAACTATAAAATTAAAAATTTTGTATGAAAGCTGAAAAAAAGTACAAAGGTTTAGTTACAAAAAAATTCAATGAATTTTACGTTGTTGAAATAAATCAAAATAAAAATTTTGAAAACAATAAAAAATTTTTATGTAAAGTTAAGAAATCTATAAATTTTCAAAACCAACTTGTTTTTGTTGGAGATGAAGTAATCATTTATCAACTTGATTTACAAAGCCAAAAAGCAACAATAGAAAGTGTAATTAATAGAAATAATCTTTTAGAAAGACCATCTGTCGCTAATATTTCAAACATATATGTAATTTGCTCTGTTGAAGAGCCAAAGTTAAATTTATCTCAAGTAAATAAGTTTTTAATTTCTGCTGAAAAGATGGGATTAGAGGTGTCATTAGTTTTAACAAAATGCGATTTAATTAAAGAGGAAAAAAGACTTTTTTTAATTCAAAAATTTCACAATTGGGGATATCAAGCTTTTACTTTAAATTTAAATAATGAAAATGATTTAAAAAATTTGTTGACTGAGTTAAAGAAAAAAAAATGTTCAATATTTACCGGTCCATCAGGTGTAGGTAAAACAACTTTATTAAATAAAATTATTCCAGGTCTTAATAAAAAGACATCTCCCGTCTCATACAAAATAAAACGAGGAAAAAATACTACCAGAAATGTTGAGCTTTTTTCTTTATCAAGAAAAAGTTATATTGTTGATACTCCTGGTTTTAATATGCAGACACTCAAAATAGATATCCGTGAATTGCCAAATTTATATCCAGAAATTTATAAGCAAGTAGTCGATGAAAGGATAAATTGCAAATTTCGTAATTGCTTACACATAAATGATGAGGGTTGCAATTTAAATAAAAATTTTGAAAGATATAAATACTATAAAGAAATGATTGAATTTTCTAAGAGTCATTATTGTCTAATCCAGGGAGATTGAGATTAAGTCCGCCAGTTAAGTCATTCATTCTCTCTTTCATTGTTGTAGTAGAACTTTCATGAGCATTCTTAATAGCTTCTAAAATATTTCTTTCTATTTCATCTTTATTAGAATTAGTTATTTTTTCATTTACTTCAACTCTAAGAGGAACCTGGTTTCCACTAATCCATACTTTTATCATTTCATCATCGCTTTTACCTTCAATTTCCATGCTTTCAAGTTCATCTTGTAATTTTTGAGCATTTTGTTGAATTTCTTTGGCTTTTTTAAAAGCTTCTGTTAGTTGTCCAAAATTTGGAAGTCCAAAACCTGCCATTTGAAAATAAGTTTCTTTATTTAAGCATAGTCAAAACCGATCATTCTTACTTCAGGTTGAAGAAAAATCCCTTTTTTTTGTAGTACTTTTTGTTGAATTACTGTTATTAATTCTAAAATATCTTGAGAACTCGCAGACGAATTATTTACTATAAAATTTCCATGTAAAGTTGATATTTCTGCATCACCTATTTTAAAGCCCTTTAACCCTAATTCCTCAATCAATTTTCCTGCATAATTGTTAGTTGGATTTTTAAAAACGCTTCCGAAGCTTGGTAAATCATATGGCTGTGAATCTGTTTTCTTTTTAAGATTTCTTTTTGTAGTCTCTAATAATTGTTTAATATTTCCCTTTGGTTCAAAAAGTAGCTTTGCAGTTATTATTTGGAGATTATTTTGTTGAAAAGGACTGAACCTATATTGAAAATCAATATCTTTTTTTTGTATTTCATAGATTTCAAGAGTTTTAGTATCAATAACTTGGACTGATAATAAATTTTGCGCTAATGATAAATTCTCCGATCCTGCATTCATACAAATAGCGCCACCTACAGTTCCTGGAATTCCTACTGTCCATTCACCACCTTTTAATCCATTTTTTGCAAGAATATTTGAAAGGGTTGGCAGCATTACGCCAGCTTCTGCTTCTACAATGCCTTTATTACAGTCTAGTTTGATAGATTTCATCGTTTTGGTACATATAGTTAATCCTCTCAAGAAAATATTATTTATTAATAAATTTGAGCCAGCCCCAATTACTCGACATTCTTGATTATTTAAATGTGACCACTTTATTAAATTTATGAATTCATTTTTATTAATTGGTTTTGAAAAATATTCAGCACATCCCCCAACTTTTATTGTTGTATAGTTGGAAAGATTTATGTTCTCGCAAAAATTAATATTTTCCATTGATTTGTTATTCATCTAAATTATTTTTATTGTTTAAAATTGCCCACAGGTTATGACAATCTCCAGCTCCCATATTTATTATAAGATCATTTTTTTGTGTTAATTCAAAAAATTTATCTTTGATTTCATAATTATTTTTAAAGTATTTCACATTTTTATTATTTTTATAAATAAGATCAGTAATTAGTTTCGAATTAATATTATTTATTTTTTGTTCTCCAGCTCCAAAAATATTCGTCAAATAAATAACATCTGCTTTTGAAAGTTCTTTAACAAATTCATTTATAAATTTTCTTACTCTAGTAAATCTATGGGGTTGAAAAATAACAATTAATCTACCTCTTTGATTCATCTTATTGTAATTTTGATCTTTGATAAATAATCTTGCTAAATCAATAGTTGCTTTAATCTCATTAGGATGATGTGCATAGTCATCATAAATAGTTCTCTGATGAAGTTCACCTCTAAATTCAAATCTTTTTTTCGGTAATTTTAGAAATTTAATATATTTTTTTATTTCATTAAAACTCACTCCAATCATCCTAGAAGCTGCTATTGCAGCAGTAACATTAGAAAGATTATGTATTCCAGGAACTGGAATATTTATCGTGTCAATGAAATTTCCATTTTCATAATATTTGCCAATAGTACTATTTTTATTAATAATATTTGGAATAATAGAATAGGAAATATTCTTAATTTCTTTATTAGACCATTGATTTTTTGAAGTAAAATTTTTTCTCAGAATTTCACAATCGTAATTGATTAATAACTGCTTGGAGTTAGAAGCAAATTCTTTAAATGAAGATAGTAATTCGTTGATGCTTGAAAAGTGATCGCAATGATCAAAATCAATATTATTAATTATTCCAATATTTGAAATATAATTATTAATTGTTCCGTCAGATTCATCAACTTCAGTTACTAGAAATTTTGTATTCTCTATATGCGCATTTGATTTGTAAATTGGAATTATTCCTCCAGTTATTGAAGAAGAATTATGCGTACATAATTCCAATAATGTGGATAAGAATGTACTTGTAGAAGTTTTTCCGTGGCTACCTGCTACTGATAAGGATATGTATGATTTCATTATCATTGCAAGAATTTCAGAACGGTGTGTTATGAAAAAATTCTTTTCTTTGCAATAACACAATTCTTCATTTTCATTTTTAATAGCAGAACTGATAACAAAATTGATTTTTTGTTTTCGAAATTGTGAAATTACAAAATCAATATTTTTTCTTATCTGAGAATCAAAAATTATTGCACCTAATTCTTTCAATTTTTGAGTCTCTTTGTTTGTAACTAAATCGGAGCCAGAAACTGAGTAACCTTTTTTTATTAAAGCCAGAGCGATTGCTGACATTCCAATACCACCTATACCAATTAAATGAAAATGATCTTTATTAATTAAGTTTCTATTCAATTGCCATTTAAGACTTAAATTAAGATAACTTCTTACTTATTAGTTTGGTATTTATTTTTTACAAAAAAGTTGATTTTTTTGGGGAATTAATACAAAACTAGAATTATTTGCTTAATAAATGAAAAAATACTTACTTTATTGCACATAATTCTGTATGATCAGCAACTTAGGTAAATCATTAGAAAATTTTAGTTATGACTTTGCGTGTTGCTATTAACGGGTTTGGCAGAATTGGTCGAAACTTTATGCGTTGTTGGCTTAGTAGAGGCGCTTATACCAATATTGAGGTAGTTGGTATAAACGTAACCTCAGACCCTAAGACCAATGCACATCTCCTGAAATATGATTCAGTACTAGGACAATTGGATGGAGTGGATATTCAATATACTGATGACACTTTTGTAATTAACAACAAAACGATAAAGTGTTTCTCCGACAGAAATCCATTGAATTTACCATGGAAAGATTGGGGAGTGGATTTGGTTATTGAATCAACTGGTGTTTTTAATACTGATGTAGGTGCAAGTAAGCATCTTGAAGTTGGAGCAAAAAAGGTTATTCTTACTGCTCCTGGCAAAGGTGATGGTGTAGGTACTTATGTAGTAGGAGTAAACGCCGATCAATATAAGCATAGTGATTATGATATTTTAAGCAATGCTAGTTGTACTACAAACTGTTTAGCTCCAGTAGTTAAGGTGCTTGATCAAACCTTCGGAATAAACAAGGGATTGATGACAACAATTCATAGCTATACAGGAGATCAAAGGATATTAGATAATAGTCATAGAGATTTAAGAAGGGCTAGAGCAGCAGCTACAAATATTGTTCCTACTTCAACAGGAGCTGCTAAAGCAGTTGCTCTGGTTTATCCGGAGATGAAAGGTAAACTAACTGGTATTGCAATGAGAGTTCCTACTCCAAATGTTTCAGCTGTTGATTTCGTTTTTGAATCTTCAAAATCTGTTACTAGTGATGAAGTCAATAACGCTTTAAAAGAAGCTTCTTTGGGATCAATGAAAGGTATTATTAAGTACGGTGATGAACCACTTGTATCAAGCGATTATGCAGGAACTAATGAATCATCAATAGTTGATAGCGATCTAACAATGTGTATAGGTGATAATCTAGTAAAAGTTCTTGCTTGGTATGACAATGAATGGGGTTATAGTCAAAGAGTTGTAGATTTGGCAGAAATAGTAGCGAAAAACTGGGTTTAATCAAAAGTGTGAAAAAGGTTTACATTTTAGAAACTTGTCATTTGTGATATTTTTAAATTTTACTGAGGGAATTCCTTCTACAAAATATCCAATTTCTGAAATAGTTTTGTCCAAATTTAAAAGATTATCAGCCCATTTTCTGGGTAATGAAAATACTAATTCATAATCTTCACCACCAAAAAAATAATATTCGTCCCAATCTTTGCCTATCGGCCAATTTTTGTGTTTTGGAACTTTTGGATAATCAATAATTGCTTTGCATTTACTTTCTATTGATAAATCTAGTAATGCTTGATATAGCCCATCACTACTATCAGTACAACCAATTTTTTTGAAACTTTTGTATGGACATGCTTTTAGAAGTTTTTTAAGAAATTTAGTGTTAGGTTTTGGTTGGCAAAATTTTTCTAATGAATGATTGATTAAACTTTTTGTAAGAACAATATTTCTATCAAAATTATTTTTACTTTTTATTAAAAATCCTAATTTGCTAAGGCCATGAATTCCAGTTGTTAATATAATTTCTTTAGGTCTACACGCGTTTCTTCTTAAATTTATTCTTCCTTGTGTTCCTAAAATAGTCATAGAAATTACTTTTTCTTGTCCCAAAGAGCAATCACCTCCAAGTATTAAACCTCCAAAATGTTCTAAAGCTTGATTTATTCCTATATATAAATTTTTAATCCATGTCCAATCCGTTTTAGGTGGAACTACCAAGCTAATATTAACTCCTATAATTTTGTTGCATCCACTTGATATCAAGTCGGATACGTTGCTAGCTACAGCTTTCCAGCCTATTTCAGCGGCAGAAATAGTATCATCATTAAAATGTACATTTTCAACTAATGCATCAGTATTTACCAGTAAATTTTTATTTTTTGTTTTTATGAATGCACAATCATCAGAGACTTGATTTTTAGGCATAAATTCAGCAAGTCTTTGTATTAACTCTTTTTCGCCAATATCCTCTAATAATTCTCTATGCATTTAATTTAAGATTCTCGATTCCATCTAAAACATCAATTGAGATAATTGTGTCATCTTTTGTAAGCTCTTCTAAAACTTCAAAACCTTCTACAACATAACCAAATGCGGCATTTCTTCCGTCAATCAAATTGCGTCCAGCTGGATTCAGTTCTGCTTCATATAGGAAGAAGAAGAATTGAGATGATCCATCATCAACTGCTTTACTGGAATGAGACCATCCTAAGGTTCCTAGTGTTGCAAATGGCAAAGTTGGAGTTTCAGTATAAAGTCCTAAATCCTCAAATGTTTCATTATAAAAAGTTTCGCTGTTGTCAGGAATTCTTATTTCAAGGGGGACATTCCTCTCCATATTGGTTTCAGGATCAATGTATCCAATCTCATTACCCGCTGGATCTCCAGTTTGAAGAACAAAAAACTCTTCTGCTCTATTAATTGGTAAATTATTGTAAAAGTTTTTTGTAGATAAATCTATAAATGCGCCAGCAGTAAGAGGGGCATTATATCCATCTATCACTGCTTGCATATCGCCCTTAGAGGTTTTAATGTTAACTTTTGCTCTTCCTAGTAATCTAGGAAGTTTATCAAATTCGCTAGGTATAGAATATGGAAATTCATCAGGTAAAAAATATTCCTCTAGTCCACCTATCTTATCTAACGCTTCTCTTCTGGTTGCTATAAAAGAGTATTTATCTTTCAATTTGGCTTCATCTAAAAGATTATCAAAGTCATTTTTAAGATTTAATAATATCGAGCCTCCTATTTTTTGTTTTTCAGTTGGTAATTCTTCGATTATGCGATTTTTATATTTTTTAAGCAAAGTTTGACATTTTGTAACAGTTTTTGAAAGCGCTGGCCATCTCCCACCTCTTACAAGGTCACTTGTTTCTTCAAGTTTGTGTTGAATTTCTTGGATCTCAACTTGCTTGATAGGCAGTGCATTTCTGAGGATTGCATTAGGGTCTTTAACAGCGTTACCCGTTGGTAAATCAGCCAGTACTTGTGACGGTTTAAAGAAGAAAACTTGTATTAGAATTAATATTAAAAGAAAATAATGTTTGTTCTGATTTGATAAGAAGTTTCGCATAGCACTCTTACAGGTTTATGATCCTTGGATATGTAATACAGGAATGATTTCCAGTAACGATTTTCGCACAGGTACCACCATCGAGCTAGATGGACAAGTTTGGCGCGTTGTAGAATTTCTACACGTCAAGCCTGGCAAAGGATCTGCTTTTGTGCGAACAAAATTAAAATCAGTTCGAAACGGCAATCTAGTCGAAAAAACTTTTCGAGCTGGAGAATCAGTACAACAAGCTATCCTTGAAAAGTCTAACCTGCAACATACTTATGTGGAGTCTGGTGATTATGTTTTCATGGATATGACGACTTTTGAAGAAACAAGACTCTCTGCTGAACAAATAGGTAGAGGATCAAAGTACTTAAAAGAAGGTATGGAGGTTAATGTGATTTTTTATAAAGAAGAAGTTTTAGAGGTTGAACTTCCTATTTCCATAACACTCAAGGTTACAGAAACAGATCCTGGAGTTAAGGGAGATACTGCAAGTGGGGGCACTAAACCAGCTATTCTAGAGACAGGTGCTCAAGTTATGGTTCCTTTATTTATTTCCGTAGGAGAAATGATTAAGGTTGATACCCGCAACGATAGTTACCTTGGACGCGAAAACTAATGACTATGAAATTAGATCATGATGACCTAGATCGCTTGATAGAAAAGATTTCTGCTAGTGATATTCAGGAATTTTCTCTGGAAGGGGAAGATTTTAAACTTGAAATAAAAAGAAATCTTATTGACAAGAGTCATTTAACTAGCAATTCAACTACAAATAATTTATTGGAGAAGGAAATAACACCTCCTCAATCAACTGCCTCAGATAATATATCTTTGACAGACAAAGCTGAGGCTTCTCAGGTGGCGCCTCCAGGGCGCTCAGATCTTTTAGATATTACTTCTCCTATGGTTGGCACCTTTTATAGAGCTGCAGCCCCTGGAGAGGATCCTTTCGTAGAGTTAGGAAGTAAAATAAATATTGGCCAAACAATTTGCATACTTGAAGCAATGAAATTAATGAATGAAATTGAATCAGAGTTTAACGCTGAAATTGTAGAAATACTTGTTGAGAACGGAACACCAGTAGAGTTTGGACAAGTATTAATGCGAGTTAAACAGTCTTGACTCTTTTGTTAACTCAATAGCTGTTTTTATTGCTTCAACCATACTTTGAGATTGTGCTATACCTTTGCCAGCAATATCAAATCCTGTTCCATGATCGGGAGATGTTCTTATAAAAGGTAGACCTATTGTTGTATTAACTGAGTAATTAAGAGCTATAACCTTAATTGGAATTAATCCTTGATCATGATACATTGCAAGAATTCCATTATGTTTTGGAGCTGTTTTTTCTCTCCACGCCTTTGCTGATGAATTCCAGCAAGTATCAGGAGAAATTGGCCCTAATAAATTTACTCCTTTATTTTTTTTACTCCAGCTAATGACTGCATTATTAATCCAATCTTTTTCTTCGCTGCCTAATAATCCTTCTTCACCAGCATGAGGATTTAATCCAGCAATTTTTAGAAGAGGTTTATTAACGTAATTCTTGCAAAATTTCGAAAGTAAATCTAATTTTGAATGAATTAATTTTGTTGTTAATTGTTTTGGAACTTCGTTTATAGGTATATGAGTTGTTGCTAATAAAGTATTAAATCTCCAATCTGTAAATGGAGATTTAGCGGTAAACAACATTCCAACATTTTTTGCTTTACATGATTCTGCTAATAATTCTGTTTGACCAGAATAATAATGACCAGCTAAATTCCATGACTTTTTACATATAGGTCCAGTAACTAAAGCAGCTTTTGGATATTTCTGCACAATTTCAATAGCTTTTTTTAAATAGAAAAAACTCGCATTCCCATTACTCTCTTTTGGATTTTTAATTTCAAAGGGAATTTTAATATCATAAATTTTGTAATTGCATGGATCAACAATATCTTTAACTCCCAAAGATTTAAGCTTCTTATAAGTATTTTCTAAGTTTTCTAATGATCCAACAATCAAAATATCAATATTATTTGGAATTTCTCTAGAAAAAAGAGCTTTTAATATAATTTCAGGCCCGATACCTGAATCATCTCCAACGCTAATGACAATTTTAAATTTAGTGTCTGTACAATTACCTTTGTTACTCATAGTGTAATCTTAATTGCGAAAATTAAAATTGAATTTTTCTTATTGAAAGTTTGATCTTAACTTATAGGTTTAATTAATATTAATTAGACAATTTTTTAAGCCCTCTTGATAGTTTTTATAAATAAGTTTATAACCTAATTTTTTGCATAATAATTTATTTGAAACTCTTCTATTTTCCAACCAAAACGACTGAGCTATTGGAGATAAGTATTTTTTAGCTTCTTCAAATAACATTTTTTCAGGCATCTTTAATCCAAGTAATTGGTAGCCATATCTTATAACTTCAATCTGCGAGCAAGGCTCATCATCAGCAATATTAATTATTTGGTGAAAATCAAATTTATTTTTGTTTTGTAATAAGTAAATAATCGCATTAGCTATATCAGCTACATGAATTCTCGAAAAAACTTGATTATCTTTATGGATTACTTTGATCTTATTGTTTGTAATAGCTTCTAAAGTCGATCGTCCTGGTCCATAAATACCAGGTAACCTGAAAATTTGTACGGGCAAATTTGAATGAATCCATTCTTTTTCACAATTTAATCGTTTTTGACTTCTTTCTTGAAAAGGTTTGGGTTGATCTTTCTCAGATACCCAATTGCCATTAGTATTACCATAAACACCAGTGGTGGAAAGGTAACCAACCCACTCTAGAGATAAATTTTCAATTTTATTTTGTAGACTTTTCAATACAGGGTCATTACCATTTTTGTCTGGCGGTACGCAACTAAGAATATGTGTAACTCCTGCAAAGATTGACTCTTCTGGAAGTAAGTTTTTTTCACTATTAAAAACAAAACTATTTGGATCATTATTTGTTGACCTAGAACTTGTTAATGCAGTGCAGCCTAGTTTTCTTATTGATTTAGCAAAATAATCTCCACTAAAACCACCTCCAAAGATTACGAATTTATCTTTATTTGTTAATTGATTTGCTAAATCTTTCATATGGTATTATAACTAGTACAAATGTATTATTAAGAGAATGCGAACGTTAATCCAGTCAGAGGCAAAAGTAAAGATAGCTAGTTTCGACGCTTCATCTTATAAGGTAAGTAATAAATTGAAAAAATCTAATTTTGGGTTAGCTAATAAATTCTATCAAAAATTATTTCTTATACTCATAGCAACCTCTACATTGTTAATATTTCCAGAATCACCAAAAAACTCTGAGGTTTTATGCAAAAAACATTATTCCATTGAAGCATGTACAGTCTGGTAATTAGGCGGCATTATATTCATTATCAGCTAATTTATAGTTTTTATTTTTTGTGGTCTCAAAGTTAGGGTTTGCCCATTGTAATAATCTTAAAGCTAATCTTAAATCACCATCTAACCATGCCCTAATAGCCATAGCTCTTCTTGGATCATAAAATTTTTGTTTCCGATACCAATACAAAGCATTGTAATCTGATTTGTCTCCATTACATGATAAACAAGCTGGAACACAATTTTCAGTTGTACTTAATCCTCCTTGACTTCTAGGCAGTACGTGGTCAATCGACTCAGAGGGCTTGCCGCAATATATACAACTTTTTCCAGTAAATCTATGAATTGATTTTCGCCATTGCCTTAATCTGAATTTCGGGCATAAATCTTCTAAAAAGACAGCATCATTAATGTGCATTCAGATTATTTAATTACGTATAATTTTGACTGATTTATAATAAATGTCAATGGGTTTTTTATTACTAAATAGATTATATTTTCTAAATAAAATATATTTTTTTATTATTTATTAATAACAGAAAATAATATTTAGTTTATTTATTAAATGTAATTAATTATACGTTTTAAAATTAATAGCTATATCTATCAAAAGTTTCTTCAGAGTAATTTCTATTTCGTTTTTGATTTTGTTGTTCTTCTAAAAGCTCTCTTTCTTTCCTCCTTTTTTCTTTTCTGTTGTTTTCTAGTTGTAGTTTTCTGTCAGGATAAAGTTGATCTAAATATTCAACACAATAAGAGTATTTTTCCCTTTCTCTTACAACTGTTTCAACAATCTGACTGGCAGCTTGATTTGGTTTGATCTTAAAAAGTCCGCCCTTTTGTTTTTTAATATAACTGTAAGCAGCTTTCCAGCTGCTTTCATGATCATTTCCACCGTCTCGCATAGTACAAAATATTTCTGCTCCAAATCCACTTGCACTTGCTTTATAGACAAATAATATGTTTGGGACAAACAACATCGCAATAAGAAAAAGTATTCTTTTCAATTTGTATCTTTTCATTAGTAATTTTTTATATATATAAAAAATATCTTTAATTCAGAGTATGTCTAGAGATCTTTAAGATTTAATAAGTCCAAAGAGGGTTAGCATCTTAACAATTAAAGGCAGAATTAAAAGTACTGTTATTAATCTAACTGCATGAAGAGTTGCGACTGCTGGTCCTACTCCATATTCAGAGCCGACGAGACTCATCCCACTTATTCCCCCTGGTGCTGCACCAAGAATCGTAGTTATTATGTCCACTTTTAGTAATCTGCTGGTCCATAAACCAATTGTTAAACCAGTTAATACAAGCGTAAAAGTTATAAGAATTGCAGGCTTCCATAAAGTATGCAATTCAACAAAAGATTCTTTTGTAAGGCTTGTGCCTATAACCGTTCCTATTCCGATTTCTAGTAATGTTCTTGTCCCACTGGGCCAATTTGCAGTCTCAATTTTGCCACTAATACTTAAGAGACTAGCTCCTATCAAAGCCCCAGCAAGAGGAGCAGCTGGGATACCTGTTTTTAGGGCTAATGCTCCAAATGCAGCACCTGCAATCAAATAATAAATTAAATTTATATTTGTCATTGAAAAAAAGTAGTTACATGACCTTAATATTAGAAAAAAATTATCAAGCTTGGCCCAATGTTTTTATTTACTTTTTTAAATAGTTTATGAGATTTAATAAATTTTATATAAAATTAATCCCTTAGTTAATACTTTTAAAAAAGTCTAAAATTTCATTTAAAAATTAATATTTAAAAAATAGTTGACTTTTTGCTTCATAAAAAGCATTTTTGTTGGCATAATATTAATTAAAGTATTATTGGTCATGGCTTCACAGATTTCATATAGAGGTAATAAAAATCCAATCAAAAAAAAGTTATCTTTTTTTGAGGGCGGGCATCAATTAGAAAAATTAGAATTTGCTCTTGCAGTAGCACAAACTCGCGGTGATGAAGAAAAGTCGTCAGCCTTAAGAAAAAAGATATTTGAATTAGGTGGCAATGTAGAGGAACCAGGTACTTAAATTAAATTGCTTTTAAATGACAAGAAGCTGCTGATAGTGCCTCTCCTAATTTTTCAGTAGAAATCTCATTTTGCTCTACTAATGTATTTCCAATAGCAGTTATTACTGAAATTATATCTCTATCGTTTATATAACCTAGATGTCCTACCCTGAATATTTTGCCTTTTAAATGGTCTTGTCCTCCAGCTAGTAAGATATCGTATTTTATTTTTATTGTTTTTCTAAAATTTTCTGCATCCATTTTTTCTAATTGTATTGCAGTAACCGAAGGACTCAAATGTTTTTCATCTGCAAATAATTTTAAATTTAAAGTTGTGGCAGCTTCACTTATGGCTAATTTATGTCTTTCATGTCTTTTGAAAATTTTATCTAAACCCTCCTCTTTCATCATTTTTAAAGATTCATCTAAAGCAAAAACTAAATTAACTGCTGGAGTATAAGGATTGCTATTACTTGAAAGACTTTTTCTATATGATTTTAAATTTAAATAGAATTTTGGTAAATTTGAATTTTCTGAAGCTTGCCATGCTTTTTTACTCATAGATACAAAGCTTAATCCTGGTGGTATCATGTATCCTTTTTGAGATCCTGAAGCAACAATATCAAGTCCCCATTCATCTACTGGAACATTACATGCACCAATACTTGTTACACAGTCAATTATTGATAAAGCTTTATTATGATTGCGAATATATGAACTTATTGTTTTTAAATCATTAATTACCCCGGTTGAGGTTTCTGAATGTGTAAGGATAACTGCTTTTATTTCTTTGTTGATATCTTTTTCTAGAACTGTTTTAAAATCTTCAGGGTTTAGAGGTTTTCCCCATTCAGCATTAATTGTAATTACCTCAAGTCCAAATTCTTTTGCAACTTTTACCCATCGTTGTCCAAATTTTCCATTTTCTCCACAAATTACTTTATCTCCTCGGTTTAATGTACTTATAATGCCTGCTTCCATAGCAGCAGTTCCACTACCAGTAATTGTTAAAACATCATTTTCAGTTTGATGTAACCATTGTAGGTTTTTTGTAGTAATCTCAACAAGATCTTGAAAATCTTTGCTTCTATGCCCTATGGGATGTCTTCCTAATGCTTCTAAAACTTTTTCTGGGACTGGTGTGGGACCAGGTATCATCAATGATAATTTTTGTTGTATGGCCACTTTTTAATTAATAGGTCATTCTAAGATTAGTAGTCATAAAATATTTTTCAATTACTTGATTTGAAAAAAGGATTTTCTTTACCTATATGGGTAGCTGGAGCTGCTAAGTCAGCAGTTAAAAAATTAGTTGGGTTACCATTTCAAGATTATGAATTAATTAAAATTCCTCAGGATAAAAATTTAATAAAAATCAAGATTCATTCTTCTGGATTAATTAATGGAGAGTCTAGTGCCCTTGGAATTTCTTTTGTAGATTCTGGATTGGATCTTGACATTACACAAAACTTAGAAATATGGACAATAGTTTCTCTAGAAGAGATTTATGAGATAAATAATAAGTCTTTAGATCTTTTAAATATCATCCCAGGCTATGGCGTTGGTATTGATCAAAAGACCTCAAAAATTTGTATTTCTAATTTTGCTAGACAGGTTTTAGTTGAAAATTTACTAGATATTATCCCTAAAGGATTCAAGCTGAATTTAGAAATTATATTTCCAAATGGAAAATTCTTGGCCGAGAGGACTAGTAATAAATCATTTGGCATTGTAGAAGGATTATCAATTATAGGGACTAGTGCTGAAACCTATTCCAGCGCTTCACCTGATCAATTAAAAAATGCAAAAGCTAAACTTAAACAAATTATTTCTAATGAATACTGTGAAAAAATTATTTTTGTGATTGGTGAAAATGGCCTTCATTTAGTAAATAGTTTTAATACTAAATTCCCCATTATTAAAGTAGGAAATTGGATAGGACCACTTTTAGTTGATGCAGCAATAAACAAAATCAAAACGGTAATTCTTTTTGGTTATCATGGTAAATTAATTAAATTAGCTGGAGGCATTTTTCATACTCATAATCATTTAGCAGACGCGAGGATTGAAATTCTTATTTATTTGGCAGTAAAAGAAGAAGTTCCGATAGAGATAATTAGAAAATTATGTCATACAAATTCTATTGAAGATGCTTGGTTGCTTCTTGAACAGTGTGATCTGTATTTGGCAGACAAACTTTGGAATAAATTATCAAATGCTATTGAAAAACGTTCAATAGAATATATTAAAAGATATACAAAAACTGATATGCAAGTTGCAGCAATTATCTTTGATAGACAAAGAAACATACGTTGGTCAGGTAAAAATGGTAAAGATTATATTTCTATTTTTAAAAATTTCTAATTTTAAGGGGTTTATGTTTTTGTAAATAAATTGAGGTAACTTTTATACATGGATAAAAAATCACTGAAAAAAGAAAGAGATCCTTCAATACTTATTTTAGACTTTGGATCTCAATATTCTGAATTGATTGCGAGAAGAATAAGAGAAACAAATGTATTTTCTCTTGTAGTGACAAATTTTATTTCAATTAAAGAGATACAGGAAATAAAGCCACAAGGAATCATATTAAGTGGTGGGCCAAATTCTGTATATGAAGATAATGCACCTAAATGTGATGAAAAGATTTTTAATTTAGGCATTCCAGTTTTGGGTATTTGTTATGGAATGCAATTAATGGTTAAAGAGTTAGGAGGAACAGTTACTCCTGCTATTAATAAAGCTGAATATGGTAGAGCACCAATTACCATTGATGTTGAAAGTGAATTACTCTCTACAGTAAAAGATAAATCAATTATGTGGATGAGTCATGGAGATTCTATAAACAATTTACCTGATGGATTTATCAAAATTGCCCATACTGAAAATACACTCCATGCTGCAATATCAAATAAAGAAAAGAATTTATTTGGTGTTCAATTTCATCCAGAAGTTATTCATTCAGAATTCGGAATGACTGTAATAAAAAACTTTGTTTATTCTATTTCTAAATGTAAAGCAGATTGGACTACTGAAACTTTTTTAGATGAAACAATTCCGAGAATTCAAGAGCAAGTAGGTGATAAAAAAGTATTACTTGCTCTTTCAGGTGGAGTAGATTCATCAACCCTTGCTTTTCTTCTCAATAGAGCAATTGGTAAACAGCTTACTTGTATGTTTATTGATCAAGGTTTTATGAGAAAAGGTGAACCTGAATTTTTGATGGAATTTTTTGATAAAAAATTTCATATAAAAGTTGAATATATAAATGCTAGGGAAAGATTTATTCGAAAATTAAATGGAATAACAGATCCAGAAGAAAAACGGAAGATTATTGGGAGAGAATTCATTAGAGTTTTTGAGGAAGAGAGTAATAGATTAGGTCCTTTCCATTATTTGGCTCAAGGAACTCTTTACCCAGACGTTATTGAAAGTGCTGGAACAAATTTAGATTCAAAGACTGGAGAGCGTATCGCAGTAAAAATAAAAAGTCATCACAATGTAGGAGGGTTGCCAAAAGATTTACAATTTAAATTAGTTGAACCATTAAGAAAACTTTTTAAAGATGAAGTTAGACAACTTGGTAAAGTTCTTGGATTACCTGATGAAATTATAAAAAGACACCCATTTCCTGGTCCGGGTTTGGCAATAAGAATTTTAGGTCAAATTACTGATGAAAAGCTAATTTGTTTAAGGGATGCAGATTGGATAGTTAGAGATGAAATAAAAAAAGCGGGTTTATATAATGATATTTGGCAAGCATTTGCTGTCCTTCTTCCTGTTAAAACTGTTGGGGTAATGGGGGATAAAAGAACTTATGCTTGGCCAATTGTTTTGAGATGTGTCTCAAGCGAAGATGGTATGACAGCAGATTGGTCAAGGATTCCTTATGAAACCTTAGAAAGAATTTCAAATAGAATAGTTAATGAGGTTTCTCAGGTAAATAGAGTTGTTTATGATATAACTAGCAAACCGCCTGGAACAATTGAGTGGGAATAAGAGATAGGGTATAAACCCAGTTATAGTCTCAAAAAGTAGGTTTCACGTGGGTTTCACGTAGAATATTCGTAACATATTTGCAATGCTTTTCAATGGCTACGTTTCACATGGAGTTCACATGGAGTTAAAAATCTATCTCTATAGAGAAATTGTATAAAGTCTGTTTTCTCTACGGAGTAAACAAAAATAAAATCAAATTATTGTTTAATTTTTTTAATTTTTTCTAAATTCCATTTATCAAATATTAATTTCATTTCTCTTTCGTAGTATCTTACTTTCTTTGAGAAAGGTAGTTGTTGAATAATTATCCCAAAGGGAAATTTAAAAAAGGAAGAAACATAAACAATATAAAACTCGATGAAGGAAGGTTTTTCAGGAAGAGGTAAATTTTTTAAATATGCCCAATCAATGCATGGTTTTAGTTGATTATCACTAGCATCAATATTTTTTTTACATCTCCAGTAAGAGAATAGATAAATGCCAATAAAAATTGGTAGAGGAAGAAGTCTGAGCATTTAATATCAAGGATTATTTTTCTTTTCATTGATTCTATAAATGATAGTTTAGTTTTTATGAAAATTCTTGATGATACCCTAAAGCAATACCTTATCTTCTTACAAATAAAATAAGAGGGTATTTGTTTGCCCTCTTCGAGTCTTATGCACCTCGCTGTTCACAAAGTTGATGAAGTGCTTTTGAATCCTGAATTATTTATACTCCTACTGAATAGAAAAGGATAGTCGTACAAACCACAAAGCACTTCTACTCGGGTAATAATACTCTATGAATTTCAAGTTCAATGGAGGATAATATAAATATAGATCTAGGAGGTCTTATGAAACTATTCAATCAATTCAATGTCCTTCCAAGATACCTAACTGCATTTAATTATGCAGGGTTAAACTTGAATGAGACTCCACAAGAACTAGAAAAATGTACTCCTGAGTTTCAAAACTTTTGGGATAAGGAATGTAGAGAACATCCAACAAATAAAAATTGTTTAATTTACTGTGACTGAGTAATTAATTTTTAGTTTTTATTAAATAATCGCGATCTAAAAAGTGGTTTTAAACAGGTTTCACATGAGATAATATTAAAAATTATGCCTTGAGATGTATTTATATGATTGACTTTTTTTCTTGCTTAAATTTCAGGACTATTGAGTGGTAATAAAGGGTACTATAAGAACCTAGTCGAAGATAAGAAAAAAATATCACATGTGCATAATACGTGGTTTTTTGACTACCTTTTTGCAATGATTTTTAAGCACAGGGCATACAAACTTCACACATGGATTTATTTAGAATCTCTACGCAGAAATCTTAAATCAGTTGTAAGAAAATTTACTTAGTAAGTAGATAGTAAATAATTTCATAAGTAAATAACTTATATAAATTGTTTTTTAATCATCTTTCAAAAACTTTAATTTTGTACTTAATGAGGATTAAAAAAGCAAATTTTATATTTTTAATTTTAGAGACAAAACTTTATTTAATAATTAATCAATTTAAGATAATATAAATTTATTCTATCGATATCGTAATTTCATATTAATAAAAAATTTGATTTTGATAAAATAATAACCAAAAAGATATTTTAAAAAAATAAAGAAATTTCTATTCTCTTATAGTCAAAGACTGATAAAATATTCGAAAGATAAGATCCTAAATCAATAATGCCTCTTAATACAATTATGTACCATTATGTCCGCAATAATGAGGATTATGAATATGATACTTTTTGTAGAAGATTAGATGAATTCTATAGTCAAATTGAATTTTTTAAACAAGATGCAGAAATTGTTGATCCGCAAGATTTAGAAAAAGTAAATTTTTATCTCTCTCATAATTCAAGTTATGCTTATCTTTTAACCTTTGATGATGGATATTATGATCATCTTAATTGTGCTAAATTTTTAAATGCGAATAATCTTTCTGCATACTTTTTCCCTCCCAAAAATATTTTTGAAAATCAAATTCTTTCAGTAAATTTGATTCATTTAATTTTAGGTAATAGAAATTTTTCATCTAAAAAAATTTTAAAAAGAATTGTATTTTTTATCAAAGAAAACGATATAAAAATAAGATTGAAAAATAATAATTTATCTATAGATGATTATCTTGAAGTCTATAAAGAATTTAATCCGGTTATTCTTGATAATAGAAATAACTTATTAATAAAACGTTTATTACAAAGGGATATTCAATCCGAAATGAAAAGAATTGATTTAATAAATTATTTGTTTGAATATGTATATAGTAAGAGCCCAAAATATTATTTAAAAAACTTTTATATTTCAAAAGAAAATATGAAAGAAATGAAAACAATGGGAATGTGCTTTGGAAGTCATGGAGAAAATCATCAATGGATGAGCGAAACTAGTTTAAATTCTCAAAAAGAAGAGATTGAAAATAGTTATCAATTTCTGGAGATTCAAGAAGAGATAACTTCTGAAAAATCTAGAGTCTTTTGTTATCCATATGGTGATTATAATTATCAAACCCTAGAGATTCTTTTAAAAGCTAAAGTAAAATTGGCATTTACAACAAATTTGGGTGAATCTTTTATCAATCCTTCTGAAAGATTTTCTCAATTGTTGCTTAAGAGATGGGATACTAATAATTTATGGAATAATTTATATAGAAAGCCTTGTCTCCCTCAAAGGTAAAACATTAATTAATTTATAAGGAAAAATATCAATATTTTTCTAATTTACTTTCACGAACAGTATCTAAAGTAGCGCAATGAATCCCTCCACCTTGTGTATAAATATGTCTCATAGATATTGGAACAACAGTAAATTTATTTTTCTCCAGTAAATTTATTAAACTTGTTTGTCTTTTATCAACCACTACAGTTTCTGGGTCAATTGATAAAAAATTAAGTCCTACCCAAGGTGAGCTCATGTCATGTAAGTTTGTTTCAAATCCTAATTCCTCTATTTCATAACCAATAGGATCTCTTAATTCTTTTTGATGTTTCAACTCCTGCTCAGAGGTAGGAGCAACATCAGAAAAATATAATTTATCCCAATTTTTGAAAATTTCTGGACATGTTTTTTCGTTAACTCTTGTATCATTCAATAATACTAATCCAGGCTTTAAGCACATAACTGTAGAGTCGATATGACTAGATCTGTAAATATCTTTTGTTGTATGTACCTTATATTCCTCTCCTAATACTGATTGCAACCATTTTGCACCTAAATGATTGCCAGATGATGAGATCAAATAAAGTAGATCTCTGCCCATCCTTACAGTATTGGCTGCTTCAAAAATTATTTCTTTTTCTGCAATTTTATGAAGTTTCTCTAATCTCCCGCCAGTAAGTTCTTTATGTTTTAGATCTTCATCAGTAAAAATCCTCTCATCTTCAGTCCTAAAATAAGGCGGTTTAACTAAATAATTTAGTTTTGGTTTGGGACCTGCAATCCATTTAAAGCCATATTCAAAGTATTCATACCAAATAGGATATAAAGCAGTTGCTTCATAATATCTTGATTCTAGATAAGAGGGACTTTCGATAACATTATTCCCAACAACTAAATTTAAATCTCTGGTATTGTAAATATTGTTACTTGTGCTTTTCCAAAAAGGCGTCCCATACATTTCTGAGAAGTCGAAAGGTTCTGGTCTGTGAACAATTACTCCAAAACTTTCAAGAGTTTTAGCCAAGTTATCCAAATCTTCTTCAACTTCTTCGTAGAACCATTTTGGAGCTGCCTTCTTAGCCAGACTATAAGCCTTTTGAAGTAAATCTTCAGAAAAATTTTCTTTGCCTTTCCAAGTTAGAGTAGGCATAGTACCTTTTGAAGTCCCAACAATTATTTCTTTTAATTTATCCCACTCATTATGTGAATTAATTTTTGAAAATTTTTTTTCTGTCATTTACAGTTTTTTACTATTTTTTATCCTATCAAAAGGGTGAAATAAAGTTAAAACAAGTTTTTAGATCAATGGATATCTCTAAAGATTTTTGTAAGAAAATAAGAATATAACTGATTTTCTTTGAAGTTAAAATGACCATCGCATTTCCACCTAATTTTATTCCAATTCTTGGAACAAATACTATCTAAATAATTTACAAATGAAAAATATTTCAAATTTAGTTTTTCACTTCTCCTAGTAAAATAATTTTTATATTGACTTCAAACTCATAATTATGCTTTTTGCCACAATCATTTCTAAATAGAATGGGATAAGATTAGTCAATCTTTTTATTCAAAGAGATTATTAGTACAATTAGGTTGTAATGAGCCAATTCATATTTATGAAAAAGTTCTTTTTTAGATTATTTAACAAAATATATAGAGAAATTCAAAATACTATAGATAATTTAATTTTCTATCCTCGTAAGATAAAAAAAAGATCATCTCTTTATCAAAATATAATTAAATATGGAGTTTTGAGAATTTTCCCTCAGAAAAATTCATATTTCAGCTATTTAAAAGTTTTAGGGAAAGAGTTAAAGCTAAATATTAAGATAAAAAATTCAAAGAAAATCATATCAATGGGGACATGTTTTGCGGAGCAAATACATTTGTATTTTCGAGAAAAACATGATGTGATTGAAAATGTTGAAACTAATAGATTAGGTTTTGCTGCAGATTGGGGAAGGATAACAAGTATTGAACATCTTTTTCGATTAACTAAATTTTATATAGACGGAGATATTGATAATCAATTAGTACTAAATTCTTTAGATGGTATTGAGTACTCTAAAAAACTTAAATTAATAAAATCTTTCAGAAATCATTCATCTGGATTTGAACTTAATAACAATAAATTAATCATTGACAATAGCAGAGAACATCTTATGATTCATTCATCGAAAAGCTCTTATTATAAAACAATAATAAATCATCTTAGTTGTGCTCGAAAGGCAATACAGAATTGTGATACTTTATTCTTAACATTAGGACAGACTGGTTACTTTCAAGACAAAAAAGAAAATTTTTATGCTATAAAACCTCCATCACTTTTTTCAGAACAAGAGTCTGTTAAATTTGTAGAAAATGATATTACCGATATTAAATTTCATATTGAAAAATTAGAAAGTTGCATTGAAAATTTAAGAAATTTATCAAATAATCCTAAAATTTTTATTTCTTTATCACCTGTGCCAGCTTATGCTTATTTTGGTCTTAATAAGAAAAGTATATTAGAGTATCACTGGTTTTCAAAAAGTTTTTTATATCAAGTTATCAATAATGTAATTTCTAATGACAAGACGTTAAACTATATTCCAACTTTTGAATCTACAATGTCAGCAAATGTATCTAGCTTAAATAATGATTTAAGACATTTAAAAACTGGTTTTAGGGAAAAAATTTTTGATTCTTTATTAAATTAATTTCTTAAACTTTTAATTCTTTTTAATAAACTTTTCCTTAGAGAAATAAAATTTGTTTTAAATTGCTTATTTATTAAATAAATGATATATGCATTAAGATATTTGAAATTTGTAATTGAAAATAGTTTCTTTATCGAAATATCTTTAATTCCATTTGGAAAAAACGGAATAAAAGTTGTTCCATGTCTAGAAAAAGTTAATTTCTTATTACGTTTTCTATTCACATATTGAATAAACTTAGATTTGTAGTTTTTGTGAATATAGTAATCATGATAAAAAGTTTTTCTATAAGTTTTATCACTAGGATTATATGATTTTACTCCATGAAAAGAATTCGCGCTATGAATAAAAATTATTAATCTATTAGGTAATGGCTCAATTATTACTTCTGGAATTAGACCATTATTTGAGTAAAGTATAGTCTCACCACCCCACCCTCTTTCCCATTTTGAGCTTGCATAAAAAATTGTATTTGCAATATGAAAATATCTACCATCTTCTATATCAGAATGATCGACATGAGAACCTAGCATCCCTTTAGATTTTGTGATGTGAAATGTTGAATAACCTGAGAAATTTTTAGTTTCTTTTAAACTTAGGATTGGCAATCCCCCTGAGAAAGAAGAAATAATATCTTTGATTTCTTTTGAACCAGCTTTTTTTACAAAATTTTTACTATTTTTTTTAAGGGATAAATTTTTATAAATATTTTTTTCCTCAAGTGCACTAGAAAACTTAGTTTGTAATTCAGGCTTTATGTTATCAAGCTCTTTTATTAATTCTATAAAATTATTTTTATCTAAATAATTATCAACTATGGCATAGGGGAAAGGGTTTAATTCCCATTTTATTTTCATGATTCAAATATTTATCCGAATGATATCATAAGATTTTCTAAATTAAATCATTACATATATTTTATAAATTCCCTTTGAAATTATTTATATCTATTAAATTTCGCGTTACAAAATTTGTGTTATGATATTGTCAAAATAATTGATATGACTATGATTATTTTAGTTTTTATTGAGTGGTATTAAAAAAATAACTTGATAATTTTTATTTTGAAACTGACTATAAAATAATTATGGATAAAATTATTAAATTAAGTCGGTCCACTGTTGAAAAATATCTTCATTGCCCTAGATGTTGTGTTCTTGATAAGAAATATCAAATAAAACCTCCATCACTACCATTTACCTTAAATATTGCTGTAGATAATTTATGTAAAAATGAGTTTGATTATTATCGAGAAATACAGAAACCTCATCCTTTATTTTTTGAGCATAATATAGATGCTGTACCTTTTAAACATAAAGATTTTGATAGTTGGAGAAATAATTTTAAAGGTATAAGATATCAATCTGTTGAACATGGTTATGATTTTGGTGGTGCGGTTGATGATGTTTGGCAGAAAAATAATGGCGAGCTCATTATCGTTGATGTAAAAGCAACTTCTAGAAATACCTTTGATTGGAATGAAACTTTTAATAAATATGATTATGCAAAAGCATATAAAAGACAATTAGAAATGTATCAGTGGTTATTTAGAAAAAATGGTTTTAAGGTAGCAGATCAAGCCTATCTTTTATATTTCAACGGAAAAAAGAATGAAAAGTTCTTTAATAACCAGCTTAAATTTGATGTGCATTTTATAAAGTTAGATTGTTCTTCATCATGGGTAGAAGGAAAAGTTATTCAGACTGTAAAGTTACTTAGATCTAATGAGTTTCCTTTGCCATCTATAAAATGTGAATATTGTAATTATTTAAAAAATCGTTGGAAATTGTCGAAAATGAATTAATGAAAATAAAACAAATAATTTAATTCAATATTTTCTGGAAAAATTTTTAAATAAAGATAATCTTTAAGTAGAGAATATATTTTAGATTTTGGTTCAACAGAAAAGTCCTGATAAAAAAATTAGCAACCATTTACAACAAGATATTGTAAAAATTGCAGGAAAAACAATTTTTATAAATCCTTTTTTGTATTGGAGACGATTTGATGAAAATACTAATAAATGGTTAAGAGAACCTGGGCAAATGTCAGAAGATCAAATTCAGCCAAATAGAAATAGGTTTTATCCTGAAATTGACTGGTCTGATTTAAGTGAAGATCAAAAGTTAATAAAAGATGCAAGCGTAGAAATGTTTCTTAAGACTTTAGAGCTTATAAGTACTTTTCATCCGCAGCTTAATTCTGGACAATTGTTGGCAGTTGAGAGAAAAATGGCAATAACCAAAAAGGAGCCATTTGAAAAGTGGGTAAAAAGGTCTTTCGCAAAAAAAGCCAGAGCTGAAAAAAATGAAAAAAGAAAATTTCAAAGGGATAGATTTATTAGAAGTTGGAAGGAATGGTTTATCTTGGAAAATACTCAGCAAGTTTTACTACCTATAATTGTCATTGTATTCATTTCGGCATTTATTGGTTGGTCTTTAGGGGTTTCAAAAAACAGTTGCAATCCTTATTTTGAACAAAATTTAGATCAGTCTATTTAAAAATGTTTATTTAAAAAAAAATTTATTTTTTGAAATTGAATATTATTTTGATTATTTGTAATTTATCGTTTAATGTATTATGTAAGAAGTTCATTTTTAAAAGTTAACTTTTTATAAATTTTTATGGATTTTAAAGAACAAGAAAGCGATAAAACAGATTTGGAATATGACGGCCGTAAGATTTCAAATAATTATAAAAATTTAGTTCAAAAACTTAAAAGTATGAGAGAGATTATTAATTTGCTTGAAAAAAAATTTTTATAGGGAGAGATATAAATTGATTGAAAAATAGTAACTTGAATAATAACCACAATAGATTAAATAGACAGCCTTTCGTTTTTTATCTAATTAGTAGTTTCACTTTTTTATTAATATTAATCAGATTAATATTTTTGCAATTATTAAATCATGAGACTTATAAAAAAATGTCTGATGAAAATAGAATTAGATTAATTGCAACCCGTCCAATAAGAGGTCGTATAATTGATAAAAATGGATTGATTCTTGCAGACAGCCGATTAAATTACTCATTAATTGTTAAGCCTCAAAACGTTAAAAAAAAAGAATGGCAGAAATACAAATCATTACTTTCCCAAATATTAAGTATTTCAGCTGATTCCCTTCAAAAGAAATATTCTGATGGCTTAAAAAATAAACAATATTCAATAACACTTTTAGAGGATTTAACAGTTAATCAACTTATTAAATTTAAAGAAAATGAAAATATACTAAATGGTACAGAGATTCTTTCAAAAATAACTAGAAACTATCCTTATAAAGATGTTGCTTCACATGTGATTGGTTATACGCAACCAATTACAGATTCAGAATTTAGTACTTTGTCTAAGCGAGGTTATAAATTAAATGATCTCATAGGTAGAACTGGAATTGAATTTGTTTATGAAGATCATATAAGAGGAGAATGGGGAGGAGAAATGATTGAAGTTAACTCCTCTGGAACATTTACAAAATCTTTAGGTATTAAACCATCAAAACAAGGGAAGGATATTCAATTGACAATTGATATGAATTTACAATTAATTGCTGAGCAAGTTCTTAAAGATAAAAAAGGAGGAGCCATAATAGTTATGGATCCTAGAGATGGTGCAATAAGAGCTATGGCGAGTAAACCAACTTTTGATTTAAATTTTTTTTCAAAAGATTTTAAACCTCAAAAAGAATATGATGAATTATTTAATTCGCCTTCTAAACCATTATTTAATAGAGCCTTAAATGCATATGATCCAGGAAGTGTTTGGAAAGTTGTTACTGCTATTGCTGGTTTAGAAAGTGGAAAGTTTCCTCCTGAAACTCTTTTAGAAACAAAACCTTGTATTACATATGGAAGTCAGTGTTTTAGAGAGCATAATGATTTAGGGTTTGGAACCATAGGATATGAAGATGCTTTGCGAGTTTCTAGTAATACTTTTTTTTACCAGATTGGATATGGCGTAGGTGTTGATGAGATTTATGATGTTTCTAAGAAACTTGGCTTTGCTTCATTATCTGGAATCGAAATTTCAGAGCAAGAAAATATAGGACTTGTAGCTAACAGTAAATGGGCTAATGATGGTAGAGGATGGGGGGAACCGGGAAGAACTCCCTGGGTTGAAGAGGATATTGCAAGTATGTCTATAGGACAATTTGTTGTGCAAGTTACTCCTATGCAAATTGCGCGTGCATATGCAGCGATTGCAAATGGGGGTTATTTAGTAACGCCTCATTTATCTAAAATCGAAAACGAATCTATATTAAATTCAAAGAAAATAAAAGTTGATATTGATTCAAATAATCTCCAGTTAGTTAAAAATGGATTAAGGAAAGTAGTTGAATCTGGAACAGGAGTTTCTATTAATTATGGAATATCTAATTTACCCCCAGTATCTGGTAAAACTGGTACGGCTGAAGATGGAGAAGGAGGTCCTGATCATGCATGGTTTGTTTGCTTTACGCCTTCAGATAAAAGTGAGTTACTTATAGTTGCTTTTGCACAAAACACACCAGGCGGAGGTGCTGTTCATGCCTTACCTATGGCTAGGGAAATTTTAAAAGTTTGGAATAAAAATTTAAAATTATAATTTTTAAATTTTAATTTTTTTCATTTGTGATAGTCTCCGTATAATATCTTCAATAGTTTTTGTATCTATGGGTTTACTATATGAAGAAGACAGTTGTCTTCCTAACACTTGACTTCCTAAATGGACTAATTGAATCCGTAATGAAGTAAGAAGTTCTAATCCGACGCCACCAGAAAATGTTGCAATTGCAATTGGTTGACCATTAAATAAATTCCTAAAATCATCTCCTGAAATAGATAACCATGCTATGAAGTTTGAGAGAATTGGAGGTATAGATCCATTATATTCAGGAGCACAAATAACCCACCTTTCAATTGCAAAAAGCTTTTTTTTTAATTCTTCTATTTCATTTGGAATATTTTCTTTGCTGTGAATTCTTGGATTAAATAAAGGAATATCAAGAGTGGTAAGATCTAAAATTTCAGAACTTATTTTAAGTTCATTACTTTTTTCAAGAAATTTTTCAGAAAGTTCTAGATTTTTACCACAACTAGCCGTAATGATTATTAGATCTTTTGTTTCAGTCATAAATTAGATAAATAAATTTAATAGTTAGCACCTGTTTTGCGGTGATGAACTGCCGTTAGACTCTCGGATTTTAGTATATTACCGTGTAGTACTTTGGCGTAAATTACCCAATGATCTCCACATTCCATTCTCTCTTTTACAGAAGCATCTAACCATGCGAGCGCTTCAGGAATGATTATCTGTTCATTAGGAGTTAATTTAATATTTATTCCTTCAAATCTATCTTCTCCAGGTGCAAACGGCTTTGTGAATCTTTTCAAAGGTTCTTTAAAATCTTTTTCACTAAGAATATTTAATGCGAATGAATCTCCTATTTGCAGAAGAGATTCTACCGATCTATCTTTTGCTACTGCAATACTTAACCCAGGCGGTGAAAAACTTGCTTGACTAACCCAAGATGCAAGCATGGCTCCTTTGATATTATTCTCATCTTTGCCTTTAGAGGCAGTCAGGACACAAAGTGAGCCAATTACTCTTCCAAGAGCTTGCAGCTTTGGATCCGTTTTGCTTGTAATCATTCCAGTATCTGATTTCCTGGGTTTTTTCTTTGCTTTTTTTATAATTTTTCTTCCAAAGTGAGTTCCTATTTCTTCTAACTCTTTAATCTTTGGTTTATTTGGACTAAATTTAATCCTAATAGGGTCAAAACTAAACTTAAAACCACCGTCTTTTAATTTTGTTTCAAGTAAATCTATAGCTTCGCCGCTCCAACCAAAACTCCCAAAAATTCCTACTGGCTTATCTCTATTGCCCTCTGCTAACAATGTTCCTAGTGCACTAACTATTGGAGTTGGGGCGTGACCACCCAATGTGGGAGAGCCTATTAAATATCCATCAGCATTTTGGATGGATTTTACAAGTACATCATTTGGGGTAAATTCACAATTAATACTTTCAACTTCTACGGAGGTTCTATTTATCCCTTTTGCCAATGCATCTCCTATTGAGGCTGTGTTTCCATATGCACTTGCATATATCAGGGCGATCTTATGATTATTGGTTGAGAGATTTTCTCCCCATCTAATATAGTCATTTAAAAAGCTTTTTAAGCTATATTCGATCGCGGGACCATGTAATGGTGCAATAGTTTTAATGTCATAATCGGCAATTTTTTCAGTTATTGATACTACTTGATTAGACATTGGTGCCATCAAGCAATCATAAAAATGTTTCCTATCAATTTCTGTACTAACTCGATTTGTTTCAGACCAATATTTAGATGCAATATGTGCAGAGAAAATTTTTTCACTAAGAAGTATCTCTTGATTATGTTCATAAATTATCAGTCCACCAGGCCAACGTGCTGTTGGAATAGGAATTAACTCTAGTGAAATGTTATCTAACTCTAAATTAAGTTCTTTTTTGATTATGTTTATTTCAGGTAATTGAATTTCAATGAAGTTTTCTAAGGTAGGATTTTTTTGATTCCAAAGTTCGCTAATAAGTTTATAACCTGGATTAGAGCAAGTAATAGTTGTTTTTTGAAATTGGGTACTTATATTCTTTATAGTTTCAATAATTTGGGGATTAATATGACCAGAAATGAAGTTGATTTTACCTAAATTAAATTGATCGCAAAACTTAGAAATTATTTTATTAAACGAATCTAAATATTGCTTCTCAGGTGGATGAATAATAAAAAGTTCCCCATGACTTCTAATGAAAAAAGTATTAAAAGAGGTTCCTTTTTCAAGGTTAAATTCAAGTTCAAATCTTTCTTTATTTTGGTCTAAGAATCTTACACAAGAAAAATTTTCAGTAATATCAAATTCTGTTAAATTTTGATTTTCTGCAAGTAAGCCTATATTAATATCTGACATTTCAAAGACTTATTTTCTAATAGTGATTAGCAACTTTTCTGTGATGAACTGCTGTCTTGCATGATAAGTCAGAAACATTACCATTTTCAACAATTCCGTAAATTATCCAATGGTCTGGAGTCTCTAGCCTGGAACTAACTTTACAATCTAAAAAGGCGAGTGAATCTGAAAGAACTGGCCCTCCTTCAGCGATGTTGCTAATTACATCTACATCTGCAAATCTATCAGCTCCAGGGGCAAATCTTTTTAAAAAATGTCTGAACATTTTTTGATAGTTATCTTCTCTCAGAATATTCACAACAAAACCTTTTCCAACTTGCATATATGATTCAATAGCCCTATCTTTTGCCACTGCAACTGTAATACCTGGTGGAGAAAAGCTTGCTTGACTAACCCAACTTGCGACCATTGCACTTTGTCTAAATGTAGAACCCTCGCCTTGGCTCGCTGTAACTACATATAATCCACCACTTAATCTTCCTAACGCTTTATCTAAATTTGAATCAAGGCTCTTCATAGAGGCAATATTCTTTTTTTTATTGATCAATTGACCCAAGTCAGTTCCAGCTTCTTCGAATTGTTGATAAACAATGGGATCTGGAATATTTTTAACTCTTAAGGGAGAGAAAGCTTCTTTTTGACCAAGTTCTCTTAGTTTATTTGCTAAAGAATCTATAGGTTCATCATTTCCACCAAATGCATCATAAACTGCAGTAAATTGTTTTGGTTTTAGTGCTGCAAATAAAGTACCGAGAGATTCTTTTAATTCATTATCTGAATCTACTGGCCATGTGGGAATGACTACTGCTTTTGATTCGGAAATTAAGCTTGTTAATTCTTGCGGGTCAGAAGATCTTAAATCAATTAACTGAACCTGAGCATCTGCTTTGCTTATTCCATGAGATATCGCTTGACTTAGTCGATCACAATAACCATAGTCGCTTATGTAGCAGACTGACACAAAATCATTGCCTTTGCTTTTATTACTACTCCATTCTAGATATTTTCCTTTCCAAAAATTGACCTGATTATGAAGCAAAGGCCCATGGCCAACAGCTATTGTTTTTAATTCAGGTAGCTTATCTATTCTTTTAATTGCCTGCATAACGCTTCTAGCGTTTGGACCCATAAGGCAATCGTAATAAAAACGGAAATCATCGAATATTTCTTTTTGATCAGTGTCAAAAAATTCGTCAGAACAATAATGGAGTCCAAATGCATCGCATGTATAGAGAACATTTGTGCTGTGATCATATGAAAATATGGTATCTGGCCAATGTAAATTTGGTGCACTAATAAATTCAATATTGTGTTCTAAACCACTATTAGGATTAGTTCCGAGATTTAAAAACTCTCCACTTTTAACCTCTAGACGTTTAAAGGGAATATGTATTTGGTCTTCAATAAATTTAAGTGCTAATTTCGATCCAACTACTGTGATATTTTGGTTTAATTCTAAAAGATTACCTATTAAACCAGAGTGATCAGGTTCTGTATGGCTAGTAATTAGATAATCAACTTCTTGAAGATTTACCTTTTTCAGTAATTCTTTAAACCATAATTCTTCGAACTTTGCGTGACTAGTATCAATAATTGCTAGTTTTTCGCCTTTAATAATAAAACTATTGTAAGTAGTTCCATTTCTTAAACCAAATTCAATATCAAATCTACTGCGATCCCAATCCAAAGATCTTATAGCACAAGAATCATCAGCAAAGTTTTGAGATTGAACCGTCAACTTGTTATTAGTTTGTGCCAATTTAGAATTACTTGTCTGAGCAGAGGCTATCATAGAATAATTAGCTTTATAAATTAACTTTAGTTATATAGAATATAAATTCGCGTGATTATTTTTGCGAAATAACCGAAATTACGCTTTTCTTTAATTTTTAATCTTAATTATTCTGGATAAATGACATCTCAACTAATTAAAAAAATAGTTACTGGAGATGAGATAAGAAATGCTTTTTTAAAATTTTACAGTGAAAAATTACATAAAATCATTCCAAGTGCATCTTTGATTCCAGATGACCCTACGGTTATGCTCACAATTGCTGGAATGCTACCTTTTAAACCAGTTTTTTTAGGTTTAAAAGAAAGACCATCAAAAAGGGCTACATCTAGCCAAAAGTGCATCAGAACAAACGATATAGAAAACGTTGGAGTTACAGCTAGACATCACACTTTTTTTGAAATGCTTGGTAATTTTTCTTTTGGGGATTATTTTAAAAGAGAGGCTATTCAATGGGCTTGGGAATTAGTTACTAATATTTATCAACTTTCTGTTGAAAATATAATTGTGAGTGTTTTTCACGAAGACGAAGAATCTGCAAAAATTTGGAGAGATGAAATTGGTATTCATCCAGATAGGATAGTGAAACTAGGTGAGGAAGATAATTTTTGGTCATCTGGTAAAACAGGTCCATGTGGACCTTGTTCAGAACTTTATTATGATTTTCATCCTGAAAAGGGTCTGCAGAATATTGATTTAGAAGATGGAGATCGTTTTATTGAATTTTATAATCTTGTTTTTATGCAATATAATCGTGATCCTAATGGAAAATTGACGGATTTAAAATTTAAAAATATTGATACAGGAA
Source organism: Prochlorococcus sp. AG-459-M13 (assembly GCA_003212005.1). GTDB lineage: Bacteria > Cyanobacteriota > Cyanobacteriia > PCC-6307 > Cyanobiaceae > Prochlorococcus_A. Next base: position 104,525 of record QCRE01000001.1, on the reverse strand, counting down.
TGGGTCTTGAAAGGATGGCTCAAATACTACAAAAAAAGCAAAATAATTATGAGACAGATTTAATTTTTCCTATCATTCAAAAAATTTGTGAGATTGCAAATATTGATTATTTTTCTTCAGATGATAAAAACAAAATTTCTTTAAAAATTATTGGTGATCACACAAGAGCTGTTATTCATTTAATTTCTGATGGAGTAGCAGCAAGTAATCTTGGAAGGGGATATATATTAAGAAGGCTTATTAGAAGAATGGTCAGACATGGGAGATTATTGGGTATAACAAATGAATTTTTACCTCATATTGCTACTGTCGGGATCAATTTAATGCAAAATAATTATCCTGATTTAAAAAATAATAATGATTTAATTTTGAATGAGATAAAAATTGAAGAAATAAGATTTAGGGAAACTCTTGAAAGAGGAGAGAAATTGCTAGATGAGATAATTTCTTCAGGTCAGAAATTAATTTCTGGTTTTAAAGCTTTTGAACTTTATGATACTTTTGGATTTCCTCTAGAACTTACTTTAGAAATTGCAGAAGAAAATAGTATCAGTGTAGATTTAAAGGGTTTTGAAGAAGAAATGAATGCACAAAAAGAGAGAGCTAAAGCTGCTTCAAATAATATTGATTTGACATTAGAGGGATCATTAGAGCGAGAAATAGATCTTTTTAACAAAACTGTTTTTAATGGTTATGATTCACTTCTTTCTGAAGCTGAAATAAAGGGTATATTCTTGGATTCAACATTAGTTAAGCAAGCAAGTGAAGGTCAGAAAGTTTTAATTGTTCTTGATCAGACAACTTTTTATGGAGAATCTGGCGGGCAAGTTGGTGATATTGGAACGATATTTTCAAAAGATGTAGAGGTTATTGTTGATAATGTTATGCGAAAGAAAAATGTTTTTTTACATTACGGAACTATCAAAAAAGGAATATTAACTATTGGACAAAAAGTTAAGACTAACGTTAACTCCTCTAATAGAGCTAAGGCTGCTGCAAATCATACAGCTACTCATTTATTACAATCTGCGCTCAAGTCAGTTGTTAACGAAAGTGTCGGACAAAAAGGTTCATTAGTAGCCTTTAATAAATTACGATTTGACTTTAATTCTTCTAATCCTATTTCTAAAGATCAAATTTCTAAGATTGAGACTTTAGTTAACTCTTGGATTATGGAAAATCATGACCTAGAAATAAAAAATATGTCTAAAAGTGAGGCTCTTGAAAAGGGTGCAGTCGCCATGTTTGGAGAAAAATATGATGATGAAGTGCGCGTTGTTAATGTACCAGGAGTTTCAATGGAACTTTGTGGCGGCACACATGTTAAAACTACATCCGAATTAGGTTCATTCAAAATAATTAGTGAGGAAGGAATCTCAGCCGGAGTAAGAAGGATCGAAGCATTATCAGGTCAATCAGCATTAGACTATTTCAGTGATAGAAATGCTTTAGTAAATCAATTAAGTGATTTGTTAAAAGCAAATCCTAATCAACTTTTTGAAAGGGTTAATAATTTGCAAGCAGAGCTTATTAATAAGAATAAAGAGATACAAAAAATGAAAGATGAAATTGCATATTTTAAATACTCTTCCATAAAATCATCCGCAGAAATAGTAAATTCTTTTTCAATTTTAGTAAATCAGATTGATGGCTTAGATGGGAATTCTTTGCAATCTGCAGCACTTAATTTAACTTCTCATTTGGGAAATAAAGCAATAGTGATTCTTGGGGGAATACCAAATCCAAAAAATAGAAAGTTGTTATTTGTGGTTTCTTTAGGTGACGATGCAGTAAAAATAGGATTGCATGCAGGTAAATTAATTAATGATATTGCAAGAATTTGTTCGGGAGGTGGAGGAGGAAAGCCTAACTTTGCTCAAGCAGGTGCTAAAGATATTGATAAGTTAAGTGATGCTTTAGATTATGCTAAAAACTATTTGCAAAAAACATTAGATAGTCATTCTGATAAATAACTACTTTTTCTGAGACTAATTTCGATTTGATCCATTAATTTCCTTGCTTCTTCAATAGTTAATTTTTTTTGATCAATTGCTGATTCAGTATTAATTCTTATAGATTCGACCAAAGAAGCTGAACTGTAGTCTAATAATTGTAAAATTTCAGATTTACTGTCCTCTTTAATAATATTTTTGACCTTATATGAATCATCTTGATTTATATCTATATGAACTACGTTTGTACTGCCAAATAAATTGTGCAAGTTTCCTAGTGCTTCTTGATAGGCTCCAGTCATAAAAATTCCAATTAGATAATCTTTATCTTCCTCTGGCTTATGTAAATTTAGTAATGATTTAATTTCTCCATCATTAATAAAATTATTTAGTTTCCCATCTGAATCACAAGTTAAATCTGCAAAGTTGCCTTTGCAGAACGGCTCCTCTAAGTGCCTATGTATTGGTACTATTGGAAAAATCTGATTTATTGCCCAGCTATCTGGAATAGATTTAAAGATAGATAAATTTGCATAATAAGTTGATGCTAAAGTTTCTGTAATTTCAGATAAATCAGGGTGATTGATTTCATCATTATTTAAGTTATTGGAAATTTCTTTTGCGCAAGCCCAAGTAAGTTCTTCGGCATAAGCTCTTTCTGCCAAACTTAAAAATCCTAATCTAAAAGCGACTAAGCAATCTTCTTTAAACTTTTTTGCATCATTCCATAGTTCAATGATTTGAGATAAATTTATTTTTTTATTTTTAAGTTTTTTTAATTCGTAGAAAGTTTCAAGTAAATTTGAAATTATTAGTTGTTGATTTTTTTTATTCAAAATTTGTAGTTTGGAACTGACATGGCTTGTTCCTAAGACATTAAAAATCAAAACTGAACAATGACTAATTATTGCTCTTCCACTTTCTGAGATTATGGTTGGATGCTTGATATTATTTAATTCACATGAATCCTTAATAGTTGCAATTACATCGTTAGCATAATTTTGAAGAGAATAATTAGTAGAGGTGTTGGAGGAGGTTTTAGTTCCATCAAAATCTATTCCTAATCCTCCCCCAACGTCGATATACTCCATTGGGGCTCCTAGTTTACACAGTTCAACATATATTTGACTCGCTTCTTGTAATGCGTCTTTGATCACAGCAATATCACTTATTTGACTGCCTATATGAAAATGGAGCAATTTCATTTCGTTGATAAGATCTGCTTCTTTTAGTTCTTTTATTGTCAACATAATTTCTGGGATTGATAATCCAAATTTGGAATTATCTCCAATAGATTTACCCCACCTCCCACTACTTTTACTTGATAACTTTGCTCTAATTCCTATCAATGGAGTCGCGTTAAGTTCTTGAACTGCTTGAATAATTCTTTTAACCTCATCTCGTTGTTCAATAACTATTATTGGATTTTTGCCGAGTTTTCTGGCCAAAGTAGCAATCTCAATATATTTTTTATCTTTATATCCGTTGCATATTAATAATGAATTTTGGTTTTCAAGAAGTGCAAGGCCAATTAATAGTTCTGATTTACTTCCTACTTCTAAACCAAAATTCCATTGGCTACCAAACTCTATTATCTTTTCTAGTACATTTTTCTGTTGATTACATTTGACAGGAAAAACGCCTTGATAAATGTTCTTATATTTATAGGTTTTTATTGCTTTTAAAAAAGAGTGATGTAATGCATTTAAGCGATCTTTCAAGATATCATTAAATCTTATGATTAATGGAGGATTTATTTCTCTACTCTTAAGTTCTTTGACAAGTTTAAAAAGATCTATCTTATTTTCAGATTTAATATTTTTAGTTACTGATATATTTCCTTTGGAATTTATAGAAAAATATTTATCTCCCCATTTGTCTATGTTATAAGTCGAAATACTATCTTCAATAGTCCAAATATTCTTTAATTTTTTCGGTTCAAAATTGGTCAATTTATGTCTTAGTGATTAATAAATGTTTTTGAAAATAACTCAAAACAATATCTTTTATTTTAATGATTACTTGCCAAGTTACCACCTAAAAGTTGAATATACATAGAGTGATTAATAACTAAATGACCAAAGAGAGAACCTTTATTGCAATTAAACCAGATGGCGTTCAAAGAGGATATGTTTCTGAGATTATTGGCAGATTTGAAAAAAAAGGATTTAAATTGGTCGGATTAAAGGAATTAATTCCTTCAAAAGAACTTGCTCAAAATCATTATGGAGTACATAGAGAAAGACCCTTTTTTGGTGATTTAGTAGACTTTATTTCAAGTGGTCCTGTTGTAGCAATGGTGTGGGAAGGCGAAGGAGTTATTTTGAGTGCTAGAAAACTAATAGGCGCAACAAAACCTCTGGAAGCAGATCCTGGAACAATTAGAGGTGATTTAGCTATTGATATTGGGAGGAATATTATTCATGGGTCTGATGGAGAAGATACAGCAAAATTTGAAATTGATCTATGGTTCAACGAAGAGGAATTATGTGAATGGGAAACTTCTGATTCGAAATGGCGATCTGAAAATTAAAATTTAAATCGCAAATCTATCTAAACTAAATTTTTCTAAAAAGCTTTTTTCTATTTCTTTGAGATTTTTATTTTGAACTATTTTCAAAAGAAGATCACTTGTTATTGCAGAAAATAAAACTCCATTTCTGTAATGTCCTGTAGCTATAAAAAGATTTTCAATTTTTGATTTTCCAATTATTGGTTTTAGATCTGGGGTGCAAGGTCTAAATCCCCACCAATGTTCCATTTGTGGCCAATTAATAGCTTCTGGCAATAAGGAGCGAATACCTTCTTGCAGTTGTTTTATTCCATTAGGAGTATTACCCTGATTAAATTTTGAATCTTTTTCAACTGTCGCTCCAATTACAATAAGTCCATCATCACGGGGAACTAGATAAGTTTTTGGACCAAAAATAACTCTTTTCAAAAAATTTGTTGGACCTTGTATTGATAGCATTTGTCCCTTTACAGGAAAGACTGGAATCTTATTAAAAATTTTTTTACTCCAAGCACCGCTGCATATAATTGCTTTTTCGCAGTTAATTTTTTTTATTTCCCCAGTTGCACATAAAACTGTTGCACCTGTAATTTTGTTTTTTTCGAATGTCAAATCCTTTACTTCTGATCCCTCATGAAATTCGACTCCATGCAAGGAGCATGCTCTCTCAAGAGCACGCATCAGTCTTCTTCGGTTATCTATTTGACCATCTTGTTCAAAAAGTAAACCATATTTCCAAATAGAATTCATTCCATTAATTTCTGTTTGAAGATCTTTGCGATTTAAATATTTTCCATATTCATAAGTGGGAAACTTTTCAAGATCTTCTTTGTTTTTAAAAGGAACTACTATGCCACATTTTTTTAAACCGCATTTAATATTGCTATCTTGTTCAATACTTTTTATCCACTTTGGAATTAGATTTTGACTTTCTTGGCCAAATTTTAGTAATTCATCTTCGAGCCCTTCGGCATGAGTAGCTAACATTCCTGCAGCAACAAATCCAGCTGATTCATTTCTGTTTTTGCTTAAAACTATAACTTTGAAGTTATTTCTAGAAAATTCATAAGCAATAGATAAACCTAAAAGTCCACCGCCAATGATTAATATTGAATTTTTGGTTTCTTGTGCCATTTAAAAATTAATATTTTTATTTGTGTTTTGGTCCTCTTTTCCTTTATATCCAATAATATTAATAAAGAGACTTTTGATAATGAACAATTTGGAATCTTGGGAAGCTGTGATTGGTTTGGAAACTCATGTACAGCTTAATACGAAAAGTAAAATATTCACATCTGCGTCAACAGCTTTTGGTGATGCGCCTAATACGCATATAGATCCTGTAGTTTGTGGATTACCAGGAACTCTTCCAGTTTTGAATGAGACTGTTCTTGAGTATGCTGTAAAAACTTCGTTAGCATTAAATTTAAAAGTTTCAGAACATTGTAAATTTGATAGAAAACAATATTTTTATCCTGATCTGCCAAAAAATTATCAAATTTCACAATTTGATGAGCCACTAGCTGAAAATGGCTGGTTAGAGGTAGAAATAATTGAAAAGGACAAAGAACCTTATATCAAAAAAATTGGTATAGAAAGGCTACATATGGAAGAAGACGCTGGAAAACTAGTCCATTCAGGAAGTGATAGATTAGCTGGCTCTAAGTATTCTTTAGTTGATTATAATCGTGCCGGAATAGCACTTTGTGAGATTGTAAGTAAACCAGATATTAGATCAGGTAAAGAGGCATCTGAATACGCTTCAGAGATTAGAAGAACAGTTAGATATCTAGGAGTATCAGACGGAAATATGCAAGAGGGTTCATTACGCTGTGATGTGAATATTTCAGTTAGAAAAGGACCTAATGCTCCTTTTGGTACCAAAGTGGAAATAAAAAATATGAATTCATTTTCTGCCATTCAAAAGGCTTGTGATTATGAAATTGCCAGACAAATAGAAGTTTATGAAAATGGAGGAAAAATTTTCCAAGAAACAAGGTTATGGGATGAAGCTAAGCAATTAACGAAAAGTATGAGACTGAAGGAAGGTAGCAGTGACTATAGATATTTTCCTGATCCTGACTTAGGTCCAATTGAAATAACAAAAGCCCAACAAGAAATATGGTTTAAAGAACTACCAGAATTACCTCCCAAGAAAAGAAATAAATATGTAAGTCAATTTGGGTTGTCTGCATATGATGCAAGGGTAATTTCTGATGAAATAAGCATGGCAAACTTTTTTGAAGAAACAGTAGCAAATGGTGCCGAGGCCAAACTAGCTTCGAATTGGGTAACAAGCGATATTGTGGGTTATTTAAAATCAAACAAACTAAGTTTTAGTGAATTAAAGCTTAGTCCTGAAAATCTTGCTGAAATGATTAGCATGATTTCAAAAAATATAATTAGTGGAAAAATCGCAAAAGAAATTTTACCTGAACTTATTCAAAAAAATATTTCTCCGAAAAAATTAGTTGAAGAAAAAGGGTTGGCAATGATATCTGATTCTTCAAGTATTTTACCAATAATTGATGAACTTATAAATGCACATCCAAATGAAGTTCAAGCATTTAAAAATGGCAAAACTAAGTTACTTGGTTTTTTTGTTGGTCAACTTATGAAAAGAACAAAAGGTAAAGCTGACCCTAAACTTGCAAATAAGCTTCTTATGGAAAAATTGAATAGCTAAAGCTTAAAGAAGCTCTTTTATAGCATTGATCCATTTATTTTGATCATCCGAATTATCTAAAATGATATCTGAAAATTTTCTTTTTTCTTCAAAACTTAATTGCAGATTTATGGAGTCATATGCTTCTTTTTCGCAAATTTTATCTCTTGTGATAAGTCTTTTTTTTTGTAGTTCTCTAGGACATTTAACTAACCATATTTCAGTGCAAATATCTTCAAATTTTGCTTCAAATAATAATGGAATAACTAATAATATAGTTTGATTATTGTTGTATTGACTGCATTCTTTGATCATTTTTTCTTTAATTAATGGGTGAAGTAGTTTTTCAATCCATTCTTTGCTTTCTGAATGTTTAAAAATAATGTTCCTTAAAAGTTTTCTGTTTATCTCTTTTTCTGAATTGTTTTTAGTATCAATTATTTGATTTCCGAAATAGTCTAAAATTTTTTTGTATCCATATGTGTTGGGTTTGATTAATTCTTTTGATAAATTATCTGCATCTATTATCGGTATGTTTTTATGTTCTCTAATATAATTTGTGATAGTTGTCTTTCCACTGGCAATACCTCCTGTTAAACCAATTCTTCTTTGGTTATTTTTTAATTTTTGAAGAATATCCATATATCTAATAATAATGTATTTACATGTTTCTTTAGTATTAAAGAGTAGTTAGTATGAATTTAAAATTATAAAAAGATTGAGCCAGTCTTATTCCACTTGGTCGTTTATTGATGAAGGTAATGTAACACCCCATCGATTCCTTTTTGCAGGTATTTCTGCTGGATTAAAAGCTTCTAATAAAAAAGATTTAGCTCTTATACTCGCTCCAGAAGGAAGTATTTTTAGCGGGAAGTTTACTCAATCAATAGTTCGTGCTTCATGTGTGGATATTTGTGAGGAAAGGATTAAAAAAAATTTGGGTTTTGTACGTGCAATACTAATTAATTCTGGTCAAGCAAATGCATGTACAGGAAATCTTGGACTTAAACATTTTCAAATTGCTACATCAAAGACTGCAGAACTTTTAGGGATCAGAGAAGAAGAGGTTTTAATGTGCTCAACTGGTGTAATTGGTATTCCTATAAAGATAAATGATTTAGTAAAAAATTTACCGAATTTAGTTAGTGATTTAAAAGTTAATAATTTTCAAAATGCAGCAGAAGCAATTTTAACTACTGATTTGACTTTGAAAAAAGTTTTAATAGAGACAATTATTCAAGGTAGAAAGATAAAAATAGCAGGATTTGCAAAAGGTTCAGGAATGATTTACCCCAACATGGCTACAATGCTTGCTTTTTTAACTTGTGATGCGGGCATTGAAAAAAAAGAGTGGGACAAAATGATTTCTATTGCTGTTAAAAAATCTTTTAATGCAATATCAGTTGATGGAGAGACAAGTACAAATGATTCATTCGTTGCAATAAATGCAGGAGAGAAAATTGATAAAAGATTTTTTCCAATTATTCAAAAAGGGATTGATATTGTTTGTGAAAACTTGGCAAAAAGTATTGCAAGAGATGGAGAGGGAGCAAATTGTTTATTAGAAGTTTTGGTTCAAGGAGCAAAAAATACCGATGATGCAATTATGGTTGCTAAATCTATTTGTAATTCTGCATTGGTAAAAACTGCGATACATGGATGTGATCCTAATTGGGGAAGAATCATTTCTGCTGCAGGTAATTCTGGGGTTAAATTCAATTTAAATGACATTGACTTATATATAGGTAATTTTCAAATTTTGGAAAAGGGTAAGTTAAATCAATATGATTCTCAACAAGTCACGCAATATATAAAGTCAAAAATGAAAGCTACATATTTGGTAAATGATATTGTGCGAATTGTCATGAATTTAAATTCTGGAGAATCGAAAGGTACTGCCTGGGGATGCGATCTTTCGAAAAAGTATGTTGAAATAAATAGCGAATACACTACTTAAAAAGTGGGATTTATAGGGTCAAATTCTATAAATTGATTTAATTAGGTATTAAATTCTTATTTCGTTTAGTGCAGCTTTTTATTAAGCGGAATTCAATGGAATTTCTTGGATAATAGCAACTTTTTCTCAACTTAAAGCAATCATCTAATAAAAAAGATATTCTGGGAAACTATTTTTATGTAATGGTTTTAAATGGCAAAGCTACAGGATTCGAACCTACGAACTAGTTATCCGATAGTAGTTGATAGTCAAATTGAGACAATACACGAAATAAAAAGAAAAGTGTAGTAATCGTAATTATTGTGTAAGTAATGCTTTGAATTTCTATGTTTATTAAAAAAGATTTTAAAATTTGAAAATATTGATTAAAATGACTTTAATTTTTCGGATGAAAAATATTTATAGAAAATTAAATAAAGTTTTAAGGTCAATTTATTATAAGTTTTCTTTTTATTCAAAAAAAGCAAAAGAAAAATTAATAATATTTCTTGCAACTTCAGATAACATTGATTTGCAATGGTTGTGGTATTTGGAGCAGGGATATCATCAAAGACCTCCATACGTAGATTATGAACATAATATGGTTAGCCAATTTCTCAAAAAAATACTTGCCAATGTAGACAAAAAAGTATTTATTGACGGTGGTTGTAATACAGGTATGTATACAAAATTATTGTTAGATAATTTTGAAAACCCAGAAATTTATTGTTTTGAACCTTCTCCAATATTGTTTAAAAATCTAAATTTACAGTTCCAAAATAAATCTAATGTTTTTTTAAGCAATTTTGCTTTAGGAGAAAAGAGGGAAACTGCAAAGCTATTTTCATATCTATCTAAAGAATTACACGAACATGGTTCAATAAATAAAAATTTTCTTAATTATCAATCTGACAATGAGATCGAATCATATGATTGTGAAGTGGATAAAATTGATAATCTTTCTAAAAAATATAAAAATATTAAAAATACATGTTTTATTAAACTAGATTTAGAAGGATACGAATTAAAAGCTTTGAGAGGAGCTGCTAAACTTTTAAAATCTGGGAATGTAATAGCAATCCAGTTTGAATTTAATTCAGGTAACGTTTTTACTAAAGCTTTTCTTAGGGATTTTTATGACTTACTTTATGAAAAATACGATTTTTTTAGGCTTAATCATAAAGGTATGATTAAACTTGGTTCTTATAATTGTAACAACGAAGTATTTGTACAACATAATATTGTGGCAGTTTTAAAAGAATATTCCCACCTTTATTTAAAAAGATGGGAAATAAAAAAATAGGGATTATAAAACTTAAATGAGAAATGAGTTGATGACTAATATCACTTTCTAACTTTAAGACTCTTCGATATTCAATATTAGTAAAGTTTTTGCATTAAAAATGTGGTTTGTTAAAAATTTAAATCATGATAAAAAAAAGATTTATATTTAGAGAACTAGATTAAATTATGAGATTATCAATTGCAATTCCAACTTTTGAATATAATGGAAAAGGTAAAGAATTTTTAGATTTTCTTTTTAGAACTATAGAAATTCAAACTTTTAAAGATTTTGAAGTAGTTGTATCTGATCATAGTAAGGATGATAAATTAATTGATGTTATTCATGATTTTAAAAATAAGTTTGATATTAAATATGTCAAAAATAAAAATGACCTTGATAATGGCCCTGCTAATACAAATAATGCTCTAAGGAATTGTTCTGGAGATATAATTAAGGTGATGTTTCAGGATGATTTTTTTTATGATAATGAAGCATTAAAAAAGATATATGATTCTTTTGATGACCAACATGACTGGTTAGTATGTGGGTCAAATCATACAAAAAATAATGGACAAAGTTTTTATCGTAACTTTTATCCAAGATGGAATAAAAGAATAATAAAGGGTGTCAATACTATAAGTTCGCCATCAGTCATGGCTGCTAAAAAGAAAGTTTTTGATCAAATAAAGTTCGATCAATCTTTAGTTATGATGATGGATTGTGAAATTTACTATCATATAAAAAAAGAGTTTGGTGAACCAATATATCTTCATGATGTTTTAGTTTCAAATCGAGTTCATCAAGATCAAATTTCCTCTAGATATAACGCTTTATCAAATTCTTCTAGTGAGCTTGCTAGTGAAGTTAAATATTGTTTATCAAAACATTTGAATTGAATTATTTTGTTTTTATTACTTAAAAATTTTTAGAAGATCATTTTATTCCATAGAGAATAAACACAAAAATTAAAAGAGTATGATTTATTTGCGAAAAATGTGTTTTATTAAAAATTTATTTTTTTAAAAATCTCTTTTATAAATTGCAGTCATAACCTTTATAAAAAATCAAGTATATTAATAAGTCTATTTTAACAAGACAGTAAATTCTCTACTTAATTTTTAGTAAATCCATTGGGAGATAATCATTTACATATAGGAAAAGGGTTGTTAAGGTTCCAATTATAGATCCAACAAAACTTACAAAAAAATTATTTAATATTTTAAGATTATCAATTTCTGGATTTTCTCTTTTTTCTTCTTCGTAATTAGTAGGCTCTACAACTTTTAAGCGCTGATTGGTTGTTGGTTGCTTAAGTTGTTGGTGTCGGATAAGTGCTTCGAAATCAGGCATGGAATTTGTAATGCAATTGAACAGTAGGCAGACCAGCCCGTCATTCGACGAGGATCTGATCTGCCTAAATCATCTACAGCTTCACAAACAGCACTACCTGATGCCTCAGCTTTGTCAAAAGCAGAAAGTAAAGGAATAAATGTATCAAAAACGTATAAACCGAATTTTTCTAACGCTGCCTTAGCTTGTAGTGCTGCTTTTTGTTGTCTAAAATCTACTTTTACAATTACAACTGCATGATTAACTTTTAAAGTATTTAATAAGTTGGCTAATTCAACAGTTAATTCAACAGACCTTGCTTTTGCGGTTGTAGGTAGAATTACTAAATCTGATCCATATGCAAGATGTTTAAGTTCTTCTGTATCACTGCTTGCTTGCCCATCAGTAATAACAATTTCTGAGGATCTGGAGGCTTTTGCAGCTGAACTAACTGGAAAAACAGGAAATGGAAGGTTTCCTCTGGATGAATAAGCTAATGCAGATCTATTTTTATCAGCATCAACTATACATACTTTTTTACCTTCAGAATGCCATACACTTGCAAGGTGAATACTTGTACAGGTTTTAGCAACTCCCCCTTTTTGACCGCAAACAGTAATAAACAATTTTTTTAATATTTTCCTTACTTTGGAGAATATTTTCTTAATGTCAATAGGTAATTATTTGAAAAGTTTTAAAATTTATATTTCCTAAATACTCTTTTGTGGAATATGTAGTTTCGAGTAATCTTAAAAGTATGTTTAAAAATAGTAAGTGAAAAAAAGAATTGGATTAGGAACATGGTCTTGGGGAAATCAAGTTTTTTGGGACTATCAAATTGGTAATGATGATGATTTACGTGAGACTTATAGAGAAGCATTAAAAAGAGGATTTAACTTAATTGATACTGCAGATTCTTATGGAACTGGAAAACTTAATGGAAGAAGTGAAGAACTTTTAGGAAAATTCTTACTAGATACTCCTTCTTTTCAAAAAAAACGAATTCAAATAGCTACAAAGCTCGCTCCTTATCCATGGAGAATTGGGAATAAAGGGTTTACTAAACCCTTTCTCAAAAGCTTAGAAAGATTAAATAATAAATTAGATATAGTTCAAATACATTGGTCAACTGCAAAATATAATCCTTGGCAAGAATTACAATTATTAAATAATCTTTGCGATTTAATTGATCTAGGTTTTAATTTTCAAATTGGATTATCTAATATTGGACCCCAAAGATTAAAGGAAATTATTCAATATTTATCGATAAGAAATAAGAAAGTTAAAAGTGTTCAAATTCAGTTTTCTTTATTATCTCCAGATTTCCAAAAAAATTTCTATGTAAAAGAAATCTGTGAAAAAAATGATATTGATTTATTAGCTTATAGTCCTTTATCTTTTGGAATACTATGTATAGATCCTGAAAAAGATGAAGTCAAGCAAAATTCTTTTCTACGTACTTTGATTATTAAAAACTATAAAAAATCAACCATTGAATTAAGGAGATGTCTTAAAAAGATTGCTGTTTCAAGATCAGTTTCACAAGCTCAAGTAGCAATCAATTGGTGTTGTTATCAGGGAGTCATACCTATTGTAGGAATGAGGAAAAAGTCTCAAGTTACTGATATATCAAACGTTTTTAAGTGGAACTTAAATAAAAACGAATTTGAAATACTTCAACAAGCTTCCCAAAAATGTTTGAAAAAGATGCCAAGTAATCCTTTTTCAAGTTCGTAAAAGAAAATTAAATAAATTTTATGCAGAGATCTTTTTATGATTTTTAATTTGATTAATGCTCCAAAGTTCTGTCGGAAAGTTCGAACCTGTAAACCTTAAAACTTTAGGTTTTAAGTTTATTAATATGTCATTAATGTTATTTTTTGTGCTCATTGGTATCGAGGATTTTTAATACGTTAAAATATTTTTTTTATAATATTCTCAGTATTTATACTCATAAAATGTAAAAAATAATTTCTAATACATTCTTTTGAAGTAAATTTTACAACTTAACAAATTATCTAATACTAAATAGAGATCAATTTAAAATGGTGGAGCCCTTCCAGGCTCCATGGATCATTTGGTTGATAAGGCTGATATAACCCCATCTCCTTTGAGATCAAGCAGCAACTGGTGCTGTTTGACGGGAGAAACTAACGATTTTGTTAGCGTTTGTTTTTTTGCTCTAACCGAGCAGGCTTCAGTCATCTTCCTTACGCCCCGTCGAAACCATTACAACCCCAAAAAGGAAATGGAGTTGAGCGGAATCGAACCGCTGTCCGAAACATCGGTTGAGATCACCTAGTCCAGTTGGACATTTATATTCTGGCAGGCAAAATGAGTATTGAATAGTTATTTCATTAATTTTTTAAATATATGAATGTAATTGCATCATCTCCTGAGGGTTTAGAGAAATATTTAGCAAGTGAAATTATTGATTTGGGTGGGTTTAATGTTAAATCGTATAAAAGATCAGTCTCTTTTGAATGTGATTATGGAACATTCTATAGAATTCATTTTTTTTCAAGAGTTGCTTTTCGCTTTTATAGAGAAGTCGCACGTTTTGCATGCTACGACAGGCTTTCTTTATATCAGGCAGTTAGAGATTCATTTGATTGGTTAAGATGGTTACCATTTGAAAAAACATTCAATGTTCATGTAACTGGCAGAACTTCATCATTAAGTCATTCTCATTTCACTGCTCTTGAGGTTAAAAATTCAATAATAGATCTTCAACAATCAGTGTGGAATAAGAGATCAAATATCTCTTTAGATAATCCTGATTTGATAATTCATTTACATTTAAATAATGATCGTGGAGTACTTAGCTTGCAGAGTAGTTTTGAAAGTCTTCATAAAAGAGGCTATAGGCCTGCCATTGGAAATGCTCCGCTCAAAGAAAATTTAGCTTCTGGATTATTAAAGATGACTGGATGGAATGGAACTAAACCTTTAGTTGATCTTATGTGTGGTTCAGGAACTTTTTTAATAGAGGCTGTTAATCAAACTCTTAAAGTCCCACTTAAATTTCAACAATTTTATCTTTTTGAAAATTGGCTAGATTTTAATAAAAAAATTTATCTAGATGAGAAAAAAAAGGCTATGAATAAAGTAATTTCTTTTGAGAAATTATCAAAAATAATTGGTTGTGAGATTAATAAAGATGTTTTTGATCAAGCAAAAGTCAATATAAAACTAGCAGGACTAGAAAATTATATTGAATTACAATATTGTGACTTTAAAAAAATTCATTTTAAGTCTTTAGAAGGACTAGTTTTATGTAATCCACCTTATGGAAAAAAACTAGGTGATGAAAACCAATTAATTAATTTATATGAGGATATGGGTGAGTTCTTGAAGAGAAATTTTTCAGGTTGGGAATTCTGGTTACTAAGTGGGAATCCAAAACTTACAAGATATTTAAAAATGAAATCTTCTTTGAAAATACCCGTTAGCAATGGAGGTATTGATTGTAGATGGATTAAATATTTAATAAGATAATTTATTTTTTGCCTAATACTGCTTTTGTTGTTTTACCCAAACCCTCAAGTGTTTGAGGTAGATAAGGTCCTTTAGCTAGTTTTCCTCCAAGCTTTAAGCTAAGACCTGCAATAAATAAATCAACCAATATTATTAAAAGTAAATTATATTCTGTGGTCCAATTATTAAACTTAATGAGAGTAAGATAAAGAATAATATGAATAAAAATTAAAACTAATAATAATAATATTCCACCTATAGCAATAAATATCCCCCCGCTTATTAATCTTCTTTTTTCTCTATCAACTTCTTGTAGTGCTATTCTAACATGCAAATCCATTACAGAACTTGCAATTGCAGATATTCTTGAAGCTGTATTAGCAAAGTTTTTGTTTTTGGGTTTATCCATTTATTTATTTCTAATATTAATTAAACTACCTATAAATAATCCTATACCAGCAGCAATAGCAATAGATAAAATTGGTTTTTTTCTAATTGGGGTTTCTATTTTTGGCCTTAATGTACTGTTTAGTTCATCTAGTAACTCTTCTAATTGAGTCTCAATTGGTTCTATTTTATCTGCGATTTCCCAATTATTTTCTTGAATTGAATCAATGATTTGAAATAATTGATTTTTAATACCACTTGCAGATGATCCAGTATGACTTGATATTACTCCAACTAAATCATCAATATTTCCTTTTGCAGTTTCAAGAGTTTGTTGAGCTATATTAGGCCATTTTTCTTGTATTAAAGGAATTAAACTGTCGATTTTTTCACGTAACCACTTTTCTGATGTGCCTTCTTCCTTTGGCCGCACAGAATCATCAATCGTTTCTTTAACTTCTTTGGGAGGATGAAAAGCTTCCATTAATCCACCTTCATTTCTTTTAGAGTAGTCTTTATTTTTTAATTTGAAACCCTTCTATTTAGATTTGTTTTTAATAATAAAATAATAGACATATAAAATTTTATTTACATTTCATTTATCTGTCCTGTTCTGTAATAAGGTTTTGTTAAGCTATTACTGACTTTAATTAATTAAGTTTTTTATTTCATCATGGATATCACACTTGCAGCAATTATTTTTGCATCTCGTACAATTCCAACTGATTTTGGATTGGTAGCAGCAGCTATTGCAGGAGCTGGTAGTTTGCTGTTTATTGCTTTAAGATTTGTCCCTGATGCGGGTAACTAAGCTTTTTCTTTTTTAATTTGAGCTAACTTTTAAACTCATCTTAATGATTAATTATTGAAATAAAATAATTTATTGAAGAACTAGATAATGAATCGATGGGTTTTACTCGAACATAAGATTAGTAGTAGTAAATTAATTGATATTCACTATGATTTTCTAGTTGAAGATCAATTAGATTGTATTACTTGGAAGTTTTATGAAATCCCATTACTCAATAAAGGATTTTTTAAAATAGAAAAACAACCAAATCATAGATTGGTGTGGCTATCTAGAGTTGAACATCAACTTTCTAATAATAGAGGTTTAGTAAAAAGAATTGATCATGGAACTTTTTCTTATCTTTCTCATAATCAAGAGTCTCAAGAGGTCAAAATTAAATTGAACGGTAAATTGTTAAAAGGTTTATTAGTAATAAACGGGAGTTTTTGTCAATTAACGAAAAAAAATTAATTTCTTTTTAGGAAAAATCTTAATAATTCTCTTGAGATTTTTTGAAAAGTAGCTATTCTTACTTAGCTGTAGTGACTTGCGATTGGTATACATCAATCAGGTCGAGTTTGAAAATTTTAAATCTTTCGGGGGAAGTGTAAAAATTCCCCTTGAAGAGGGTTTCACAGTGGTCACTGGTCCAAATGGATCTGGAAAAAGTAATATTTTAGATGGAATTTTATTTTGTTTAGGCTTGGCAAATAGTAGAGGTATGAGAGCAGATAGATTACCAGATTTAATAAATACTTCGAAAGTGAAAGAGGGTAAATCCTCAGAGACATTTGTTGCTGTAAGATTTAATATCGAAGATTGGTCGCCAAGGGAGGACGTCCCACCTTTGGAGTTAGAAGAAGATGATATTGCACTTAATAAAGATCAAAAAGAATGGGTAGTTTCTAGAAAATTGCGTCTAATGCCAGGGGGATCTTATGCTTCTACATATACCTCTGATGGACGGCAATGTACTTTACAGCAAATACAGAGACTTTTAAGAGATATATGTGTTGATCCAGAAGGTAGTAATGTTGTGATGCAAGGGGATGTAACAAGAATAGTATCCATGAATAATAAGGAAAGGAGAACACTTATTGATGAATTGGCCGGTGTAGCTCTTTTTGATAGCAGAATTGAACAAACGCATTCAAAACTTAATGACGTTTTTGAAAGACAAGAAAGATGCGAGATTTTAGAAAACGAATTGCAATCTAGTAAAACAAAACTTGAAAAAGAATGTGAAAAAGCAAAAAAATATAAAGAGTTAAAGGCAAAACTTTTTCATATTAAAGATATTGAAAAAGTACTTTTATTTGACAAGCAAATTCAAAATATTGAATTAATTAAGCAAAAAGCTATTGAATTAGATAAAAATAAGATTTTATTTAATAAACAAAAAGAGTCTCTTAGTAAGGAAATACAAGTCTTGCAAGATGCAATGAAAGTTATCATTTCAGAACTAAAAGAGAAAGGAGAAGATAAATTAATCAAAGTAAATTCTGATATTGGGAGTATTAATTCGAATTTACGAGAATTAGAGAGATTATCTGTTCTTAATAAAGAGGAAGGTATTAAATTACAAGAACAAAGGGACAATATTGCAATATCTAAAAAAAATAACGAGTTAGAAAAGAATCAACAAGAGAAATTTAATAATAAAAATCTAGAAAAATTAAATTTGGAGATTCAAAATCTCACGATCAAGCATAAGATATCGAGAAAAAACCTTTCTGATGCTGCAGGCGAATCAGGTGAATTTTCTAAGCAGAGCATAAAGTTGAATAATGAGTTGGAAAATATAAAATCTTTAATTCAACCTCTTGAATCTAGTAAAAGAAAAATTGAAGAGGAAATTATACAAATAGAAATTCAAAGAGAAGAAATAACCTCGCAAATAAATTCTATGCAGTTAGAAAAACAAAAACTATCAGAATTTAATCAAATAAATGGTAAGTCAACCGATACAAAAAATCGTAGATTAAGTAGCATTAGATCTGAAATTGATACTTTAACAATTGAAATAGAGGTATTAAATAAAACTAAATTAAGGCTAAATAATGAACAATTGAGGCTTGAAAAGGATTTATCAAGATGTGAAAGCAGAAAAGAAGCTTTAAATGAAACGAGGGGATCATATGCATTGAGAATTCTCCTTGAGGCAGGTCTTGAGGGTATACATGGATATGTTGCTCAATTGGCTGCAGTAAATGAAAAGCACAGGTATGCATTAGAAATTGCAGGAGGTAATAGACTTGGACAAATTGTTGTAGATAATGACATTATTGCTTCAAGAGCAATTGAAATTCTTAAAAAAAAGAAAGCAGGAAGATTGACTTTTCTTCCACTTAATAGAATTAAAAGCTATAGAAATAATTCCGCATTTAAAAGATTTGAAAATTCACGAGAGACTGGATTTGTCGATAAAGCTATTAATTTAATTAATTGCGATGATGTTTATGTTGATGTTTTTAAATATGTTTTTGGTGATACATTAGTTTTTTCTGATTTAGAGTCAGCGAGATTATCTAACCAAAAAATTAGAATGGTTACTTTGAGTGGAGAACTATTAGAAGTTAGTGGAGCAATTACTGGAGGGAGTAAAGTTAATAAAGATCTTGCTTATAGGTTTGGAACTAATAATGATATTGATGAGGCTCAACCTATAAAACAAAGACTATCTGTAATTGATGAAGCGTTGAGCAAATCAGATAATGATCTTTTAAATAAAACTAATCATTTGAATAAACTAAATTTAGATCAAAGGGAAATATTGGAAGATTGTGTATCCTCTAAGAAGGAAATCGAGGTAAATACTAATTCTCTAAAAGTTGCGATCCACAGAATTGAAGATAATAATTTAAGGCTAAATAAGCTTACTATCCAATATGATTTATTAAATAAAAAATTGGAGCTTAATCAGAATGAAATAAGACCTTTAAAAAAAAGGCTGGCTGAATTGGAGATGATTCTTAAAAAGAATTATGAAGATAATAAAACATCTGCTTTAATGACTCATAATAATGATTTTGAAAAATTAGATAAAAAACTTGAATTATTAATTCAAGAGAAAGATGAATTATTAAATAAGAAGAATCAATTTGTTTTAAATCAAGAACGTATAAAAAATCAATCAAATCTAATATCTCTCCAAGAAAAGAATCTGCATGAATCAGTTAAAGAGCTTTCTAATGTACATAATGAATGGCTAAAGAAAAGAGATAATTATAAGAGAGAGCTTACAATCCTTAATAAGCAACAATCTCAACTTGAAAAGGATCTCGGAATATTAAGGAGAAAAAGGGATGAATTTAATTCTTCAATCTCTAATAAAAGACAAGAAATAAATCAGTTTTCACTTAAGTTGGAATATCTTGAAAGAGATATTATGTCTCTAAATGAGGAAATGCGAAGTGAAAATATTAAATTAGAAAATTATAAAAAAGAGCTTCCTGATCCAGCACCTGATTTTGGAGAATATGAGGGCAAAAATCTTGATTTTATACAATCAGAAATTATGATGATTAATACGAAATTAGAAAGCTTAGAACCTGTAAATATGTTAGCTCTTGATGAATTAGAGGAATTGAGTCAAAGACTGAACGATTTAATAGGTAGATTGGAAGTCTTATCTAGCGAAAGATCTGAATTGTTATTAAGAATAGAAACAGTTTCAACAATGAGACAAGAGGCATTTATGCAGGCATTTGTAGAAGTTGATAAGCATTTCAGAGAAATCTTTGGCAATTTATCTGATGGAGACGGGTTTCTACAGCTAGAAAATCCTGATTCGCCTTTGGAGGGAGGTTTAACTTTAGTAGCTCATCCTAAAGGAAAAAATGTTAGAAGATTAGCTTCAATGTCAGGTGGTGAGAAATCATTAACTGCTTTAAGTTTCTTATTTGCTTTGCAAAAATATAAACCTTCTCCCTTTTATGCATTAGATGAAGTAGATAGTTTTTTAGATGGTATTAATGTTGAAAGGTTATCTAAATTAATATCAAGTCAGTCATCAAATGCTCAATTTATAGTCGTTAGCCATAGAAGACCTATGATAAGTGCGTCTGAAAGAACAATCGGTGTTGCTCAAGCAAGAGGTGCTAATACGCAAGTTGTTGGATTACCAAATGCTGCATGATCACACTTTTTTACATTTATACGTCAGAATGACAAAAAGATATTTATGAGTTTGTCGAACACATCCACAAATAATAATCGCGGCAATTCCGTACCTAGCGAGCGTCTATGGTTAAGGTCTGAACTTATGGGTACACAAGTAATTACAACAGATACTGGTAAAAGATTAGGGGTGGTAGGTGAAGTTGTAGTTGATATTGATAGAAGAGAGGTAGTTGCTTTAGGTCTTAGAGATAATCCTCTTACAAGATTCTTGCCAGGTTTACCTAAATGGATGCCACTTGAGAGTATTAAGCAAGTTGGTGATGTCATATTAGTAGATTCTCTAGATTCTTTATATGATGGATTTGCTCCTGAAAGATATGGGAAAGTTATAAATTGCCAGGTTATTACAGAATCTGGTCAGCTTCTTGGAAGAGTTCTTGGATTTTCTTTCGATATTGAAACTGGTGATTTAATTTCTCTTGTGATGGGAGCTGTAGGAGTTCCCCTTTTAGGTGAAGGGGTTTTAAGTACTTGGGAAATTCCTGTAGATGAGATAGTAAGTAGCGGTACTGACAGAATAATTGTTTATGAGGGTGCTGAGGAAAAATTGAATCAATTAAGTAGTGGATTACTTGAGAAGCTTGGTGTAGGTGGATCTTCTTGGGAAGAAAGGGAAGCAAATAGATATGCTGCAAATCTTGTACCGGTAGAAAATCAGCTACTATCAGGTTCCGAATCTGAAGAGAAAAATAATTTATTGGAAGAAGTGAAAGAAGAAGATCTAATAGAGCAAGAAGAGTATGAAGATGAACTTGAATATGTAGAACTTGAAACTGAAAAAAATAAAATCAATAATAAAAAACAACTTTATTTTGATAATGACTTTTCTGAAAAAATTGAATCTAAAATTGATGTAAAAAATAAAATTAATGAAGAAAATGAGACGGAATTTTTCGTTAGCAAACAATCTAGTTCTAATCCGGCTTCAAAGAGACCAGTTCAAAGGTCAAGTGAACCTTTAGATATTGAACCTGTTGAAGATAACAACTTAGTTATTGAAAATCCTGAATCAGAATCTTTTGAAATTGACGATCCTTGGTAATTAACTTAGTTTTTTTATTGAATTAAAAATAATGTAAGCTAATTTTTTGACTGCGCCAGTTTCCCCTCTTTGTTTTGATAAATATTCTTTTTGTTTTTTTAAATATTTTTTATTTTTAATCAGAAATAAAGCTTCATTAGCGATTTGTTTGGGTGAAATTTTGCCTATTCTTTCAGGGATAATCAACTTATTAGCTTTTATATTTGGCCAAGCAAAAAATTTTTTCTTTTTTAAATACCATTTTTCGATTATAAGAGTAAATAATTTATTAATAAAAGCAACCTTTCCGATTATTCCAAAGATACCATCCCAAGAGTTCATTACATTTAAATGTTGAGTAGGGAGTACAACTATCATCGGTAAAGTCAGTGCTGCTAATTCTGCAGTATTTGCTCCAACTGTGGTAATTGCAAGATCACATTTTTTTAGCACTTCGTAGCAAGGATGTTTATTAACAAGAAAAATTTTTGTATTGTTTGATGTTTCGATAACATAATTAAAAATTGAATTTTTTATGGGTTTTAATTTTTTAATTTTGGATGAATAATATTTTGCAATAGGATTCTTATCACTTTGAAAAAATAAATATTCGCTTGGACTTGTTGTTGGAGCTATAGGAATAATTAAGTTGATATTTTTATTTTTGCTATGAATATGATCAGCCATTTCAAGAAAGTAAGGAACACCTACTGAGAGTTTTGCTTTTTTAGAACCTGGTAGTAACGCTATAGACTTTTCCCCCTCAAGATTCAAGGATATTTCTTTGTTATTATCGATGTCTGCCATTAAATCGCCAATAACTTGACATTTGTTTCTGTATTTAAGAGGAACTCTTTTTTTCACCTTCATATTCATTACTGCAATTACGTTGTTCCAACGTGGCCATCTCGAAATCCACTCAGCATATGTGATGTTGATATAACCTAATCTTAGAGCTAATAAAACACTCCAAAATTGATCACCTCCAAGAAAAATTACTATTCCTTTTTTAGGCCATGGTGCATATTTATTGGGCCTGATTAATAATTTCCAAAAAGTGCTAGCTTTGGTAACTACTTCAAATTTATTCCATGATTTGGCAACTTTATATTCTGTACCAGTAGAGTTTGGACAAGGTACTAAAATTAGATTTACAGTAAAATCTAATCTATCATTTATTTTGTATGAATAATTTATTTTTTTTAGATTATCAACCACTGGTTTAACCCAAGTTGATAATTCTCCAGGTCCATTAGTAATAATTAATACTGCAATTGATTTTTTTTTCATTGCAGTTGATCCAAAGTACATTAAATGCGGACGGCGAGACTTGAACTCGCAAGGCCTAAGCCACACGCTCCTTAGACGTGCGCGTCTACCAATTCCGCCACATCCGCAATGGTTGTTATGGCGCAGGCTAGTTATAAACCACTAATTTATCATACATTAATCGTATTAAATTCGGACACTACTATGTTTGTCTGTTTAATTTAAACTATCTATAAGGACTACTTGAGTTGAATTATTTTTTTCATAATAAATAACTAATCTTTTCTATTGCATTAAACAAATAATTAATCAAATATGGTGTTTTAGGTTGTATTGTAAATCAATGCACTCTTGAAATTCAAAAAAAATTATTGAATAATTTCTAAGGTTTTTTTTCAATTTAAATTCATTTTCATTTCTTCAATTTAATTTTGTAATGGTTGAAAAAGTTTTAATTGCTAATCGTGGAGAAATAGCTTTACGCATTATCAGAAGTTGTAGAGAGCTTGATATAGCAACTGTTGCTGTTTACAGCACAGTAGATAAAAAAGCATTACATGTACAGTTAGCTGATGAAGCAGTTTGTGTTGGGGACTCGCTAAGCAACAAGAGTTATTTAAATATTCCCAATATCTTAGCTGCTGCTACATCAAGAGGTGTTGATGCCATTCACCCAGGTTATGGTTTTCTTGCTGAGAATGATAAATTTGCTGAAATGTGTAACGATCATGGCATAACTTTTATTGGACCATCACCTAATGCCATTAGATCAATGGGAGATAAATCCACTGCTAAAGAGACAATGGAGAGAGTTGGAGTGCCTACTGTTCCAGGAAGTAAAGGATTATTATCAAGTGTTAAAGAGGCCTACGAAATGGCTGAAGAAATTGGATATCCAGTAATTATAAAGGCTACAGCTGGAGGGGGAGGTAGAGGAATGAGATTAGTTGAAAATAAGGCTAATTTGGAAATAATGTTTAAAGCAGCTCAAGGTGAAGCGGGAGCTGCATTTGGTAATGACGGTTTATATATGGAGAAATTTATAAAAAAGCCAAGGCATGTAGAAATTCAAATCCTAGCCGATAAGTCTGGAAATGTTGTTCATCTTGGCGAGAGAGATTGTTCAGTGCAGAGGAGACATCAAAAATTACTAGAAGAATCTCCTAGTCCAGCTATCAATCTTTCTTTAAGAGAAAAAATGGGCAAGGCAGCAATTGCTGCAGCAAAGAGTATCTCTTATGAAGGAGCTGGCACTGTTGAATTCTTAGTTGATGATGATAATTTTTATTTTATGGAAATGAATACAAGGATTCAAGTGGAACATCCAGTAACTGAAATGGTTACAGGCGTAGATCTTATTGCTGAACAAATCAAAATTGCTGGAGGAGATACTTTAGCTTTTAATCAAAATGATATTAAATTAAATGGTCATGCTATAGAATGCAGAATTAATGCTGAAGATCCTTCACATAATTTCCGACCATCGCCTGGGAAAATAACAGGATGGCTTCCTCCAGGTGGTCCAGGAGTTAGGGTTGATAGTCATGTTTACACGGGCTACGAAATTCCTCCATTTTATGATTCACTCATAGGTAAATTAATAGTTTGGGGTAAAGACCGCGATACTGCTATAAAAAGAATGAATAGAGCATTAAATGAATGTGCGGTAACAGGGATTCCTACAACAATTAATTTTCATTTAAATCTTCTTAATAAAAAGAAGTTTATGGAGGGTAAAATTCACACAAAATATGTTGAAGAAGAGTTATTAACTAATTATTAAATGATTTATAGTGCTTTTAACTAATACCTTTATGTATCGCTAGTTTGATTAAACCTTGTTGTCCAACTAATATTTCTCTTGCCAAACTTATTATTCCAATCCAAATAACGGGCCCTACATCTACACCTCCAATTGGAGGAATTAGCTTTCTTGTGAGGTTCAAAATAGAGCTAGTTGGAATTGCAATAACTAACCAAAAACCTTTATTTAAATCAATTTTTGGATACCAAGTCAATATTAATCTTATTAAAAAAACTAGCGTTAGAAATGATAAAAGAATTCCAAGCGTAATATCTAAAATGGGCAAATAGTTTTGAAACAATGAAATCACAATATTTAACTCATCTTAATAAATATCCCATAAGTTAGGATTTAATTCGTATTATAAATTCAGAATTTAATTTTAAAAAGTGATTCAAATTTCACATCTAATCTTAGCAGCTGATTTTTCTCCAGAAGTGACTAATAATTCTGCATTCAACATGATAGCGAGTTTCTTCGCGGCCGCCTTACTTATAATTGTTCCTGCAGCAGCATTTTTGATCTTTGTTAGCCAAAAAGATTCACTAGACCGTACTTCAGCTACACGCAGACGCTAGTTTTTATTAAAGTTTTAAGTAAACTATATATATAAGGTGCTTTATTGCAACTTACAAAATAAGTTATTGGAGAAAAAAAGTGGTCAATGCTAGTCTAAATTGGGCAAGTATTGTAGGCATCGTATTAGCTGTATGTGGAGGTGGCCTATATTTTCTGAGGTCATTTAAACCTGCATTGGCAAGAGATTATGATGTTTTCTTTGCTGCAATAGGTCTTTTATGTGGAGGGATATTATTTTTCCAAGGATGGAGATTAGATCCTATTTTGCAATTCGGCCAGTTTCTATTAGCAGGAACTACGGTGTTTTTTGCTTATGAAAGTGTTCGATTGCGAGGAGTCGCAACTGACCAAGCAAGAAGATCTTCATATTTTGAGGATGATCAGATGGAAGATATCCCAAGAAATTCTTCAAGAAATAGATTTAATAATGATTATGATCAATTTGAAGAATCTAATCGAATTTCTAGAAGATTTAAACCTAGAGAAGATGATATAGAAGATGATTTTATGGAAGGAAGATTTCAAAGAAGAAATTTATCTAGAGTTATTCCTGAGTCTGCAGTTAGTAAAAGGCGGCCTTTAAGAGGATCTAATCAATTTGAGAATGATGAACCAAGAAGAAGAAATCGGTCTGAAGATCGAATGAGAAGCGAGGAGAGAGGTAGTAGTTTTGGAGAAAGGCGGGAATCAAGAAGCGAAATTAAAAGAGGCTCACGGCCACTTCCTAATCAATCAGTTTCTAGAAAACTTAATAATCCTACTCCTAAAGCATCTTCAACGCCATCTAATAAAACAACAAGGCCATCAATAAGATCACAGACTGCTAATGAGAAAGTAGAAGATGCATCATTTTCTCAAAATATAAATGAAGTAAAAAAAACACGTCAAGCTCGTAGAACACCCACTACTGGAAGATCAACATCAAATTCTAAAAATCAAACTGGAAGATATAGTGTAGGTACAAAAAAGAATAAACCAAGAGATAATAGCTCTAGGTTTGATGATTAATTAAAATAATCCGGCCCAGTTTAGAAAAGTTTTTTTGCTAAATATTTCTATTAAAATTATTGCTAAAAATCCAAGCATTGCGAATCTTCCATTTGTTATTTCTGAATAACCACTCCATCCAAACTTATATTTGTCTTCGATATCAATTAATTTCTGATCAGTATTATCTTCTTCAGAATTAATTTTTTCTGTATAAATAGTGTCCTCATTATTTTGATCTTGATTTGAATTCATAGTTTTAAACTAATTTTTAAAATTATACTTATCTGTTGTGAATAATTTCCAGTCACCTTGACCATTTAATTCTAAAATATTCTCATGAAAATCTTTTAAACTAGGTCTATGTCCAACACTTATTAATGATAATTCCCTC
The DNA here is from genome assembly GCA_003212005.1 of Prochlorococcus sp. AG-459-M13. Taxonomy (GTDB): domain Bacteria; phylum Cyanobacteriota; class Cyanobacteriia; order PCC-6307; family Cyanobiaceae; genus Prochlorococcus_A. The sequence goes on along the minus strand of QCRE01000001.1, from coordinate 77,956 downwards.
TTTTTTAATAAATTATATAATCTTTTTTCAGTTTTAATATCTAGTGCGCTAGTTGCTTCATCTAGTACTGCAAACCTTGGCGAATTTAGTAGTAACCTAGCAAAAGCTAATCTTTGTTGCTCTCCCAATGAAAGTATTCTTGGCCAGTCTTGCTTAACGTCAAGGTTGGGATATCGTTCAACTAAAGACGTTAAATTTACTTCATTAAGAACGGACACTAAGTGGTCATCGCTAAATTTATCAACTTCTGTTGGATAACATAATTGTTCTCTTAAAGAACCCAATAGCATATATGGCTTTTGAGGTATGAATAATAAGTCGCCTGTTTTTGGCTTCTTAATCGTTCCTTGATTAGGTTCCCACAATCCACTAATCATTCTTAACAAAGAAGTTTTACCACATCCAGACGGTCCAACAACTAATATAGATTGATTTGTTTCAATGCTGAGATTTAAGTTTTTAATGATAGCTTTTTCAGATCCAGGTGGAAATAGATCAGCGTCATTGATAAGGATAGACGAGTAATCAGAAATCGTCTTCTGATTATCTACTATCTTGGCTTGACTTATTTTCTCAACTTTAGACTGAAATCCTTCTAATCTGCCAATTCCTGCTGTGAACTTTGCTAGTTCTTCTATTTGATTAACAATAAAAAATAATGAACCTTCTACCATTCCAAATGCAAAGCTTGCTTGAATAAAACGACCATAATCAATATCACCCTTAAAGTAGGGAATTGCCATTATTAAGTATGGAAAAAAGTTGCCAGCATAATTAATAGATCGTCTCATTACATCAATTATTACTCTCCAAATAATTAGTAAGTTAAAGTTTTTTACCACTTCGCCTAATCTTCTTTCTGTTTCACTTTTTTCTGGTTTTTCTCCTGAATAAAAAGCAATAGACTCAGCATTGTCTCTAATATGGACTAATCCATATCTGAAATCTGCTTCATATCTAAGTTGATCGAAATCAATTTTTACGAGATTTTTACCAGCAATCAATAGGATGGCTGTAGCAAATGTGGCATATCCAAATAATGAAAAGGTTAATGTTCTACTAATACTCCATAAGATGAGAATATTTAAAGAAAAAGTAAGAAGTGCATCAAAAATGCCTAAAGTAAAAGATAAACTTTGACCAGTAAAAGCTCGCGTATCATCTGTTATTCTTTGGTCAGGATTATCTACATCAGTTTGTTCTTCATCATTAGGATTTAATTGATAATAAGCTTTGTTAGTCATGTAGTCTTTAACTAAACTTTTTGAAAGCCAATCTCTCCAAATTATTCCTAATTTGTATGTAAAGAATATTTGCGATACTCGAATTGGTAGTGCAACAGCAAAACAGCAAGCATAAATTCCTAAAATCCTATAAAATCCATCTTGTTGCTTTTCTACTAAAGCATTTGTTAAATCTCGAGCAATAAATCCTATTCCTGCATTGATTCCATTTACAGCTAGTAGCATTAACACTATTACTGCAAGGAAAAGCCAATGAACCCATCTACGATTTTTTAATTGACGTCTTAGACTAAAGAAGCTTCCAGATCCAACAAGAAATAATCCTGAAAATAATAACCCCCACCATCCAGACCATATATTATTGACAGTATTTACTACACCTCCGAAATATTTATCAAGAAAAATAGGTTGAATATTTTCAAAAATACTAATTATTCCTGTAAGTCCAACAAGAACAATACCTCCAACACAAAATAAAAGAGATATTAAAAGCCATATAAATTGAAAGCCATTACATTGATCAATAGGAAGAAAAAATGGTTGAGCCAATTTTCTTAGCTTCTGTATTTGATCAAATATTTTTGATTTATTTTGTACTACTTCATTCATATTTTTTGCTTAGCGCTCTTGTAAATAGATTATATCCTTTATGAAGATGATAGCCCAAAACCAAAAAGAGATATCAGCCAATCTGGCAGATTTAAGTAAGTTAATAGACTTAAATCAAATTCATGAACTTCTTCAATAGATATATCCATTACCCACCATATTAGGAATGGTAAATTAAATAAAATTTGTAATTGCCATTTGTAAGTTAATACTTTCCAAATTTTGATTAAAACTGATTTTTGAGATTCTTCTAAATTTTCCCAATTCTTAATAATTACATTTAAAAAATTGTTTGTTTCTTTATTAAGAATTTTAGGAGTATTCATTTTAATTTTTTTTTTATTTATAGCTAAAAAATAATTCTATCGAGAGTTTTATCCCGGAGGCCAACTCATTTTTCTACCAGCTAAAAAATGAATATGTAAATGAAATACCGTTTGTCCAGCTTCTTGTCCGGTATTAATAACTGTCCGCCAATTTTTTAAATTTTTAGATTTTAAAATATTTTTTCCAACAAATAGAAGATGACCTAGTAAATCTCTATCTTCCTCCAAACACTCATGCAAACTAGCTAAAGGCTTTTTAGGAATTACTAAAAAATGAATAGGAGCTTGCGCTGCAATATCATTAAATGCAATGCAAAATTCATCTTCATAGAGCTTATCGCAAGCAATTTCTCCATTTATTATTTTACTAAAAATTGTTGTTGAAGTCATTTTTTATTTGAAGAAATAAGGTTACTTTATTGGCATTACATCTTTTTCATGAAATCCCTCTTTAATAAGTTCTTTATTTAAATCTTCTTTAGAAGTAACTCTATCAACAAATAAAACACCATTGAGATGATCCATTTCATGTTGAATGCATCTTGCTAAAAGTCCATCAGCTTTCATTTTCCGCGGCCTACCCATCTCATCTCTAAATCTTAATTTGATTGTCGATGGTCTAACAACATTTAAATAAACTCCTGGGATACTTAAACAACCCTCTTCATAGGAATTTAAAGTTGTTCCATAATTGGTAATTTCTGGATTAATTAAAATTAATGGCTCAGCAGCATTATCTTCAAAATTTACATCAATAACAAGAAGCTCTTTATTAATTCCAATTTGCGGTGCAGCGAGTCCAATACCCTTTGCTGCATACATACTTTGAAGCATTTCTTTAGCCAAAATTCTTATTGAATTATCAACTTTGGTTATTCTTTGGGCATTTTGCCTTAATACATCATCGCCAAGTTTATATATTTCTAGTGATGGATTACCTGTTTGTTCTTTAGAAACTTTTTCAATAGGCCCATTTGCTTTTGACTTTCTTGCAAGTTGTGAAAAATGGTTTGCCACGGGAAAATAATTTATTTACTCAACAGTTAAGCTATAAAAATATTAGCACTAAAATTCACTTTAATTAAATTTCTAAATGAGTAATATCCAAAATTTAAAAATAGAACAAAGCGATTTAAAAAAATCATCTTTTAAAGATTTATCTCTTGTTAAAAATATGATTTTTTGGGTTGATACTATTTCTCATGAGAAATCAAATAAAAATGCTATTTTTACAAGACCTTTTAATGATAAAAAAGCTATTCCACAACAATTAACGGGTGATAATTTTTATATTAAAAGTAATTTTCACGGTTATGGTGGAAAGTCATATCAATGTTTAGAAGTACATGATCAAATTTATTTGATATGGATAGATCAAATATCACAAGCACTATGGTTACAAGTTTTTGGAGTCAAAGACGTAATTCCTAAAAATAATAATGATTATCTTTTATGTGATGCAAAACCAAAACAACTTACTGAATCATTAGGGATTAATTTTGATACTACATTTGTTATTAATAAAAATAATCTTTTATATGGATTATGTGAGATTAATAATAAAGATTATTTATTCTCATTAAATTTGCAAAAAACTAAACAAAAAATTTGCAAAATAAAAGAATTTGATAATTTTGCCGGAAATTTATCTTCTAATAAACAATGTAGTTTATTTTCTTGGATAGAATGGACTAGTGATTGTATGCCTTGGGAAAAAAATGATCTTTTTTTTGCCAGTATTAATAATGAAGGAGAAATCCAAAAAATAACAAAGTTTTCTAATAAAATTATTAATAAAGAAAAAAATGTTTCTTTTTTTCAACCTTACTGGATTAGCGAAAATTTCTTAGTTTGTTCTGAAGATAGTACAGGCTGGTGGAATTTATGTTTTCTCGATGTAAGTGATCTAAAGAAAATTGTACTGAAAAAAAGAATTGTTAAATCTTTTGCTGAGTATGGAACCCCTCAATGGATCTCTGGAATTTCATTATTTGGTGGAACTATTAATAATTTTTTTTGTGTTGCTAAAAAAGGAAATTTTTGGGCGTTAGAACATTATCAGGATTTTTCATTTGTACAAGAATTGAAATTAACTTTTAGTCAAATAAGTGATTTAGATGTTTTTGATCAGAAAATAGTTATTAGGGGTAATAGTTTTGAAAGTTTTGACTATTTATTAGAATGTAATTTTGAAGATGAAACCCATCTTCAATTGTCAAAAAATGTTTTTTTTGAATCTTTAAATGAATATTCAAAACCAGAATCTTTTTGGTTTAAAGGATTTAATAATCAACCTACGCATTCATTTATTTACAAGCCTCTATTTAAAAAGTTTATAAAGTCACCATTAATAGTTAAGGCACATAGTGGTCCTACTGCTTGTTTTGACGGTTCTCTAAACTCGGAAGTGCAATATTGGACTTCAAGAGGTTTTACCGTTGCAGAAGTTAATTATGGTGGTTCTTCTGGTTTAGGTAGAGAGTATAGAGAGAGATTAAATTATAAGTGGGGAATTCTTGATCATTATGATTGTAAAGCGCTGGTACTTGATTTAATAAAATTAAATATAGTTGACAGTACTAAAGTAGCAATCTTAGGTAATAGTGCTGGTGGTTTTACTGCAATTAATGCTTTATGTGAGGGTGAACTCTTTAAAGCGGCTGTCTGCAAATATCCTGTTATCGATCTAAATGAAATGCATCACAAAACTCATAGATTTGAGAAAGGATATTTAAATTCACTATTAGGTTCATATTCAAAATTTTCAAATGAGTATGAATTGAGATCACCAATTAACAAAATTAATCAATTAAAAAAACCAATACTAATATTTCATGGAAAAAAAGATTTAGTTGTTTCATACAAAACAACATTAACAATTAAAGAAAAAATTCTTAATAATAATAAAAATTCAGAAGTTATATTTTTTGAAAATGAAGGGCATGGTTTTAAAAATAAAGATACAAAGAATCAAGTACTTTTTAAAACTAAAGAATTTTTAGAGAAAACATTAAATATTTAAGAATTATTTTTTAAAAAACTAATAGTTTCTTTGAGTTTTTCAATAAAAATATTGATATCATTTTTGGTGGTTGTGAAGTTCATGCTAACTCTAGCGGTTGAATTTATTCCTATGTTTCTATGTAGAGGTTGACAACAGTGATGTCCACTTCTGATGCAAATTCCTTTAGAATCAAGAATTTCTGCGATATCGTTTGAATGAATTCCTTTTACATAGAAAGTTGCTAAGGAAGCTCTGTTTGGGTCAATTTTTGGTGTAGGACCAATTATTTCTAGTCCTTTAATTTTCACTAATTGTTCAAATAAATATTTAGTAATTTGTTTTTCATATTCTTTAATATTATCTAGTCCAATATTTTCTATATATTTGATCGCCTCTGCCAGACCTATTGCTTCTGCAATAGCTGGAGTTCCAGCTTCAAATTTATGCGGAAGTTCTGCCCAAGTACTTTTTTCTTCAAAAACATCTTGAATCATTTCGCCACCACCAAAAAAGGGTGGAATTTTCTCTAAGATTTCTTTTTTAGACCATAAAAAACCAATACCTGTCGGACCACATAATTTATGTCCTGAACCAGCTAAGAAATCTATCCCAAGGTTGCGAACATCAACTTTTTGATGGGCTAAACTTTGACAAGCATCTAATAGAACTAGAGAACCCTTTTGCTTTGCTAACTTTGTTATTTCTTTGATTGGATTGCAGCATCCTAATGTATTGCTTATATGTAATAAGCTTAATATCTTTGTCTTCGTTGTTAGTTTTGACTTTAAATCATCAATGTCTAATCTACCTTGTTGATCTATACCTACAAATTTAAGTTTACACTTATTTTTTGAAGCTACCATTTGCCAAGGAACAATATTACTATGATGTTCCATGATTGATAACAAAATTTCATCATTTTCTTTTAATGTGAATTCTCCCCAGGATCTAGCAGCTAAATTAATAGCCTCAGTTGCATTTCTTGTGAAAATAATTTCGTTTGTTGAATTAGCATTTAAATATTGAGAGATTATAGATCTTGCGTTCTCAAATTCTTCTGTTGCTTTTGCACTTAATTGATGTGCACCTCTATGCACATTTGCATTAAAATTTCTGTAATATTGGTCAAGTTTATTAAGAACTTGAATTGGTTTTTGTGTTGTTGCTGCGTGATCTAGATAAATAATTTTATTTTTATTATTAAAATTATTTTCTAATAGAGGAAAATCTTTTTTTTCTATTTTAAGAAAATTTTTAATTGTTTCCATTAATTTTCTTGTAAAAGTACATCAAGTAAATCCCATCTATCTTTTGAAATAGGAATACATTCAATTATTTCTTTGAAATAAGAACTCAATTGTAGTTTACTTGCTTCTGCTAATGTGAGACCTCTTGATCTCATATAGAAAAGTTCTTCTTCATTCAATTGTGAGATAGTAGCACCATGTTTGCACTTTACGTCGTCAGCAATTATTTCTAACTGAGGTTTTGTATCTATTTTCGCATGCCTTGAGATAAGTAAATTCCTGCTTAATTGTGATGCATTGGTTTTTTGAGCAACTTTCGGAACAATAATTGCACCTTCAAATATTGCATGTGATTTGTCATCTGCTAATGATTTATTAATTTGATCTACAAATCCATTAGGCCCATTAAATTTTATTTTTGTATAAGTAGCTATTTGGTCGTTTTTTTTAGTTATTTGAATTCCTTTTATAGTCGTTTTAGCCGCTCCCTTTAATTGGTTAATACGTATTTCAAATCTGGCATAATTAAATTTGAAATGTATGGATCCTAAAGAATAATTACTTTTTTCTTTTTGGATAACATTTAAAGAATTTAATAAATTCGACTTTTTTTCTCCATAGGAAACTACTCCATGATTAATTGTTGTATTTTCTTCTAAACATAAATAAGTCGATTGAGAAAGTGAAGAGTTTTTGTTCCCTATATTTATCTGTAATAAATCGACTTTACAATTTTTTTCACAAAACAAAATTAGTGTTTTAGCATTAAAACACTCAGATGAGGAAGAACTAAATATTTCAATAGGGGGGACTTGATTACCAGAAATATTTAAACCTAAGATATTACTTTTAGAACTTAAACAATGATTTAAAAGATCACTCCAATGATCATTTTGATCAAAATTTGAGATATTTTTTTTAATGTATTTAATTATTTCTGAGTCTTTTAATTTTCTAATGGAATAGGTTTCTTCTTCTAAATTGATAGAACTATTTTCACCTATTATAAGTCTGATTATATTTGGAGATATATTTTTATATGGAAGGCTCATTCTAGATTCTTTATTGATGTTTGAAAAATCTAGGAAACTTGAAAATTTGGATTTATTGGATAACCTCCATAATTCACTTTTGATATTCGGTAAAGGATTTAGTTTTAATTTATCAAGACAAATTTTTTGTATCTCTGATGGATTCCTAACTAGTTCATTTTTTTTTATTTCTTCAATAATATGCATTTATTTAAAATTCTTTTGTAAAATTATCAGTCCATTCGTAACCATGTTTCTCAAGCTCAAGGGCAAGATCACTTTCTCCTGTTTTAATGATTTGACCATCAGACATTACATGAACATAATCAGGCTTTATTTCTTCTAATAATCTTTGATAGTGAGTAATTAATATAATTCCTGTATTTTCATTGGATATCTTTTTAATACCAGAAGCAACAATTCTTAAAGCATCAATATCTAATCCTGAATCCGTCTCATCTAGAATTGCAATTTTTGGTTCTAATAATGCCATTTGTAAAATTTCATTTCTTTTCTTTTCTCCACCTGAAAAACCTTGATTAATACTCCTTGATAAAAAGGCAGAATCCATTTTTACTAAGTCTAATTTTTCTCTGACTAAGTCTTCAAAATCGAAAGTATCTAATTCTTCTTTTTTAAGAAATTTTCTTCTTGCATTTGTTGCAACTCTCAGAAATTCAAGGTTACTGACTCCTGGAATTTCAATTGGATATTGGAAGCCTAGGAAAATACCAGATTGAGCTCTTTCTTCTGGTTCTAAAGACTTTATATCTTGTCCAGTGAATTTTATTTCACCTTTGGTAATTTTGTATGATGGATGACCAGCAATAATCTTTGAGAGGGTACTTTTACCACAACCATTTCTTCCCATAATTGCATGAATCTCTCCAGGATTAACTGAAATGGTGACCCCCTTTAAAATTGGGAGATCTTCTGTAGATGCAAAAAGATTATTTACTTCTAATATTGGATCTAGTTCTTTTGTTTTAGTTTGCATCACACTTTTGGAATTAATTAACCTACTGAACCTTCCAATTTGAGAGAAAGAAGCTTATCTGCTTCAGCTGCAAATTCCATTGGAAGTTGATTGAATACATCTCTACAAAAGCCACTAACCATCATTGATACAGCCTCTTCAAATTCGATACCTCTACTTTGTAAATAAAAAAGTTGGTCTTCAGAAATTCTACAGGTACTTGCTTCATGCTCAATTTCAGAATTTGGTTGTTGAGATTGTATATATGGAAATGTATTTGCAGATGCTTGATCACCTATTAACATTGAATCACATTGGCTGTAATTTCTTGATCCACTAGCTTTAGAACCCATTTTTACAAGTCCTCTATAACTATTTACTGAATTTCCAGCACTTATTCCTTTACTTACTATTGTTGATTTAGTTTTTGGACCGATATGAATCATTTTTGTGCCTGTATCGGCTTGCTGAAGGTTATTAGTAAGTGCTACTGAATAAAATTCTCCTACTGATTCTTCTCCCAAAAGAAGGCAGCTAGGGTATTTCCAGGTTATGGCAGATCCTGTTTCAACTTGAGACCAACTTATTTTACTTCTTTTACCTAAACATTTCCCTCTTTTGGTGACGAAATTAAAAATTCCACCAACTCCCTCTTCATTACCAGCATACCAATTTTGTACTGTTGAGTATTTAATTGAGGAATCGTCTAAGGCTATAAGTTCAACTACTGCTGCGTGTAAAGTATTAGTATCAAACATTGGAGCTGTGCATCCCTCTAAGTAGCTTACGGAACTAGATTCTTCTGCAATAATTAATGTTCTTTCAAACTGACCAGAATCACCACTATTGATCCTAAAGTAGGAAGAGAGATCCATGGGACATTTGACTCCTTTTGGTATGTAAACGAATGAACCATCACTAAAAACAGCAGAGTTTAAAGCTGCAAAATAATTATCGTTAGCTGGTACAACAGAACCTAAGTATTTTTCAATTAGATCTGAATAGTCTTTGACTGCTTCACTTATAGAACAAAATATTACGCCATGCTCAGCAAGTTCTTTTCTGAAGGTTGTCGCAATAGACACACTGTCAAAAACAGCATCAACTGCAACATTAGTAAGTTTTTTTTGTTCAGTAAGAGGAATACCTAATTTATCAAAAGTTTCTAAGAGTTTAGGATCAACTTCGTCTAAACTAGAAATTTTTTCTTTTTGTTTGGGTGCAGAATAGTAAATTATATCTTGATAATCAATTTCTTTATAACCAAGATCTGCCCAGTTTGGCTCTTCCATTTTTTGCCATTTTCTAAACGCATTAAGTCTAAAGTTAAGAAGGAATTCAGGTTCTTCTTTTTTTGCAGAAATTAATCGAATTGTATTTTCATTTAAACCTTTGGAAATTTTCTCAGTTTCAATATCGGTAACGAAACCATACTTGTATGGTTCAGATACAACACCTTTAACTAAATTTTGATTTACCATAATTTCTATGAATTGATCTACTACAATTATTCTTCATATACTCTAACCAAATATATGCCTAATATTGAGTTTTTATCTTTAATTAAATTTAAAAATTAATGTCTTATCAAACTGATTCTTTTTCAAATCCCTTAAGCGATGAGATCATTAAAAATATAGATCAACTTAATTTACCTATGATCCAAAAGCAACATGTAAGATTGCTTGCCCATTGTTTGGCAATTTTTAAACAGATTGCCAATGATAAAATGTCTTTGTTTCAAGAAGATGAGATTCTTAAAGAATGGTGTGATAAACAATCCCAGAAATTTAACGATAATAATTTTAATCAACTTTTTTATGAACAAATGTTATCTGCTGCTAAAAAGTTAAATTCTTATTCTCAGAGTGTAGAAAAAAGCTATACAGAATTAGATCTTGAGGATTTAATTACTTTAGTTAAACAGAATTGGTGAATTTAATATGAAGCGATCCCGAAGAAAAAATATATTTTTGTTGAGTTCTTAACAATTCAAGGTAATAAAATTTAAAAATTTAAAAAATTAATTTATAACTTTTATATTTCTAGATTCTTTGAAAGTCTACTGTTACCAACTATTTATAAGAAATTTCGAAATTTTAAGAAAATAAAAGTAGTCAGAAGATCCTGACGACTAGCTCTAATCTCACGCATTCTGCAAAAAAAAAGAACATACTGATCCCATGCAAATTAAGGAGATTTAAAAAGTGGTTGAAGGGAACAAGAATAAAGATTTTTTACTTAGTCTCACCCTCAGACAACTCCGTCAAGAAGCTAGTAAATTATCTGTCCCCTTATACAGTAGAAAAACAAAAGCGGCATTAATTGACCTTATTATAAAGTATCAAAAAAATATTGAAGATTTATCTCCTGAAATATCAAGTAATGTTCTCAAGAAAAATATCTCGGATCCTATTTCTCAACCTTCTAAAGAAGAAATTCATACTAAGGTTGTGTTTTTACCTAGAGATCCAGAATGGGCTTATGTTTTTTGGCAAATTTCAGAAAGTGATAGAGAGAAAGCTAAATCTTTAGGTGCGAATAAACTATGTTTACGTTTGTATGATGCTAATAGTGTTGGAGAAGGGCAACTAAATCAAGGAACTTTACGAGAAATTAATGTAGATAGTTATAGTACTGAATGGTATTTACAAATTCCTCTCGCAAATAGAGATTATAAGGTTGAATTGGGTTATAAATATGGATTTAAATGGATGTCATTAGCTTTTTCCTCTGTAAGTCGTGTGCCTGGCTCCCACCCTTCTGAGCAAGTTTTAGATAAGTTTGTTCCTTTTAATTTAGAGTCACCAGTATCATCATCAGAGCCATATTCAACAAACCAAAGTCATCAAGTACAAGAAGTTAATGGTTTACATGAGCGCTTATATCAGGCTGCAACAAGTTTCCCAACAAGAAGAAGGGTTGGATCAGAGGAATTTATGGAAGATATGAATTCGACAAATTTAAGTTCTAATCTTACTGATTCTGGTGCAGGTCAATGGTTGTCAGGTTTAAATGAATCTGGTAGTGGAATGGTCAATAATAGATCTTTCTGGTTAGTTGCTGATGCAGAATTAATAGTATATGGTGCAACAGATCCATCCGCTAAGCTTACGATTGGTGAAGAAGAAGTACCTCTAGCCGCTGATGGTACTTTTAGACTGCAAGTTCCTTTTAGGGATGGCTCTCAGAAATATGAAATAAAAGCTGTTGATGCTTCTGGTAAACAAGAAAAGAGTATTACAATGAAATTTGAAAGAAGAACTCCAATTGATGACACTAACGAAAAAGATAATGCTGAGACAGAATGGTTTTAAAAAAACAAATATATGTTGAAAAAAATCGTTGCTTTTACTCCCTTATTTGGTGCTTTAACTTTTCCCTTAATTGTTCCTCTTACTATTTCTAAGTTTGGAGTAAATTATGGGATCTTTATTGCACTAGTTATTTCTTCTTTATGGTTTATCGCTATGTTAAGAACATCCGAAATGCCACATTAACTTAGTTAGATTTTTCTAAGTTTTAAAAAAATCATGACTGAGGTAAATATAATTAATATAAAAAAGCCTTTTTTAGATCAAAAACCGGGCACTTCTGGTTTAAGAAAAAGCACTTTAAAGTTTCAGGAAGAACATTATCTAGAAGTTTTTATTGAAGCAATCTTACAATCATTGGAAAATTTAAAAGGTTCAACATTAGTAGTTGGTGGTGATGGAAGATATGGCAATATTGAAGCAATAGAAAAAATTGTCCAAATATGCATTGCTCATAAAGTTCAAAAGGTTATTGTTCCAAAATACGGTTTATTATCTACTCCTGCGACATCACATTTAATTAGAAAAGAAAACGCAATTGGTGGAATAATTCTTTCTGCAAGCCATAATCCTGGTGGGATTGATGGCGACTTTGGAGTGAAATTGAATATCTCTAATGGTGGCCCAGCTCCTGAGATAATTACTAATAAGATTTTCAAGGCTTCACAATTACTAACTAGTTATAAAATTTGTAAAATTCAATTACCTGATTTTAGTGAATATGGAACTTATCCTTACTGTGAAACTACCTTAGAAATTATTGATGGATTAAAAGATTATTCTAATTTGATGGAGAAAATTTTTGATTTTGATCAAATTAGTGATTTCTTAAAAAAAGACTTCTCGTTAATCTTTGATGCAATGAATGCGGTTACAGGACCATATGCAAAAAATATTTTTGTTGAAAAAATGGGTCTTGCGCATGATTGTGTCATGAATGGTAACCCGTTAAAAGATTTTGGAGGTTTACATCCTGATCCTAATCTTACTTACGCATCCCACTTGGCTGATTTGTTATTAAATAAAAAATCTTATAGTTTTGGTGCTGCATGCGATGGAGATGGAGATAGGAATATGATTTTAGGAAGTGGTTGTTTTGTAAATCCTAGTGATAGCCTTGCAGTTATCACTGCTAACACAAAATGTGTCCCTGGTTATAAAGATGGTATTACAGGTGTGGCACGATCCATGCCAACCAGCTCAGCGGTTGATAATGTTGCTCGAGCATTAAATATACCTTGTTTTGAGACACCTACTGGCTGGAAGTTTTTTGGAAATCTTTTAGATTCTAATTTAATTACTTTATGTGGAGAAGAAAGTTTCGGAACAGGTAGTAATCATGTGAGAGAGAAAGATGGACTATGGGCAGTTTTGTATTGGTTACAAGTTTTAGCTGAGAAAAAATGTTCGGTAAGTGATTTGATGCAGAATCATTGGAAACAATTTGGTAGGAATTATTATTCAAGACATGATTATGAGGCAATTCCTTCAAATATTGCTAATCAAATCTTTGGTAATCTAACTTCTATGCTCGAACATTTAAAAGGAAATAGTTTTGCTGGCCATTTAGTTAAAGTTGCAGATAACTTTTCATATTTAGATCCCGTTGATAATTCCACAAGTGAAAATCAAGGTTTAAGATTGGTGCTTGATGATCATTCGCGAGTAATTGTGCGCCTTTCTGGAACTGGAACTAAGGGTGCAACATTAAGACTTTACTTTGAGAAGTTTTTCAATCCTCAACAGAATCTTTCGTTAAATCCTCAGATCGCTTTGAAACCTCTAATAAATGATTTAGATGCTTTATTAAATATTTCAAAACTTACTAAAATGGAAACTCCTACAGTAATTACATAGAATTGAAAGTAATGATTTTTTGATTTTATTTATATGCATTCAGAAAATTTATTTACTAATTATTCTCAAATAGAAAATAATGCACCTTTGGCAGATCAATTAAGACCAAGGAAATTGGAAGATTTTTTTGGTCAACAACCAATCCTGAATGAGAATTCGCTTTTAAGAGGTGCAATATTAAACGATAAGATTAGTAATTTTATTTTTACTGGCCCTCCTGGTGTTGGAAAAACTACTCTAATTGAAATTATTTCCTTTAATACGCGTTCAAAATTAATTAAGTTAAATGCTGTCTTATCAAGTGTTAAAGAATTAAGAAATGAAATCGCTAATGCAAAAGATAGATTGATAAATTCAAAAAGAAAAACAATTTTATTTATTGATGAGGTTCATAGATTTACATCAGTTCAGCAAGATGCTTTATTACCTTCAATAGAAAATGGAACTATAACTTTTATTGGTGCTACAACTGAAAACCCTTTCTTTGCTGTTAATAAAGCGCTTGTTAGTAGGTCTCGTATTTTTACATTACTTCCTTTGTCAGAAAATGATTTGCAGAAAATAATACAAAAAGTCATAACTCACTATTCTAAAAAAAAAGATTCAAAAAAGGTTTATTTAACTCAAGATTCCATAACTCATTTAATTAAATTTTCTGGCGGTGATGCAAGAACATTAATCAATGCGCTAGAGATGGCCATAGAGACAACTGCTGAAAATGATGCTAAAGAAATCAAGATTAATCTCTCAATAGCAGAGGATGCAATTCAAAAGAAAAATATTGTTTACGATAAAAATGGACAAAATCATTACGATGTAATCAGTGCCTTTATCAAGTCCATAAGAGGTTCTGATCCAGATGCAACTTTAATCTGGCTTGCGAATATGCTGGAGGCTGGTGAAGATCCTAATTTTATTTTTAGAAGACTACTTATATCTGCCAGTGAAGATATTGGAATAGCTGATCCTAATGCCATAGTAGTTGTACAATCCTGCTGCGATGCTTTTGATAGAGTTGGTTTTCCAGAAGGATTATATTTTTTAACACAGGCTTCTTTATATTTAGCTATGTCTCCAAAAAGTAATAGTACGAAAAGTATTTTTAAAGCAATTGAAACAATCAAGTCTACCAATGCTTTTGATGTTCCACTTCATTTAAAAAATAATTCTAATAGTTATGTCAATCCTCATAATTATCCAGGTAGCTGGGTCGCACAAGAATATCTTCCTAAATATTTAAGAGGTTTAAAAATATGGGAACCAAAAAATAATGGATGGGAAAAAACTCAATATGAAGAACTGCGTAGAAGAAAAGAAAACTAAAAATTTTTCGAACAACAAATAATCTCAGTATTAAAAGAAGTTTTTTCTTCATAGGCTAAAGCGATAGTCCAATTATGGAAGTTAATCTGTGAATAATTTAAATGTATGTTTTTCTTCTTATGAATTAACTCTTTTGGCTTTTCAAAAAATTGCCAATGGTTAATATCATTAGCTAATTTTCCATGATCCCATTTTATAGCCGCTTCAACAGCACACCATTGATTTAATATCATATTTTTTGTTAAATAATTATTATGATTTGATTTATTGGTATGAAAAAAATATTTTTCTGCAAATTTTATATGGTTAAAATCTCTATCTGTCCTCTCAATATCAATCCCTATTTTGCCTTTATGCCAGACTATAGTGATGGCATCTTTACAATGACTTAAACTGATATTTCCCATGCCGGAGGGTAAACTTGGAGGTTCTCCAGGATGAGCATTAATTGGAATTTCTAGGGGGTCTAAATCAAAAAGTGTTGAAAGTGATTGTCGCAAATAAGCTCTTGTTTCTAAGAAAATCTTTGATCTTGAATTTGTTAGGTTTTTTGCAGTTTTAATTTCTTCTAGAGTTGCGACATCTTGCACACCTTTAATCTCATAAAACCAAATTTTTGGTATTTTATATTCATACTCATTTAATAATTTCAATGGCTCTTAAGGTTGGCGACAAAGCACCAGAATTTAAATTAAAAGATTCTTTTGAGAAAGAAGTTTCTCTTAGTGATTTTAAAGGTAAAAGAATAATACTATATTTTTATCCAAAAGATAATACTCCAGGATGTACCAAAGAAGCATGTAATTTTAAAGAGAATTGGGATTTACTCCAAAAAAATAATATTGTTGTGCTTGGAATTAGTAAAGATAATGCATCCTCTCATAAGAAGTTTATAGATAAATTTAATTTACCTTTTATTCTTTTAACTGATCCTGAACCTTTCAAAGTTTCTTCTGATTACGATAGCTATGGACTGAAGAAATTCATGGGAAAAGAATATATGGGAATGATGAGAAATACTTTTTTAATTGATACTGAAGGTAATATCGAAAAAATTTACTTAAAGGTAAAAGCAGCAATAATGGCTGATCATATAATTGCAGATCTTGGGTTAAGCTAATTTTGTTATGGACAGGTAGTGAATAATCATCCCCTCCATAACTAAATTAGGAGCATTGATAATATTTTCTTTTTGAGTCTTTAGAGATTTTGTGAGTAATTGAGAGTCCCCTCCACAGATTATTAAAATATCCTTTTCAGGATTAAATAAACTATGAATCACGCCGGTAAGAGAGTTGATTACTCCTTTTAAGATTGCTTCTTCTGTATTAATTAAAAAATCTTTGATCGGAATATCATATTTTTTGGGAACTTTAAGATTTTTTGTATTTTGTTCCATTGAGTTTAATTGTGTTAGAAAACCTGGAAGAAGTTGACCTCCAATAATAGACCCATTTGAATTTAATTTTGTTATTGATAATATTGTTCCAAAATCTGCAATTAGCAAATCTTTTTTGAAAGGGTTTTCAATAATTTTTAAAGCGGCAATACAGGCAAGAGCTCTATCAACTCCAAAATAAGTAGGAAGATTTGATAATTGAATATCTATAGTTTTTATTTCATTTTCTTTTTTCAGCAAAAAATTTGGTAGTTTTCCTACAGAAGCCCAAATTAATTGATCAAGATCTATATTTTCGGGAACTTTTTGCTCTTTTTTGGTATGGAAGAATTTAGATTGATTTTTAGAATATTTTGCCCAATGAAGCCTACTATTGCCTACTAATAAAAAATCTATATCTGAGACCATTATTTTATGATCAATTTAATTATTAGTGTGTATTCCACATTCTTGTTTAAGCCCCCCAAATCTTGTATCTCTACCCTTTGTTTCAATACCATCGGGACTGCTTGAATGCCAATCCCCTACAGAAGAATAACCTTTGATAAAAAGTGGATGGGCAGGTAAATTATTCTCTTCCATATAATAAAAAATATCTTTCTTTGTCCAATTTAATAAAGGTCTTAAAGAGAGTCTTTGACGAATTACGTCTATGAATCTCATTTTGTTTCTATTTTCTGTTTGACTTGATCTAACACCGCTTGCCCAGCAGAAAATATCATATTTTTCTAGACCATTTTCTAGAGGTTTTATCTTTCTCAATTTATGATACTTATCTAAATCACTCTCTTTATTTGTTTCCCAAAGTTTTCCGTATTTGGCCTCCATTCTTGCTGGAGATAATTCACTTTGCAGAACTTCAACTTCTAAGGATAAATTATCAATAAGCTTTTCAGCATATTGGTATGTTTCTGGAGGAAGGTAACCTGTATCTATCCAAAATATTTTGATCTTTTTTTGTAGACATAACTTACTGACCATATCTAAAAGGACTGATGATTGTATACCAAAACTTGTTGTAATAGCAAATTGATTATCAAACTTTTCATAACCCCATGTAAGCATTCCTTGAGGCTTCATATCTACTAGCTCTTGATTATATTTCCTCAAGTTAGTTTGAATATCTTTGTGGATTTTTTCAATCATTCTTCAGTTTGGTTATGAGTTTAATTTTATTTCGCTCAATTTAAAAATTATTCGTATAGTTTAATAATACATTTACGCATAACAATATTTCTCTAATGAAATCAATACAAAAACCAATAGTAATAGTTGGAGCAGGTTTTGCAGGTATGACATTTGCTTTGAATTTAAAGAATCTTAATCCTTCTTTACCGATTCTTGTGGTTGATTCTGAAACTGACTTTATTTTTAAACCTTTAATGTACGAAGTTTTAAGTGAAGAAATAAGAAGTTGGGAAGCCACCCCAAAATTTGCAAATATTTTTTCTGATATGGGTATAACTTTTTTAAGAAATTGTTTAACCAAGATTTCCTTCCAAGAAAATATTCTTGAATTTAGTGACGATTTAAAATTAAATTATCAGTTTCTTGTTATCTGTACAGGATCTATTCCAAATAGTTTTTTTATAAAAGGTGTAGATGAAAATTGTTATTTTTTTAATGATGTTCACGATCTAAATAAATTAAATTCTTTTTTAAAAAAATCACAAGATACTGCGTCGCATAAAAAGTTATTCATAGTTGGAGGTGGTCCCTCTGGCATCGAGTTGGCATGCAAAATTAAAGATATTTTTACAGATCAATTTGAAATTAATGTAATAGAAAAATCAAACGAAATCCTCAATAAAAACAAAATTTTTAATAGAGAACAAGCGGAGAAGGCATTAGAAAAAAGAAAAATCAACGTTCTTTTGAATTCCACAGTTAAAGAAGTCTCAGAAACTAAGATTAGTATTTCTAGTGAAGTTGGAATAACTTCCTTGGATAAAGATATTGTTATTTGGACTGCAGGTGTTAAACCTAATTTGTCTTACCTGGAAACTGATCAAATACCAAAAAAATTTGGACGAATTTTAGTTAATAATAATTTGCAAATAGAAAACCATAAAAACTGTTTTGCTATTGGTGATATTTCAGTTATTGAAGGAATGGAGGATTTACCCATAACTGCTCAGGTCGCTATGCAGGAAGGAAATCATCTCGCAAAAAATCTAGAACTATTAATTCAAGGAAAAGATCCTTTACCCTTTGAATTTCAAGATAATGGTGAAATGATTAGCTTAGGAATAGGCGAAGCTTCAATTTCTGGACTTGGGGTTACTTTATCTGGAAAATTGGCTTTTGAAGCAAGAAGACTTATATATGCTTCTAAGTTGCCTGATATTATGGAAAGCCTAAAATCTGCATCTTCATGGATATTCCAAAAAAAATCTATTTTTAAAAAGTTTCTTAAAAAAGATAATTCCAATTAAACTTTTTTGAAATATTGTTTTTGGGTATATTGAGTTAAATAAGTTACATATGAATCTAATTTCTTTTTTTAGTAATAATTTCAATGCTTTAATAACAGTATTAGTTTTAATTCTGTCATTAATTTTATTCATAAGAAATATTATTGCTCCTGAATTAACTGGGTTGTTGTGCGTTGGAATATTTATTGTGACCGGAGTACTAACTCCTGAAAAAGCTTTAGCTGGATTTGGGAGCCCATCTTTAATAACTTTGATGGGTCTATTTGCAGTTTCATCTGCATTATTCAAAAGCGGTGCTTTAGATAGGGTAAGAGAGCTTATATCTTCTGAAAATGTTAAAACACCGAGAAAATTAATAACTCTTATAACTTTTTTAATAGCTCCGCTATCTGGAATTGTGCCTAATACTCCTGTTGTAGCTTCTCTTTTACCTTTGATAGAGGGCTGGTGCGAGCGACGAAATATTTCGCCTTCTAAAGTTCTTTTGCCTTTATCTTTTGCGACTTTATTAGGAGGGACACTTACGTTATTAGGGAGCTCAGTAAATCTTTTAGTGAGTGATATTAGTCAACAATTAGGTTATGGGTCTCTTGAATTATTTAGCTTAACTTCAATTGGGATACCAGTTTGGTTAATAGGTGCAACATATATGATTTTATTCTCTGAGGTACTTTTACCTGATAGAGGAAGTAATAAAGATTTTATTAAAAATGGTAATATGAATATTTATTTTACAGAAGTTACTATTCCTGTAGATTCTGAATTAATTGGGCAATCAGTAAGAAATAGTAGATTACAAAGACGATTTGATGTTGATATTCTAGAGTTGCAAAGAAATGGAAAAGTAATACTACCTCCTCTTGCAGATCGCAAATTTGAACCTGAAGATAGATTAATAGTACGTGTAACAAGAGCGGATTTATTACGATTACAGCAAGAACACACAATTTTATTAGCGGAAAATGAGAAATCTTTTGAGGGTACTAATGATTTTTCTAATGAAGAAGGCACAAAAACATTTGAAGCTTTGTTGCCATCCGGTTCAACATTAGCAGGAGCAAGCTTGAGAGAACTAAGATTTAGGCAACGCCATAACGCGACAGTTCTAGCCCTGCGAAGAGGTCAACAAACTGTTCAGGAAAGATTAGGCCAAGCTGTCTTAAGAGCAGGAGATGTTTTACTTCTCCAGGCACCTCTGGATTCAATTAGAGGTTTGCAAGCAAGTAACGACTTATTAATTTTGGATCAATTTGAGGATGATTTGCCAGTTTTAATTAGAAAACCAATTGCAATTGCAATTGCAATTGGAATGGTTATCTTGCCTTCTATAACTAATATTCCATTAGTAGGATCTGTTCTTTTGGCAGTTATAGCAATGGTTGCTAGTGGATGTTTACGTCCTGCAGAAATTCAAAGATCAATTAGGCTCGATATTATTTTATTATTGGGCTCATTATCTTGTTTTAGTGTAGCTATGCAAGTTACTGGATTAGCCGATTTAATAGCAATAAATTTGAATTTTATTTTAAATGGAATGCCTATTTATTTCGCGTTAATGGTAATTTTTGTAGCTACAGTACTTCTTACTCAATTTATTAGTAATGCTGCTTCCGTTGCGCTAATTTTACCTGTTGCTATACAGTTTTCTAATATTTTAGCGATATCACCAAATGCTTTAATAATGCTAGTTTTGTTTGGTGCAAGTCAATCTTTTCTGACTCCAATGGGTTATCAAACCAATTTAATGGTTTATGGTCCTGGAAGATATAGATTCTTGGACATCGCAAAATATGGTGCTGGGTTGACATTTATAATGTCATTAACTGTACCAGCATTGATAATTTTAAATTACAATTGAGTTAAGTGAACATTAAGAATACGTTTTATAAATTAAAAGATATTTACAGAAAGTTATCTGTACCTCAATTCACAATTGTCACCGGATTAATTATTATATTTTTTGGGACCTTAATAATAAGTTCACCACTTTGCTCTTCATCAGATGTTGGTTTGTGGGAGGCATTTTTTACATCTACTTCAGCAATAACTGTGACAGGATTAACTATTATTGATGTAGGGGTTGATTTAAATATTTTTGGGCAAATTTTTTTGGCCTTTATGCTTTTGTCGGGCGGTTTAGGGTTAATGGCTATTACAACTTTTTTGCAAGGATTTGTTGTTAAAGGGACACAGCTTAGAACTAGATTGGATAAAGGTAAGACTCTTGATGAATTTGGGGTTGGTGGAATAGGTAGAACTTTTCAAAGTATCGCCATTACAGCTGCTTCTATTATATCTTTTGGAGCAATAATATTATATTTTTTTGGATTTGTAAGAATTCAAAATCATTGGGAAAGACTTTGGTCCGCAATTTTTCATAGTATATCTGCATATAATAATGCTGGTTTTTCTTTATGGTCTAATAGCCTTCAAGACTACCGATCTAATTTAGTTGTTAATATTGTGTTTATTTTTTTAATTGTAATGGGAGGACTTGGATGGAGAGTGATTGATGATATATGGATTAATAGAAAAAATCTTTCATATAAAAAATTGAGTCTTCACTCTAGATTAGTTATAAGAACAAGCTTTTCTTTAATAATTTTTGGATCATTTGGTTTTTTCATAACTGAGACTTTATTGAATAGTAAATTTTTTAATGATTTAAATTTCTTTGAAAAATTATTATCATCTATTTTTGAAACTGTTAGCGCAAGAACAGCGGGATTTACAAATTTTCCAATATCTTTAAATTCAGTCTCAGATACAGGCCTTTTGTTATTAATGACATTGATGTTTATTGGAGCAAGCACCGGCGGAACTGGTGGAGGAATAAAAACTACAACTTTTATTGCCTTAATGGCAGCTACTAGATCAACATTAAGTGGTCAAAAAGATGTAATTATAGGTAATAGATTAATTTCAGATAAAGTTATTTTAAAAGCCGTTGGTATTACAGTTGGCTCTTTACTTTTTATTCTTTTCATGGCTATGTTGTTAAGTACAACAAATACTTTTATTAAAAAAGAATCATTTACATTTCTAGAAATTCTTTTTACTTGTATTTCTGCATTTGCGACAGTCGGTTTTGATATCGGGTTAACAGCAAAATTAAATCATTTTGGTCAATTTATTCTTATTGTTGGCATGTTTGTAGGCAGACTTGGCATCCTCTTACTTTTAAGTGCCTTATGGCAAGCTCTGTATAAGAGTAGAATAGAGAGACAAAAAAGAATTGGCTATCCAAAAGCTGATCTTTATGTTTAGTGTAACCTAAAATTTATTATGGCTGATTGGTGGCAATGGTCTCCAAAAAAAGAGGAGGAAGCTTTAACTTTTGCTGTTGTAGGAGTTGGTAGATTTGGAACGGCTGTTTGTAGAGAACTTATAAGTAATGGAGCAGAAGTGTTAGCTGCGGATTCTTCGGAAAAGGCGATCGACGACTTGAGACAATTGGAGCCTTCTATTGAGGCAAGAGTAATAGATTGTACAGATGAAGAATCAATGAAGGAATCTGGTATTTTAGAGATGAATACAGTTGTAGTTGGTATTAGTGAGCCAATTGAAGCGAGCATTACCACTACACTTATTGCAAAGGATAGTGAGGGTACAAAAGTAAAAAAAGTAATTGCAAGAGCTACGAGTGATTTGCATGAAAAGATGTTAAAAAGAGTAGGAGCTGATAAGGTTGTTTTCCCTTCTAGAATGCAAGGTGAAAGATTAGGTTTAGAGCTTGTTAGACCTAACCTCATAGAAAGGTTAGAATTGGACAATCAAACTGGAATAGATGAAATAAAAGTTCCAGAAGAATTTATTGGTAGATCTTTAAGAGATTTAAATTTAAGAAAAAATTATTTAGTGAACGTTCTTGCTGCTGGTCCTGCGGAAAAATTAACAGTGAATCCTCCTGCAAAATATATACTCGAAAGAGGAAATATTTTGGTAGTTATGGGAAAAACTGCAGATTTACAAAAATTGCCACAAAATTAATTATTGATTCTCTGAGTTTTTGGTATATCTAATTCTTTGAGGGGCTCCTTTTAACCTTTTAATCCCTTGCCTTTCTAATGAATTTCTAAAATTATCAGTATTAATTGGTTTATCTGCTTTAGGTGAGTTAACCTCTATCTCAAAATGTTTTTTTATACCCTCTTGAATCAATACTTTTGCCATATTACTGACAGTTCTTGATTCACTCTCAGCTAAAGATGTTAGTTGCTCACAAATTAATTCAGGTAGAACTACTTGTATCCTGGGAGATTTCGGCTTTCCGTTAGTAGAATTTTGGCGGGTTGCCATGAGTCTAACTTCATAACTGTTACTTCTTAGTATACACAGTTAGTCAAGGATACTATCTTTGTGTATATTATTAGTAAGGATATATAAGCCTTTGAATAATTAGTCCCTTGTTTAAATTATGAAAAATTCAAGAAAAATTGATTCGTCTCAAAGATCAAAAATTGATAAAAAGAAAAAAATAATAAAACAATCAGAGTCTTTAAATAATGAAAATAGTGATGTATTAGTATCAGCAGTCATCAGTCCATATTTATTGACGCATCTTCACCAAACACTTCAGCGTTCTGAATACTTTGCTCAGAAAGATGGAAGGGTATCTCACGCTGCTAATTTTGCAAAGCTAAGAAAAGTTCTATGTTTAGATGCTAGAAGCATGGCAGATGCCTCAGCTAAAGAAATAAAAGATGCAGATCATGATTTATCTATAAATAAATATAATGAACAAAACGTAGCATAAGGGAATATTCTATTGGTATGAATTAAGGAAAACTGATGATTAGTAATGTTGAAAAACTCTATAATTTGATTGCAAATGATTCTAAACAAAAACAAAGTTTATTTTTGATGGCTTTAACTAATCCAAAATTAGCTTTAGAAAAAATTTGTGAGATTGGTAGAGAATTAGATATTCAAGTTACAAAAGAAGAGGTTGTGGAATATTTGGAATCTGTTGATGACGAAGAGACTAAATTATGGTTAATTAAGGCTCGAGGAGGTCTTTAGTTACAGGTAAGGGGTTATTTTCTTCATTCGTGATTGGAGCTATTCTTTTGTTGTATCCACCACCACCAGCTAAAGTCCAAAAAAACCAATAACTTGGGATAGCTAATAAGGCAGCTATGAAAATTACTACAATTTGTTCTATTCTTTTCATAGATTAATTTTATTCTACAAAATTTTTTTTGTAAATTCAGTTTTTAAAGTGATTAGATTAGACCAAATAAGTAAAATATACTCTACTGATGTTGTTTTAAAAAATATTAATTGGGAGATTAAGAAGGGAGAAAAAATAGGCCTTGTTGGCTCTAATGGTGCAGGAAAATCTACTCAATTTAAAATTTTAATTGGAGAGGAAGATCAAACAAGTGGGTCGGTCCTCAAGGAAGGTAATCCTAAAATTTCTCATTTAAAGCAAGAATTAGATTGTAATTTAAGTAATACAGTAAGAGAGGAACTAGAAAGTTCTTTTAGAGATATTCGAATAGTTTCAAATAAACTTTTAGAGATTGAAAATCAAATGAAATCTCTAGAAATCAGTAGGGACTCTGAAAAACTTACCAACCTTGTCAAGCAATTAGCAACATATCAAGAAAAATTTGAAGCTTTAGGTGGCTATCAAATGCAGGCAGAAGTAGAAAAGATTTTACCAAAACTTGGATTTTCTCAAGCAGATGCTGACAAATTAGTAGGAAATTTTTCGGGTGGATGGCAGATGAAAGTTGCTCTTGGCAAAATCATTTTGCAAAAACCTGATTTACTTTTGCTCGATGAGCCAACTAATCATTTAGATTTAGAAACAATTTTTTGGCTAGAAGAGTATTTAATTTCTTTAAAAATAGCAATTATATTAATTAGTCATGATAGATATTTCTTAGATAAATTATGTAAAAAGATTATTTTTATAGAAAGTGGCATTTCAGAAACATATAATGGAAATTATTCCTTTTTTGTTGAGCAAAAATCTTTAAATGAGGAATCTCAAAAAAAAGCATTTGATTTGCAGCAAAAAGAGATTGAATTACAAAGGAAGTATATTGAAAGATTTCGTGCTAGTGCAACAAGGAGTAAACAGGCTAAAAGTAGAGAGAAACAATTAAAAAAGCTTTCAAAAATTGATCCAATTATTTTAAGAAAAAAAAGCCCTTCGTTTAATTTTCCAGATTGTCCACGCTCTGGTAAATCAGTCCTTCAAATTAAAGATTTATCACATAGCTTCGAAGAAAAAATACTTTTATTAGATGTAAATTTAAAGGTTTCTGCCGGAGAAAAAATAGCATTTTTGGGTCCTAATGGATGCGGTAAATCTACTTTGTTTAAATTGATAATGAAAAAAATAAAACCTGAGATGGGAGAAATTAATTTAGGTAAACACAATGTAATAACAAGTTATTATGAGCAGAATCAAGCTGAAGCCCTTTCTGTTGAAAATCAAGTTATTGAGTTAATATATGCAAAAGCGCCAGAATGGCCCCAACAAAAAGTCAGGACATTTTTAGGAGGATTTGGATTTCATAAAGATTCTGTTTTCAAATATGTTAAACAACTTAGTGGAGGAGAAAAAGCAAGATTAGCATTGGCTTTGATGATAATAAATCCGAGTAATTTTTTACTTCTTGATGAACCAACAAATCATTTAGATCTTGAAACTAAAGAGAATTTAGAACTTGCAATTAATAATTATAAAGGAACAGTGTTTATTATCTCGCATGATAGATATTTTATCTCTAAAGTAGCAAATAGGATTATAGAAATTAAAGAATCTAAATTATTATCTTACAATGGTAATTATGAATATTTTCTAGCGAAAAAAAAGAATTAAATAATAAATATATGCAATTTCTCAAAAAGTATTTTTTCTGTAATATTATTCTTGTTTTTTAGAAAACTTTACAATTCTCTAGGCAAGATCACTTATTTTTCTTTACATATTTCATGGCATTATTTAATCTAATAATTGCGTATAATTTATCCAAAATATTTATGAAAAAGTATGATTCAAAAGACAGTAATTATTTGAACACTGACCCTGTAGAAAGTTATTTTGAATGTATTTCTAGTTGTGATATTTCCGATGGGATTTGTATCTCTAAATGTGTAGAAATACTTAAAGATAATGAACTTTAGAAATTCATTTTTTTGATAAATCTTTAATATCTTTAGGTTTTACTTTTAATATAATAATTTTATTTTTTCTCTTTAATGTAATATTTATAGATTTATTAATTCCATTTTTACTTATTTCATTTACGACATTCGAAGAATTATTAATTTCTTTTTCTCCAACTTTCAAAATAATGTCATTAATCAAGATTCCACTTTTTTCGGCAGGACTATTTGGGACAACGTATCCTACTTTGACAATATTTTTATTACTATCAAAGTAAGTTTCGTTTATCAAACTAATTCCAATCATAGGGTGGATTACTTTTCCATTTTTAATCAGTTGTGATGCGATATTTTTAGCTTTATTTATTGGAATTGCAAAACTTAGGCCTGCCCCAGGACCTGATCTAATTAGAGTATTTATGCCAATCACTTCTCCTTTACTATTTAGCAATGGCCCCCCAGAATTACCAGGATTGATTGCTGCATCTGTCTGAATTAATTCAAATTTTTTGTCATATATTCCTAACTCTGAGACATTTCTACTTAAATTACTAATTATTCCTAAAGTAACTGTATTTTCTAATCCAAAGGGATTTCCAACAGCAATTGCCCAATCACCAACCTCTATTTTTGTTGAATCACCTAGTATCGCTTTTGGCCAAGGTCCTTTGCCTTCAAGCTTTATAACAGCTAAATCAGTCAATAAATCTTGTCCTATTAATTTTCCTCTATATTTTTGCCCATTTGATAAGCCAACAATTAACTTTTCAGATCCATTTACAACATGGGCATTAGTCATTACAAGACCATCATCAAAAATAAAACCGCTTCCTTGGCTCTGTTCTATTCGTGTTTGATTTTCAGGCGCTAATTCTAGACCAAAAAACCTTTCAAAATATGGGTCTAAGAAAATCCTTGAATCTCTAGAAAATTGTTTATTTCTAACAAATCTTTGGGTGTCAATAGTCACTACAGAGGGCCCTGTTTTTTTTATCGCTTTTGATATGAAAGAGATATTTGAAATTTTAGATTCGTTATACTGACTTTGATTTTTTATCGGCTCAGATATTACATTTGATTTATTTATTAAGATAAGTGCTAAGTATGAAAAAAAAAATAATTTCCTAAAAGAGAATTTTTTATTTTTAGTTAGTCTCAGATCCCTTAAAAACATCCTAAGTGGTTTTCCTAATATAAAAATTATTATAGTGATTCTCCGAAATTTTATGTTAATCAAGAGAATTCGTTTTATTAAATAGCTAATTTGATTTTTTTCGAGCTATTATATACATAAATTACATACATGTTATAAAGTTAATGTCTTTCTTATTCCCGATTATTTATTCAGCAGCTCTTACCTATTTAGTTTGGAAAGCTTTTAAGGTAATGTCAAATGGATGGGGAACATTTGATAAAAAGCCAAATAGGCCTATTGATACTAATATCAAACAAAACAAATATACAATTCATCCTGAACTCCTTGATCAATCTGGAAATATAACTCAAGAAGAATTACTTACTGTTAGATTTTCAAACGATATAGATAATAGTTTAGAAGAAAAAGGAACTACAACTGATTAAAAATTCAATTCACTGTTTATAAGGTAAAAAATTGGAATTAAAAACAAAGATTGTTTCAGGAGTAATAAGATCACTTAAATTGCCACCTAGGTTTCGTCTCAAGATGGTTAAAGATGATCCTGTGAGATTGGAATTAAGCTTAACTCCTTCTTATGGAAAAAATCCAGTAATTGTTGGCTTAGTTGAATCTCTGGATTTAGTTGCAAGGAGAGATAGAGAAGGCAGGATGCCTAGAGATTTACAAGGTACTTGGGACTGGACAGTCAGACACGGTAAAGTAAGTACTGGAGGCTGGAATCCTATGCTTAAAGAAGCACTGCAGACTATGTTTGAGACAGGGTTGCCTGCCATAATATATGAGGAATTAACTGGAGATGAATATAAGCCAGTTGATGGTTTAAGACATGTTAGATAATCTATAACTTTTTTCCATAAATTTAACCGTCTAACGCTAAGATATATTTATTAATTTTTTAAAGCTCTATTATGAAAGAGGATAATCAACCAAGATTTGGTTTTGTAAATTTTGCAGAAACATGGAATGGGAGAATGGCCATGATGGGTATATTAATAGGTTTAGGTACAGAATTAATTACAGGTCAGAGTATTTTAAGACAAATCGGAATTGGGTAAAACCTACTATTGAAAATTGACTTAAATCAATGAATTTCTTCCGCTTTTACCTCTATTATAGTTTCATCTTTTTTTCTAGAATCTTCTAAATTTATATCATCTAAATCTGCACCACACTTTATACAATTATCATTTGTTCCAAAAGTTATAGAACCACATTGATTACAAATATTTATTTTTGATTTTAAGAAACTAAAACTTATCAATGTAATCAATATTATTAGGATAGGTACTAAAAATAAAAGTAAAAGAATGTTTCCTATGAAATGTAATAAAAAGTTTAGCCCAAAAATAGGGATAACTATTAGGAATATTGAAGAGTACACTATTAAACTTTTATTCATTAAATTAAAAAAATCATATTGTTTTGTATTTTATAAAATTAATTTCTTCTCCTATTTATTAAAGACATACTAGCTATAACAACACTCCAACACTGTCCAAAATATAATATAACGCCTAATAGCCATACCCATAAAGTTAGTACTAAAAAACCTCCAATAAAACCATATGCTTGGAATCTTACCCCAAGAGAAAGAATACTTTTACTAACCGCAAGATTAAGAGTAGTTAGGCCAATTCCTATTAAAATGGAACCTGGGATTAGCGGCTTTAGTGGAACTTTTCTACTTGGTAAAAGTGCTTGAAGTAATAAAGCCATTAATGAAAATCCTACTAGCGGAAAAGCAAATTGACCAACCTGTAAGAGGGGTAATTTCATAAAGAAACTAGATAAAAAATTACTTGAATTTGATAGATTTTCTAAAACTGTTGTTGGAATCATTCTAAGATTTGCACTAATTTGATCTAATACCATTAAAAAACCTATAAAAAACACTATTAAGAAAGCTTCAATTCTATTCCTAAGAAATCTTGAGGCTTGCTCTTGCCAAGCAGAGTTTACTTTTCTGGATGGAAGCTCATCTTCCCAAAGTCTATCTGAACCTCTTTGAAGCGATAAATATGCATTTCCTGCAGTAAAGAGTAAAAACATCGCTCCTAAAATTCCTGCTCCAAAGCCTTGATCAATTAATTTGAATAATGTTGTTTCAACTAATTCAACAACGGATGGAGGTAAAATTTGAGCTGCAATAGATATTATTTGTTGATCTAACCCATCTTGTTTACCAAGAAACCATGAAGCTATTGAGAGAGAAATAAGAAGTATCGGAAAGAAAGACTGAAGTGTGTAATATGCAAATGCAGCGCTTAAATCAATACAATCTGATCTGCTCCATCTTTCACAAGCTCCCCATAAACTTTTAATAATCCAGGTTGAACTACGCTGAATATTAATTCTCTTCAAATATTTCTCCAAAGTCTTTTTTATTGTATCTAATAGTGATATTTTTCAAGTCTTTAATAAATTTATTATTGAATTATTTTTCGACTAATAAATTACCCCATGGCCTTAAAACTTTAATTTTTTCTTCTGTCCAAGCAGCAATTAAAGGAAAATTAGTATCTTGTAAATCTTGTTCAGCAGACAAATGCAAAGGGTTCATTTCTAACCATTCAATGGAACAATTGAGTTCTTCTAAAAGTAGCCATGCGGCTGCAATATCCCAGATTTTGGGAGTGGATTCTATGGCTCCAAAAGTCTGTCCCAATGCAACACTTGTTAAATTTAAACTTGATACGCCAAGTAATCTTATTTTTCCTGGAAATATAGAATTAGGCTTTTTCTGCAAAATTTTAATAGATCTACTGCACAAAGATACGCATTCACTTTTTTGATTATTTTTAATAGCTACTTTTTTGTTATTCAGCCAAACACCTTTACCTTTGATTGCTACAAATTTTTTCTTTAAAGTAGGAATAATTAGAAAAGAGGATTGAGGTTTACCATCTGTAAATCTTGCTACAGATATGGACCAATATGGAATTCCTGCAGCAAAGTTTGTCGTTCCATCTAGAGGATCTACTATCCAATAAGCGTTTGTTTTAGGAACTAACTTTCCACCTTCTTCACTAAGAACGCCTTCATTAGGAGCAATTATAGATAAAGACTCTACAATTTTTTTATCACTCCATAAATCACAATTTGTAACTAATGAACCATCTGACTTATTTTTTGCGCTGATGTTTCCAAAGTCTTTTAATTGGCGATAACTAACTAAATCAAACAAAGAATCTAAATCTTTTAACTGTTTATCGGTTAAATCTTTACTTTCCATATTCAAATATTGCAAATAGATTGAATATCATTTTTTTTGAAATTAACACTATCATCACAAATATTGCTTACTTCAAGAAAAGTTAATCTCTCTAATTCATCTAAATTTAAATTGTAATTATAAATTGCATTAATATTATTAGAATTTGCATTGCTTAGCTCTTTTTGTCTTATAAGAACATCTTTAAGTGTAGATATTCCTATGTCATATCTTAATCTCGCCAATCTTAAAGATTCTTTCGTAGAAGAAATTTCTTTTAAAGATGATAGGATTTTTTCTTCATTTAATTTTAAATTCAAATAAGCTTTATTAATATTAGTTTTTAAAATATTCTCAAGATTTTTGTAGGAGTAATCTTCAGATCTAGCATCAGCTTTACTAGATTTATATAAATTCTTATTTTGCCCACCATCAAAAATATTCCAACCAAAATTTAAGCTTATAGTATTTGTATATGAAGATCCAGATTTATCAGGATCTATCTGGATTGCCAAGGAATCACCTCTAGAGAATGAACTGGAAAATGAATTACTTATATATATATTTGGCTTGTAAGCGTTCAGATAACTATTAGCTTGATTTTGTTTAATTGATTTTTTTAAATTAATATTTTTTAGGGAAAGACTATTCACTAGACCCTCATTTATATTCTTGTTTAATTTATGTTTCCAAAACCCTATTAATTTTTGATTTTGATTAATTATTAAGTCTCCTTTTATATTTAAAATTTCTTTCAATGAAATTTTATTAATCCGATGCTGAATTTTTGTTTCATTAAGAGATTGTCTATCTCTAGATAATTGAGCATCAGCTTCAAGAACTTCAAATTTTGTGCCTATTCCAGCATTAAACTTTGATTGAGCATCTTTTAAACTAGTAATTGATAAATCAAGAGTTAATTTTTTGTTTTTGATATCTTTATAAGATTTCTGGAGTTTGTGGTACCGAGATTTTGCTTCTTGTAAAAGATCTTTCTTTTTAATCTCATAATTGTTTTTTGCTATCGCATAATTATCGCTAGCTATTTTAATTTCAGACACCCTTAAAGGATCTATCAAATCTAATTTAATATTAAAAGATGGGTTCGCTGAAAATTGAGAAGTTTTTGTAGTGGTTGATTTACTATTTGAATTTTTACCAGCAACATACTTTGGCAATCCGTTAGCCTGTAAATCAAATGTAGGAAATCTTTTTGCAATTTTGCTCGAAAGATTAAAACTTGATGAAGTTACTAAATTTTCTAATGCTTTAAGTTCTTGGTTATTTTTTAAAGTGATATTACCAATATCTGAATAATTAAGGAATATTTGAGTATCTTTTTCTTTTAAGATTTCTTCAATATTATTTTTGGTTTCACTTAGAAGTGCTTCTTGAGAATTAATGTATAAACACAGAGGAAAAACTAAAATTGGTTTTAAGAGTTTTCTAAACATAATTAATTATTTTTTAATATTAGAAATACCAATTAGAGTATCAATAATATCATTTGTATCATCAAGAACGTGAATATCAGTTTTCAATTTATTTGAAACTTCAGTTATGTTCTTATCATCTAAAAATAAATCACTATTCAGTTTAAGCATTACTGATGGTATGAAAATACTTTCTCCTAAATCTTTATTTAGTAGTCCAGTGATTAAATCTTCCCCAGTTAAAAGTCCCGTTACAACTTGATCTTGGCCCCAATACACACTTGGCAAGCCGTATAGATTAATTGTTAGTCCATTAATATTATTTAGTTTTTTTGTTATGGGCAGAAGTGCATCGTAAACTAATTTCCCAACAATCCAACTAACTTTTCTTTGTTTGTTTACTCTCTTTGGTAGAGATTTCGCTCTGGTTTCTAATGTTTTAAGAAAACTTCTAATTGAACCAACTCCATTAGATTCTTGGGGCATATTTTCATATGTTTTGTAGCTTGGTAATTTGATACCAGCAATTAGGTACCATTCGTCTGCAAGCCAACAAAAACGTGTCCCAATACTTTTTTGAAGATAGGTTTGAATTTTTTCTACTTGCCTAATTGTTTCTCTTGCATATTCTTTGCTAATTGGAATTAATCCATCTTTTTCAGGCCTAAATTTTGTGAGACCCACTGGTACTATTGCTGTTGAGAGAACAGTTTTAAAATTTTTTTTATGAAATTTTGCAAGATCGTAAATAGATTTTTCTAAGATCTTCCCATCGTTAATTTTTGGACATACAACTATTTGGGCATGTATTTGTATTGAATTTTGCTCTAACCATTCAATTTGAGCAAGAATTTGACTTGCTTTTTTATTTTTTAATAATTGTATTCTGGTCTTTGGGTCAGTGGCGTGCACTGAAATAAAAAGTGGAGATAGTTTTTGGGTAGATATTCTATTCCAGTCATCTTTATTTAAATTGGTCAGCGTTAAATAAGAACCATATAAAAAACTCAATCGATAGTCATCATCTTTTACATAGAGACTTTTTCTTTTACCATCTGGTTGTTGATCTATAAAGCAAAACGGACACTTATTATTACATTGTTTAATTGAGTCAAACAATGCATCTTTAAATTTTATACCTAAATTTTCGTCATGATCTTTTTCAATACTAATATTATGAACTTTTTTGTTTTTACCTAAAATTGATATGTCTAAAATTTCATCACTAATAAGGATTTGATAGTCAATTAAATCTCTTGGTTTCTTACCATTAATAGTAATAATTGAATCACCTGATTCAAAGCCTATCTCTTCAGCAATAGAATTGGTTTCAACACTTTCAATTTCTGCGGGACTAATTTGGTAGTAAATATTTGGAATTAACAGATCATTAGAATTCTCTTTATAGTCAATTTCTTTCCACACAATAAACTGATGAATTTTTAATTTTATACTTATTGTAAACTTAGATAAGACTCAAAGTATATTAAATACTTTTAAAATACTAAATAAGATTAATTTATTTCAACTATTAAATTAATAAAATATGTAATCTGCAGTTTTATTAAATAGATCTAAATTAGTTCAAATATTTTTTAAGCCTTAATGCATTGGAAGAATTAATTACTAAAAACCTAGAAGTGAATGATAATTTGCAAACTAAGTTTCATACTGAAATTGATATTTTTAGGAAAACTCTATTGTCTAGACCAATTGCGTTAAGACTATGGTCTTCTTTTTTTGTAATTTTACCAATATTTGTTCAGGCACCATGGGTTAGATTGGAACCTATCAGTGCGCTTTGTGCTACTTGTATAATCCTTTTTGTCGCATTTTTATTATCTAGAAAAGAGTCAGATAAATGGTTTATTGTAGGTTCGCTATTATTAGGAGTCTCAGGAAGTTGGCTAGGGGGCTGCTTGTTTTGGGGCTGGTTAAGTGCATATCCTATTCTTCATATACCTGTTGAAGCAGTTGCATTGCCACTGGCTATGGTCGGACTTGGAACCAAATGGAAAATAGGTTCAAGTTTTTATATCTCTTCTTTATTTGGAACCGCAGTTACCGACATTACAATATTTTTAATCGGAATCATGGATCAATGGAGGCAGGTAATTACAGCAGATTCTGAAAATGCACCTATAATTCTTCAAAAAACCTCAGAGAGTCTTATCCAACTAAAATCATTATCTATTATTGTTTTTTTTGCTCTTATACTTTGGTTTATTTCAAAAGAAATTTTGGATTTTGCCACAATTAATACTTCTAGTGGTAAGGCACTCTTAGTTTCTAGTTATGTAATTCAAACGACATTAATTGTTGATGGTATTTTTATTGTTTTAGCAATTCTGCAACCAACTTTTAGTGGATTGGTTTAATGTTAAGGCCCCCATTTTCGCAAGAACCGATACCAATAAATAATTGGGATGTAATTGTTGTAGGCGCTGGAGCTGCTGGTCTTATGACTTGTCTTGAATTACCCGAAAATTTAAAAGTGCTTCTTTTAAATAGAAATACTAGTAAGGTATCTTCCAGTAGATGGGCTCAAGGAGGAATTGCATCTGTTGTTAGACAAGATGATTCATTTGATCTTCATGCTGAGGATACTTTAAAAGCAGGAGATGGACTATGTGATTTTCAAGCTGTAGAAATGCTTGTTAAAGAAGCTCCAAGCTGTGTGGACAGGTTGCAGAATTTAGGGATGATTTTTGATCAAAGTTCTGATCAACTAGCTACTACCTTGGAAGCAGCTCATTCACGAAGAAGAGTCTTGCATGTTAAAGATCGTACTGGACGAGCATTAGTTGAAGTTCTAGAAGATCATATTGAGAATCAAAAAAATATTCTTCACTGCAGGGGTGTAAGAGTAACTGAACTTCTCATTAAAAATGAAGAATGTAGAGGAGTTCAGGTTCTTGATGGAGCAAATTTGTATTGGATTCAATCGAGAGCTGTTGTTTTGGCTACAGGTGGAGGTGGGCACTTATTTACTAATACAACAAATCCTGCTCAATCTTCCGGTGAAGGAATTGCTCTTGCATGGAAAGCAGGCGCTGCTATCGAAGATTTAGAGTTCGTGCAATTTCATCCAACTGCTTTAAAATTTTATGGTGCACCTTGCTTCTTAATATCTGAGGCACTTAGAGGAGAAGGAGCGATTTTAGTTGATAAAAATGGTGAAAGTCCAGTTAAAAATCTTGAAAATCGCGATTTAGCTACCAGAGATCAAGTAAGTAGAGCAATTATGAAAAATATGCATAATAATAATGTAGATCATGTTGGCTTAGATCTTCGGTATATTGACCCAGAAAAAATTGTAGAGCGCTTCCCCACGATTTTAAGTCGATGTCAGGATTATGGCGTTAACCCTTTAAATGAGGTTATTCCCGTAGCTCCTGCAGCTCATTATTGGATGGGAGGTGTTAAAACTGATCTCAATGCATCTTCAACAATAAAAGGATTATATGCCGTTGGAGAAGTTGCTTCTACAGGTGTGCATGGTGCTAATAGATTGGCAAGTAATTCACTGATGGAGTGTCTTGTTTTCGCAAGAAAAATGTCTTCAATTGTTTTGAATGACCTTTCTAAATTTGAAAAATTTGATAGAGCATTGCAAGAGTTTGATATTGAAGATCCTAAAGAAGATCAAATTTCTACAATTGCTGAAAAAATTGATGAACTAAGAAAACTATGTTGGTTAAATTTAGGTGTATCTCGAAATAAGGCAAATATGAATAAATTTTTAAATAATATTCAAGACGATATTTCGCAATTACAAAACAATGCTTTACTAAGTACTCTTGAAAAAATAAAATATCATCAAAAAATTAAACTTAGTGAGCGAAATAGGAGGGCACTGAATCTTTTACTTGATTTAAAGAACAGACAAATAACCACCATAACTTTATTAAAAGCTTGTCTATTTAGAGAAGAGAGTAGAGGAGGCCATTATAGAGATGATTTTCCAGATAAAGATAAAAATTGGGCATGCCATACTAGGCAACAGTTAGATCAAAAAATTCAAAAAAGATTTATTAAAAATTAATATCTCCTTGATAGTTTGTCTTTATGGCTAATTCATTCAAGTCGCGAGTACCACTAATGATTTCTCCATTTATTTCCCAAGAAGGAAATCCACTGATTCCTTTTGTTTGACATAGCTCATAATCATTATCTTTACCATCTTTAGCACATTCAACTACTTTTAATTCTTTAACTGCTTCCTTACCAAATAATTGTTTCTGATCGTGGCAATGAGGGCACCAGTATGCACTATACATAACAATATTGTTTTCACTTAAAAATTTTGCAAATTTTACCTTCTGGGGAGAGCTTGAAGTGGTAATTATTGGCGATACATTGTCAGCGGGGCTTGCAACATCAATAGCATTAGAGGGGTCAACGTTTGTTGACCAAATTAGCCCCCCCAGCAGGACACTTATGGCTACAATGAAACCTCTAAAAATCATTGGTTCTCTACTTTCAAACTTTGCTCCAATCATAGAAATTATAAAGATAGAAAACGATAAAATTGCTGAAAGTATACAAAAAAAGCAATATGCTTGAATCTTAAAAAACATTATATTGATTAATAAAAAGCTAAATATTGATGACGCACAAGATATTAGAAATATTAACCACCATAAAAACTTATTTAGTTTTTCTTTTGGAGAAATTAAATTAAGCGAAAGTATTATTGTGATAACTAATATTGACAAATACGTTATAAATCCAGCTAATGAGAGAGGTATATTAACTTGATTATTTTCAAATAAAGTACCCCAAGGACTATTTAAAACTGTTTCACAACCATTTTGTATCCCTGGGCATGAAAGCGAATTAAATAATCCCCAGTTTTTTAAAGTAATCGAACCTGTATCAACTATGCCTATAGTGCTAAGAATAGCGATTATGATTTTTGGCCATTTCAAATCTTTTTTATTTCTTATGTTTAAAGTCTTGAAGGCCATAAAAAATTAAAGTTTGTTATTTACATTATCTATCCTAATATTATCTTGGCATGAGAGTTATTTAACAAATGCTTTTTAAATCTTTTAATTCTTATCTTTCAAGTTGTGAAACAAAATAGTCTCAATGTTAAGGAAAAAAAACTATCTAAGATTGCATTCAGTCATGTTGGTTGCGAGAAAAATCTTGTAGATACTGAACATATGCAAGGTTTATTAGATAAAGAGGGTTATGAAGTTGGCAGCAATATTAATGATGCAAATGTTGTTGTTGTAAATACTTGCAGTTTTATTGAAACAGCTAGAGAAGAATCTATTAGAAAAATTCTAGAATATACAAATCAAGGAAAGGAAGTAATAGTTGCAGGCTGTATGGCTCAGCATTTTAAAGATGCACTTCTAAAAGAAATCCCTGAAATAAAAGGTTTGGTTGGAACAGGAGATTATCAAAAGATAGTCAAGGTTTTAGACAGAGTAGAAAAAGGGGAAATCGTTAATGAAGTTTCAAAAATTCCTGAATTTATTGCAGATGAGGAAATACCGCGTTTTGTAGATAAAAATAAATTTGTTGCTTATCTTCGTATTGCTGAAGGATGTAACTATAAATGCGCTTTTTGTATTATTCCTAAGTTGAGAGGTCCTCAACGAAGTAGAACAATAGAATCTATAGTTTCAGAAGCCAAAAGTCTTGCAAAGCAGGGTATTCAAGAAATCATATTAATTAGTCAAATAACAACTAATTATGGTCAAGATCTTTATGGAAAACCATCATTAGCCAAACTTTTGAATGAGCTTTCTAAAGTTCCTATTCCTTGGATAAGGATACATTATGCTTATCCAACGGGTTTAACTGATCAAGTTATTAGAGCTTTCAAAGATTCAAAAAATATAGTACCTTACTTTGATTTGCCCCTTCAGCATAGTCATCCAGATGTATTGAAGAGTATGAATAGACCTTGGCAGGCTTCTTTGAATGAATCAATTTTGGAGAAAATTAGAGAAGAAATTCCATCTGCTGTATTAAGAACTAGTCTTATTGTTGGTTTCCCAGGAGAAAAAAAAGAACATTTTGAAAATCTTCTCGAATTTTTGGATAGGCACAAATTTGATCACGTGGGAGTGTTTATTTTTTCTCCTGAGGAAGGAACTGCAGCTTTTGATTTGCCAAATAAAGTATCCCCAGAGGTTGCAGAGGCAAGGAAAGATAATGTTATTTCAGTTCAACAAAATATCTCTAAAGATAAAAATCAGTCATATGTTGGTTCAAAAATGAAGATTTTGGTAGAAAAAATATCAGATAATAACGAATTAATAGGTCGGTCTTATAATTTCGCGCCTGAAATTGACGGAAATGTGATTTTATCTATTAATGATAATAATGATTTGAAAAATTATATTGGTAAATTTGTTGAAGCAAATATTTCTTTTGCTGATGAATATGATTTGTATGGAGAGACTATTAAAATTTTGTAGTTTTTTAAATTAATTTAACTGCTCTTAAGAGCTTATCTAATACGAAAGCAGCCCCAAATCCAAAAACAATAAATGCAAAGTAGAAAATGATATTCATTAATTTTTTTATTTTTATTTAATTTAACATCATATGAAAAGATTAGATTTTTTCGTTTAATTTCTTAATCTTGGATATATGTTAATTTTTTGTATAAACAATCTTCTGCTTTTTGTAGTTCTCGGCCTAAATATAGAGCATGATCAAATCTGGTTATTAAGTCATTTCTTTCTTCAGTAATCAATATTCCAAGTTGTTTCGCACTAATGCCTTCAAAAACTTCATTACTAACTCTTTTATTTTGAGAGTCGCATTTAATTGGTTCATTTGTTTCTGGGTCAAGCGCATATCCGTCATCATTAATATTATTTAGAAAATGCTCTAAAATTATTTTATTTTTTTCTAAATCTATTTTTATGATAAAGTAACCAGCTGGATCTAAGTATATATATCTGTTGGATAGATTATTATCAATCTTCATTTTTTCATCGAAACTCATTCTAGAATCCATTATTAGAAGTTAATAAAAAACTATATTACTAATATAATCTTTGTTAAAGCCAAATAATTTTTTATTTAAAGGGTATAGATTTATTTTCAAAATCAATTTCCATCTCAGTTTGTTTATTAACTTTATTTAGCCAAGGAAAGATTATATTTTCCATATTTTTGTCAAACCACTTATGAAAACTAATGGTGCTTTTTGCAAAGAAGCCCCTTCGCCTTTTATGTTTACCACCCGCTCCAGGATCAAACAAATGGATACTATTTTTTATTGCCCATTCAATTGGCTGATAGTAGCATAATTCAAAATGTAAATTAGATATTTCTTCTTGACTACCCCAATATCTACCCCATAAGTTGTTTTTATTTTTAACGCACATCGACATAGCAAAAATATCTTTTGAATCATTTTTGGATGCGCTAAAAAGTAAAAGATTTTTTTTATTATGAACAATTTTTTCGAAAAATGTAGATGTTAGATATTTACTTCCCCAAACTCCCCACCTCGAGCAATGCTGTTCATAAAAATTATGCATTTTTTTGAGGATTTCTTGGTTGATATCATCTTCATTAAAAATTTCTACTTTAATATGTTGTTTAGTAATTGATTTCCTCTCTTTTTTTATATTTTTTCTCTGATTAGAGTTAAATCTAGAAAGAAAATCATCAAACGTTTTTTCTCCATTGCTCCTCCATTCACTGCTGGAATTTATCCATTCATGGTATCCTAAAGACTTAAGGTGGGCGCCCCAGCTTTCATCAACATACAAAAAATTGCAACTTAAAATTTTGTTTGCAATACCAAAGTTTTCGATATGGTTTATAAGTAAATTTGTAATTTCTTTCTTATCTTCATTTTTTTTATAAAGAAATTGATATCCATTTACAGGACTATAAGGACTCATTCCAATTAATTTAGGGTAATAATTTAAATTCAGCTCTTGAGCCAATCTTGCAAATGATTGGTCAAAAATGAATTCTCCATAGCTATGATTTTTTAAAAAAAGTGGAGCAATTCCTAATATATCTTCATCTTGATAAGCAACAAAATATAAAGGCTGCCAACCAGTTTCTCTCGAAACACTTTTTGATATTTCAAGGTTTCTAAGCCAAGTCCATTCATAAAATGGATTATTGATTTCATTTGCTAATTCATTCCATATCTCCTTGGAGATTTCATTAATTGACAATTTGACTTCAACTTTGTGTATTTTTTGGTTCATTTATTATTAATCTTTTTACAAATTTTTTTGTAATGAATATGGATTTCATTATTCATTAAATTTTTAATAGATTTTATTTCCCATAGTCTTTTGAGATTAAAAATCTCATTTGTTTGTTCTGGAGGGATCCATGTATATCTTCCTCCAATAATTCGTGGAATTATTGTAATTTTTATATCTGTTATTAGATCCTCCTTTATAAATGAATTTATAAGTTTTGCACCTCCTAAAATAGCTAGATCATTTATCCCTTGTTTTTTGAGTGAAATTAAAGTTTTTTCCCATGAATCTTCGAAAAAGAGTTGTTTCTCGAAGTAATTACTCGAAGCATTATCAACTTTACTTGAGGTTATTAGCCATCTCTTAATTGGTTGATAAAAGTATTTCCAATTACTGTTAAATTTTTTGCTATTTGAAGCAACTATAGAAATTGGTTGGCTTTTGGATATATTTACTTCGTCATTATCATTGAGATTTTTAATTAGGTAAGTTGATTGATGAGCTATTAAAGTACCTAAACCAAAAATCGTGGCGTCAACCATTGATAAGTTTTGGTTTAACATTTTTTTATCTTCTTCGCTTCCAAGATGCGATTCGCCACCTCCAGGCAATGCAATTCTCCCATCAAGACTAGAAGCTATAACAATTATTACTCTTGGGATAGTCAAGTTTGTGTAACTAAACTATTTTCAAATTTCAACTTCAATGAATTGGTTAACTTTTGATCAACATAAATTTCTGCAGCATTATTTGGGCTCTCTTGGAGTCTTATTTTGTGTAATGTTGCACCAAGATCTTGTATTGGTTTTTTAAGAATATCAGAAATGTATAGAGCAATATTTTCAGCAGTTGGAACACAATTATGGAAAAATTCAATGTCTTTATTTAGAAAAGTATGATCTAATTGTTCAACAACTAAGTCATTAATTATCTCTTGGAGGGCAGATAAGTCGCAAACCATTCCTGTTCTTTTATCAATGTCTCCTTTTACAGTTATGTCGACAAGATAGTTATGACCATGCCCATTGACTCTGGCACATTTCCCATAGATTTTTTTATTTTCATCAAAGGATATCTCCTCTTTTGCAAGTCTGTGAGCGGCTGCAAAATGAGTTTGTACTGTTAAAAATGCTTCCATGTTTTTTCCAAAATAATCTGCCCATAAATTTGGGTTTTCATAAAGCCTTAGACTTGTAAGAGGTAAATCATCTTTTAGACGACTCCAAATGACCTTTACTAATGCTTCAGTTGTGGGAAGTATACCCTCTTTATTATTAACATTAAATTCAGGCCAGACATCATTTAAAAAACGAAAATCTAATTGTCCAGTAACCTTATCTTTAATAGAGTGTTTTACATCAGAGAGATTAAGTACCATTCCATCAGAGTCTAGTTCTCCACCCATTGAAACAATAAGTTCATAATTATGACCATGACCTGGTGCAATACTGCACTTTCCAAAAAGAGATAAATTTTCTTTTGGGCTTTTTTCAGGAAGCCAATAACGGTGACTAGAACTAAAGCATGCACGTCGAGTTATGACGCATTCACGTCCTTTTCCATGTAATGGTTTGGATTGTGTAGAAGTCATACCTGTCTGCGATAATACTATCTTAAGGTTTTAAATACGCTTTTGTCTTTATGGAACAATCCATTATCGAAAAAACAGTTCATACTATCAAGGGCAGAAACATATTTTTAATAGGAATGATGGGTTCTGGTAAGTCACAAACTGGTTTGAAGCTGGCTGAATTATTGAAGTATAAATACATTGATTTAGATTCATTAATAGAGAAGTTGACAAAAAAATCTATTAATCAAATTTTTAATGATGAAGGAGAAGATAATTTCCGTGAATTAGAAGCAAATTGCCTCAAAGAAACTATCAAAATTCCTTCATTAGTAATCTCAACTGGGGGAGGAATAGTATCCAAATCGGAAAACTGGGGAATCTTAAGACAGGGAATAATTGCTTGGATTGATCTCGATAAAGATATAGCAATTGAAAGATTGAAAAATGAAATTGAAAATAGGCCACTACTTCAGGGAAAGAATCTAAATGATTTATATATGAGCATTTTTCAATCAAGAGAAAATTTGTATTCTCAAGCAGATTTAAGAATTCAGGTAAAAAGGGAAAATATTGAAGAAGTTGCTATGAAAATAATTAATGCAATTCATAAAGAAATAATTTGTTAATCTGTTTCTATTCTTACTGCGAACCATTTGATTACGTATCCTAATTTTATTTCTAATTCATAAGTGCTTTCTAATAATTCTTCAAAAAATTTCTGATCAGGATCTTCTATATTTTGATATATTGTTTGTGTTTCTGTCTTACTAAGCCAATTCTTCAACCATAAAATTGCTTCTTGTTTTGATACAATTTTTTCTTTTGAATCTGGCTCTAATAACAAATAATGATCTGATGCTCTTATTAGTGGATTTGACATAATGAAAATTCTTTTTGGATTAATTCTTTGCTTGACTTTTCAAGGAATTTTTTTAGAAAATTCTTTTGCTCTAGTAGATTCTAACGTACGAGAGTTTTTGGAAAATCGTGTAAATCAATGGCCAGAATTGTATTTGCCAAATTTTAAATTATCAGATACTTCTGTAGATTTAATTTATCCTAAATGGT
Organism: Prochlorococcus sp. AG-459-M13; assembly: GCA_003212005.1. GTDB lineage: Bacteria > Cyanobacteriota > Cyanobacteriia > PCC-6307 > Cyanobiaceae > Prochlorococcus_A. Next base: position 35,418 of record QCRE01000001.1, on the reverse strand, counting down.
TCGAGGGGAATTGGCTTGTTACCTCTCAAGATATAATTAATGATTCAGAAGAGCCAGTTATTTATAAAGTAAATTTCTTTAAGAATGATTCAGATTTAATTGTTGGTAATCGTGCAAAAAATACTGAATCTATTGGAAAAGCAATATTTGGTGATACCTTAATCAAGGTTGTAAATGATCCTCAATCTATTAATAATCAAATTACTTATTTAAAAGATGATTTTTATATTGATTCAAGAATTACAGGGAGAAATCAGATCCAAGATGATGATATTTTTTTCGCAGATGAGCTGGTTATCCAAACAGCCCATAAGCCAGGGGCTTCAAGGATTAATCAGGTAGAGACAATTAGTAAATTTCAAAAATGTTCTGAAGGAATATTGGAATTTAATAATTCAACAAAACCATCAATTTGTGGAGTGCAATATGTTGCTGCTTATGGTTCTAAAGTGGGAGATCCTTTAATTCATGCAATTAAGACAAACAAATATAACCTTACTTTTCAATTTATTGAGAATTAGCACTGAAAATATACTCCTCTAAATTATTTCTCCATATGAATAGATTTTCGAGGTAAGGGTTATTTATATATTCTTGACAACCTTCACCAGAAAGGATGGGACCTGATGACTTTGGAAACTTAAGAAGAGATAATTGTGCAGCAATTGAAATATCTGCCATCGATAGATTATCACCTATTAGATATTTTTTATTAATTAGGGATTTTGATAAAGCCTCTAATATTTTTTGTAGTTCTAAATTATCTTTTGAGGATAAAACTACATTAGAAATTTTGCTTAGATTTTTAAAAGGTAATTTATCTACTAACCCTTTTACCGAAGAGGGTATTTCTTGGGGTAATAGAGCAGTTCTTAGTTGAGGATTCTCTATCGCTGATCTAATTAGCGCTTTTCTACAAGTTGATCCCATTGTAGTGTCAGCCCAATCTTCAATTAATTTGCATTGAGCAAATAAAAGAGGATCTTCAGGGAAAAGTGGGTTGTTTTCATTTTTTTTATTAATGTACTCGCAAATTACTGAAGAGTCACTAATAATTTGATCATTATCATCAACAATAATTGGAACTTGTTTTTGACCTGAAAGTTTGAAGATTTCGAATTGGCCTATGCCTGGCGTAACTTCTTCGACTCTATATTGTAATTTTTTTGCGTGAAGAGCCATCCTCGTCTTAAGGCAAAAAGCGCTATGTCTAAATTGATATAATGTAATCATGCTATTTAATGTTTGTTAAAACTTAGCTAAAAAAGTATTCTAAATGTGGAGCTAATGGGCGAATTCTTTTCAAATGTTGCAAGATATCCTAAGTATTTAATTTCTATTATTGCTGGAGGTTTAGTTGCATTACTTGAACCTTTGTTTAAGAACAGATCAAATCCATTAACCATTGTTGGTTTAATATCTTCTGTAATTAGTGCTTTCATAACCGTTTTTTTCATACTACAAGCAATGACAAATCCAATTAATTTACAACTATAATGTCCAATAATTATCGTATTGCAAAAGTTGCTTCTTTGCTTAAGAAGGAGATAACTCTAATTTTGCAGAATGATTTAGAAAATCAATTATTAAAGAGTAATTTCATTTATATTTCAAAAATTGATTTAACAGGAGATTTACAATTTTGCAAAGTTTATGTCAGATCGACTGCTGAAAAGGAAATAAGAAAAGAAATTGTTGAAAATTTAAATCTAGCAAAAAATTTTATTAGACATACTTTAGGACAAAGAATAGAGATGCGAAGAGTACCGGAAATGATTTTTAAAGATGATATAGTATTGGAGAAAGGATTGTCAGTCCTCAAGCTTCTCGAGGATTTAAAAGATAAAACTAAAGAACAAGATTCAGAATTTGAGGGAAATAATGCTAACAGTTGAGCTTCCTTTGTATCAAAAAAACATAATTATTACTCGATCAAAAGATAAGATATCTGATATTAAAAATTTATTTTCTTGTAAGGGTGCGAAAGTATTTGATTTTCCAACAATTGATGTCGGATATCCCGACGATTTAAATCCTCTTGATGATGCTTTAAAGGAAATAAAAGATTTTCACTGGATTATTTTTTCAAGTAGTAATGGAATAAAATTTGTAGATGAAAGATTAAGAAATTTCAATACTTCATTAAAAGAATGTTCGAAAAAAATAAAAATTGCTGTAGTAGGTGAGAAAACTTCCTCAACTCTTCGCGATTTAGGAATAGAGGCTGATTTTGTTCCCCCAGATTTTGTAGCAGAAAGTTTAATTGATAATTTCCCGGTATCAGGATATGGACTTCGAGTTTTTTTGCCAAGGGTACAAACTGGAGGAAGGAATTTAATATCTGATGAATTTAGGAATTCTGGTTCAAGGGTTGTGGAGGTTGCTGCTTATGAGACAAGATGTCCAGATTCAATTCCCATAGAAACAATTAATGCGATCGCGAATAGAAAAGTTGATGCAATTGTTTTTTCAAGTGGTAAAACAGTTTCAAATTCAGCTCTCTTACTTGAAAAAGAATTTGGGAAAAAATGGTTAACATTACTAAAAGATTCAAAGTTGTTGACTATTGGTCCTCAGACTTCCAAAAAATGTGAAAAAATTTTTGGAAGAGTAGATAAGGAGGCGGTCAAATATACCTTTGAAGGTTTATTAGATGCTGCAATTGCACTTTTTAATTAGATAATTCTTTTTTGTAATTTTTTTCTACCAAGTCTCTAAATCTATCTATATTTGCTTGTAATTCATTAGTTACCATTTTACCCAAAATTTTTTCTTCCATAAATCGAGCAATAATTTTGGGTAATTCATAGGTGACAGACAAGTTCACTGACGTTGTCTGATTTTCTTTTGGTTCGAAAATAACAGATCCTTGCGTTGGTAATCCTCCTATGGATTTCCATTTCAATTTTTTCTTTTCAATCCTTTCAGTTATTTGTGCTTTCCATTTAAACTTAAATCCATTGGCAGCTAATGTCCATTCTGTTAAATCAGGTAAAGTAGATGTCTCTTGATCAACTGTTTTCACAGACTCAATCCAGCTCATCCAAAGAGACATGGAGTCTAAATCACTCCAAGTGTTCCAAACGTTATCTAAGGGTGCATTTACAATTGTAATTACTTCGTGTTTAAGCCAAGTACCCATAGTGTTAGCTAACTGCAAGATTTTTTGCTAACACCGCTCTCTTATCTAGTATTGCTGCTGATGCTAAATGCCCACTCATAGTAGCTCCCTCCATAGAATCTATATAGTCTTGCTTTGTATAACTACCTGCCATAAAGAAATTTGATATTGAAGTCTTTTGATTTGGCCTGTTAGGTTCCATACCTGGGGATTCTCTATAAAGCGACTGCGGAATTTGTACTACATTACTCCATATTAATTTGAGATTTTTAGAGGAAGGAAATAGTCGACGCACTTCAGCATCAATTTCTTTCGTGACTCTTTCTTTTGACCTACCCATCCAACGATCTCCAGGAGTTAAAACACATTGGAGTAAAGATCCCATACCTTCCTTTCTGTAATCTGCGGGGCTTGCTAAAGCTAAATCTGCAAAACAACTGAAAGATGCATCAGCTGAATATAAAAGATTATCTAAACCAGTGGGGATTTGGCTTTTATTATCATTTTTAAGTTCAGTAACCCATCCATCATATCTTAATTGTATAGTTGCTACAGCTACTGCCCTGAGTTTTTTTAAACCTTCAAACTCTTTAAATTGATACCATTCTTTCGGAATAATTTTTTTAATTCCAGGTACATCGCATGCAGCTAGAAATTTATCAGCAAAAATAGTTTTATGTCCTTCGGGAGAAGATATTTTTAGTTTTGTAACCGAGTAAGTGCCATCTTCTTTTTCAAAAAGAATTTCTTCCACCTTATGATTTAAGTTGATTTTGCAGCCTTTTTTTGTGATGTAATCAACGATAGGTTGTGTTAACCATTTATGAGGAGATCCTTTTAACAAATTAAGTTTGGAGGCTTCAGTTTTCGATGCAAACATCATAAAGATAGTCAACATGCATCTTGCTGAAATATCATGACAATTTATAAAGCCTAATGCATATGCAATTGGGTCCCACATTCTTTCAAGGCTTCTTATGCTTCCTCCGTGATTTAAAAACCATTTTTTAAAGCTTATTTTATCTAAGTCTCTAATAATCTTCATTGCACCTTCATAATCTACTAATCCTCTTACTATAGGGCTGGTTCCTAAAGCCAATGCATTTCTTAGCTTATCTACCCAAGTCAATTGTTCTGTAGTGAAAAAGGCCTTCAGACCGTTAAAGGGTGCTCCTAAAGGAAATCTGAAATCCAAAGATTTCAAATTACCACCATTATTTATAAATAGATGCGTATGTTCTTTTGGAAGCAAATTATCTAATGCTCCAACTTTTTTCATTAGTTTAAACAAATTTGCATAGTTATAAAAAAATACATGTAATCCCATTTCAATGTGATTGCCATCTTTATCTTCCCAACTCCCAACTTTTCCGCCCCAAAATGATCTACTTTCATATATCTCAACTTCGTGACCTTCATCAACCAAATTAACTGCTGCTGTTAAACCCGCTAATCCAGAACCAACTATTGCAATTTTCACTTTTTCTCTAATTATAACAAATCAGCTTCGTATATTGTTTGTTATGTGCATGGTTTGTCTGAATTTTTTATAGTATAAATATCAAAAAGTATTTTATTCATGGAAAATGTAAAAAAAGAAGACAAAATAAAGAATTCAGATGATGGTAAGGGAATTTTAATTACTAACGATGCTATAGAACAAATACTTTTTTTATTGAAAAACCAAAGTGATAAGAAAGCACTTAGAGTTGGTGTTAGATCGGGTGGATGTAGTGGAATGAGCTATACTATGGATTTTATTGATGGAGATGAAATAAATTCTGACGATAAAATATACGATTATTCATTATGTTCAAAGCAAACTTTTAAAGTAGTTTGTGATCCAAAAAGTCTTTTATATATTTACGGAATGCAATTAGATTTTAGTAAGGATTTAATTGGAGGAGGATTTAATTTTGTTAACCCTAATGCATCTCAAACTTGTGGATGTGGAAGCTCTTTTGCAGTTTAAAAATTTATGACTGAAGATATTAATCCTATAGAATCTCAATTTAGCGCTGCTTTATCAAGATACCAAGATGGTCAAGAATTAATACCAATAATCCAAGATTTTAAAAAAATTATTCAACAAATTCCCAATCACTTCGCTGCATGGACTTGTTTATCCTGGCTACAACTTTTATTAAAGAATAATGAAGAAGCATTAGCAGCTGCTAGACAGGCTGTTCGCTTAAACCAACAGGATCCTCAAGCAAGAATGAATCTTTCTTTAGCTCTTTTGGCTACAAATAATAAAGGTGTTAGGGAACACGTAGAATTAATTAAAAAAATGGCAATGATGATGCCCGATGTAAAAACTGAGTTAAAAGAGTCTATTGAAGATGGCTTCAATAGATATCCAAATTGGATAGAATTAACCAAATTAAATAAATGGTTGGAATTTTAAATTGTCCAGAATTTTACTACTAAGTAATGGACATGGTGAAGATTTATCAGGTAGTTTGCTAGCCAAACATTTTATAAATAAAGGGGATATAGTAGAGGCTTTGCCAATAGTAGGTGATGGTGAAAACTATACTAAAGTTAGTGTAAGAATTATTGGTAAAACTAAAAAATTTAGGACAGGCGGTATTGGTTACAATTCCTTAATAGGAAGATTATTTGAAATATTTGAAGGTCAAATTTTTTATTTCTTTAAAAAATTATATTTGTCTTTTAAATTAAGAAATAAATATGATTTTTATTTGGTTGTTGGTGATATAGTCCCTGTTTTTTTTGCTTGGTTCGCTAAAAAAGATTTTTATACATATTTAGTGGCTTATTCCAGTCATTATGAGGGGAAATTAAAATTGCCCTGGCCATGTAAATTTTTTTTACTCTCAAAATATGCTAAAAAAATATATGCAAGGGATTTTTTAACTGCAAATGATTTAACTCAACAATTAAGAAAAAAAGTTTCTTTTTTGGGTAATCCATTTATGGATAAATTCTGTTTTTTTGAAAAAAAGTCAGAGACTGTTAATTTCTATATCGGATTATTTCCTGGAAGCAGATTTCCTGAAATTGTAGATAATTTGAAACTTATATTAAATTTATTAGAGACAATGTCTCACATTAAATATTTTGAAAATATTGAATTCAAGTTTGCCATAGTAAATGATCTTTCTCCTGAAAAAGTAAGGCACATATTAAAAAGAAGAAAATGGACTGATTTAAAAAAAATTGATAAAAATAATGGTTTAGAATTTAAATTTGGGTTGATTAAGGTTACTTTTAATTGGAATTTATTTGAGAAGATTTTATACAAAAGCAAGTTCGTAATAAGTATGGCTGGAACTGCAACAGAGCAAGCAATAGGTTTAGCAAAGCCAGTTATTCAAATTGAAGGTAAAGGACCTCAATTTACTAAATCTTTTGCAGAAGCTCAAAGAAGATTACTAGGAAGATATGTTTTCTGTGCTACAAATTATAAGAATAGTACAGAGCAAATAAATCAGACAATAAATCTAATTCTCAAAATTATCTATCTTATAAAAATAGATAATAAATTTTTGAGTTCATGTAAGGATGATGCAAATCTCAGAATCGGTGAGAGTAATGCATGTATTAAAATATTTAATGATATTATTTCGTCATGAAAAATGACTAAAGAGAAAACTCAAAAGAGGTATAGAGAAATTATTGATAATTTTTTAATGATTAATTTGTTTGTTGTTATTTTTTTTGCAATGTTTTTCATTTTTGCTGTAATTATGCAAGAAAATGGAGTATTTATTTTCCTTCATTTATTTCAAAAGTTTTGGAATCCTCTAATTGTCCCATTAATAACAATATTAATTGTAAGTTCTTTGGTTAATGGAATTAATTCTTGGTGGAGGCGTAAATGGCTTGCTCAAGAAGAGGATATTTAAATTTATAGATTTTTTCTTTTAATTTAATACTTGATACTTTTTGCCCCTCTAGCACTAATCTTGCTCCATCGCCTAATAATAGTTTAAGTATTTTTCCTGGGACAGGCAGTAAATCCGGTCTATTTATGCATCTTCCTAAAGTTTTAGAAAAATCTTTCATTAATACTGGCTCAGGTGCAACAGCATTAATTACTCCAGAAAATTGTTTATCTACTAACGCTTTAATTATCAGTCCACATAAGTCACTTCTATGAATCCAACTCATCCATTGTTTTCCGTCTCCGATTGGACCTCCTAATCCAATCTTAAATACAGGAAGCATTTTGCCTAATGCACCTCCATCTGCTTCTAAGACTATACCAATTCTAAAGATTACTAGTCTAGAGAAAAATGGTTTTTTGGTTGCAGCTTCTTCCCATTTCTTACATAGGTTAGCTAGAAAATCATCACCACTGATACTATTTTCGTTAAATTCTTTATTTAAACTTGTTCCATAAAAACCTATAGCTGAACTACTTATTATTACTTTTGGGTTAATTCTGTATTTTTTAAGAGTTTCCATTAAAAACCTTGTTGTATTAATTCTGCTATTTTCAATCTTTTCTTTTTGAGTATTAGTCCATTTTTTTTCTGCTATTGGTTCTCCAATTAAATTAATTATCCCATCAGAGTCTTTTAAGATATTTATTAAATTATCATTGATCCAATTTTGTTTTTTTGAAAGGTCTATTTTGAGAAATTTGAATTTATCAAGTGAAATATTTATTTTTAAGTTATTAATATTTTTTCTACTAATTACAAAAAGTTCATGGCCCTCTTCAAGCAGAGTTGGGAGTAATTCTTGCCCAATAAATCCTGTACATCCAATTAGCAAAAGGCGCATATTTTTAATAAGGTAATTATCTAACAATATTAAATTTTTTTATATTTTGTAATTATTGTGATGTAATCAATTAAAAAAAAATTGTAAATATTTTTTTGTATGATAAATTAAGAATTTTAAAAAATAAATTACATCATGACTGAGTCATCACCTAAAAATCCTTTAAAAAAAGGCAGCTTAGTCTTTGTTGATAAAGATAGTTATTCAAAAAGTGTTGAAGCCTTAGCTAGTGATAGTGATTTTCCTAATTACGTATTTGAGGGTCCAGGAGAAATATTAGGAATTAAAGAAGAGTATGCTCAGGTCAGATGGCGACGTCCAGTTCCAGATGTTTGGTTTAAGCTAGATCAACTTAAAGAATTTGAGTTATAGAATCATTATTTAATAAATAATAAATTTTTTTTCTTCAGCCATTTTTGATTGAATTCTTTTTGCTTCTTTCATCATTTCTTTTCCGTCAAATAAATAATCATCTACATATCCTTGAGTGTACTTATCTAGTTCTGATAACGCATCTTTTACCTGAGAAAAACAATGATAAAGATCTAATCCTAGTGAAGATATTGAGTTTGGTACAGATGTTGACTTAAAAAGTTTATCAACTTTTTCAATTTTTTTTTGGGAAAGATCAATATAACTGCAAAATTCATTCATTAATTCATCATCATATGGATCAGCAGATAGTTTTTTTATTTCTTGATTCAAAGGTTTAATTATTTGGCTGATAAATCTATTTGCGGGATCATAAATATTTTTTATCCAATTTTTTATATCGTTATCTTTTTTTGTTGAATTATATTTTTTTGTATTTACATTATCTTGCCAATCTTCATTTATGAAATTAGATGTTTGGTTTACAGAAAATAAGGTTTTATCATATTGTTCTTTTTTAAGCGGATCATTAAGCGTCTCCCATGCATTTTGTATCGCAAGAAATCTCTCTTTTTCCCCTCCTGCATCAGGATGATGTTTTTTAACTAAGTTACGATATGAAGATTTAATTTCGCTTTTTGTTGCATTTTTGTTTAAACCTAATTCTTCATAAAGATTTTTTGACATATCTAAGTCCCTAATATTTACAAAAAACCGTCTTGTCTAGCTTTAATTGAAGTATTTGATTCAAACATTGCAGTGGATAAATATCTCTCACCAAAACTTGGAAGTATCACTATTAATCTTTTATTCAAAAGTTCTTTCCTTTTCCCAATTTTTATTGTTGCAGCAAGAGCAGCTCCACTACTAATTCCCGATAACAGCCCCTCGATTCGAGCTAGCAGCCTACCATAATAAAATGCTTCTTCATCATCTATTTTTATAATTTCGTCTATTAACTTGGTATTTAGTACTTTAGGAATGAAGCCGGCACCAATCCCTTGGATTGAGTGAGAACCTGCTTTCTCTCCCGAAATAACAGCACTTTTGGCAGGTTCCACAGCATATATTTTGCAATTTGGATTAACTTTTTTTAAAAATCTTGCACATCCAGTAACGGTTCCTCCAGTACCAACTCCAGTTACTAATCCATCAATATTATGATTAGATTGATCCCAAATTTCTCTAGCCGTAGTCTTTTCATGTATATCTGGGTTGGCGTGATTTTCAAACTGGTTAAATTGAAAACTATTTGGAATACTTGAAGATAATTCATTAGCTAAATTTAATGCTCCTTTCATGCCTTCTTTCCCTGGAGTGAGTTGTAATTCCGCACCATATGCTCGAAGCATTGCTCTTCTCTCAATACTCATAGTGTCTGGCATAGTTAATATCAATCTATAACCCTTAGCAGCTGCAACCATTGCTAAAGCTATACCTGTGTTTCCACTTGTTGCCTCAATTAAGGTTGTTTCAGTAGGAGATATTAAACCATCTTTTTCTGCAGAATTTATCATCGAATACGCGATACGATCTTTAACAGATGCTGATGGATTGAAACTTTCAAGTTTTGCTATTATTTCTGGATGACACTTACAGTACTTTTTTATACGATCTAATTTTACTAAAGGGGTGTTACCAACTAAAGAAGTAATATCACTTGCGATTTCCATGAAAAAGCCTACAAAATAAATTTGTTTAATCTTATAGTAATTGTATAATTAGATCTTTTTTAAAAAATTTTTGATTGAACTTAAATTCAAAACAACTTCTTAGAAAAGATTGTTCTATAGTTTGTTTATAATAAGTTATTTAAAATTCATTTATGTATTCTCTTGAAATAAGCCTCAGATATTCACCGTTTCCTTTTTCAATCCAAAAGAAAGATTACGAGGAAGTTAAAAGAATCTATGATGAAATCAAAGATTTTATGAATGGAAATAACCAAAACTCTCCATTAATCGAATTAAGTTGCGAAAAAGTTCAAGGTAAATTGATAACTGTTCTTGCTAAAGAGGTTATTTCTGTTCAGATTTATGAAAAGTCTGCAGTTGCTGGAGGTTCTAAAAGACCAGGATTTTCTTTAGATATTTAACATGCTCGGAATTGAGAAGACTTCCCAAAATAAAGAATTTGAAATGGCTTTTAAAAATGTTAGTTTTTCATGGCCAGAAAAGAGAGAGTATGTAATAAAAAATTGTAGTTTTTCAATAAATAAAGAAGGGTTATGGATGATTGTTGGTAAAAATGGAAGTGGGAAGAGTACCTTGCTAAAACTAATTAATGGAATTCTTAATCCAACAAATGGAGTTATAAATAATTCAGCTAATGTTGGAATGGTTTTTCAAAACCCTGATCATCAAATTTTAATGCCAAATTGCAGGAGCGAACTTCTTTTAAATATAAATCAAAAATTAAATAGAAATGAAATAACTCATAAAATTAAAATTGCTCTAAACAAAGTTGGATTAACTGGATTTGATAAAAGGCCTATCCATACTTTAAGTGGTGGTCAAAAACAACGTTTAACTATAGCTTGTTGCTTAATAAGTGAAAAAAATTTTCTTCTTATGGATGAGCCTACAGCGCTTTTGGATAGTTATAGCCAATTAAAAGTTTTAGAATTGATTAAAGATCTTACTAGAAATAAAAAAAATCCATTTACTGCTTTATGGATTACTCATCGCTTGGAGGAATTAATTTATGCTGATGCAGTTGCAGAGATGAGTAATGGAAATTTATCAGATTGGCAGAAACCATTAAACTTTCAATATAAATAAAGATTACCCCTTGTCATAAGGTACATTTAAGAGTTAAATTTCTTATATTCCTCGGTAGCTCAGCGGTAGAGCGATCGACTGTTAATCGATTGGTCGCAGGTTCGAATCCCGCCCGGGGAGTTCCAGTTCACTCTGAAAAAACATAAGAACTCATGAGAAATCAGTGGAGTTCTTTTTTTTTGGAGTTTAAGAAGATATTAAATTTGTGCTGGTGAGTATTATTCGCAAATATGATACTTGTATTTTTAAATCTGAATTTAAAGTATTTTCGGAAGCAGGAAATATAAATTAATTTTATTTTCTGCAATTTCCTCATATTTAGAAAAAAATTAATATTTTAAAAGATCTCTATATTTTATTAAAAAACTTGGAGCTATAAAATTGTTTTTATTTTTTAAAATGCTTCATTTACTTTTAAGTACTTCTCTTAAATGATGGTATTTAGATATTAAAGATTTTTATTTGGCATACAAAAAATTTGATTAAATTTTTTTGTTAATTCTTCATAAAAATAATTAGAATAAATTTTTTATACATATAAGTTTTAAATTATACATTAATGAAATCATTGAAAAATATTAATAATAGGAGCTGAGGGTGAGATAGGTACTCATCTTTTGAAAGAATTTAAAAAATCATCTTTCGATGTTTATGGAACATGTAGAAGTAAGCAAAATAACTCTAAATAAATTAAATTTGATTTGATTGATAATAATTTAAATTTTGACCTAGCAGATTTTCAAGCATGCCTTATATGTGCAGGTTTAAGCAATATTAGTTACGTTGAGAAAAATTTAAAATATGCAAAATTTATTAATGTTTTATCTACCATTAAGCTTATTAAGGAATGCAAAAAGAAAAATATATTTTTAATTTATCTTTCATCGGTAGCAGTTTTTGATGGTAGGAAATCCTTCTACAAAATTACATATTCTCCAAGCCCTTTTAATAATTATGGAAAATATAAATTAGAAATTGAGGATTTTATTACTAATTACTATTTTGAGAATTACGCTATTTTGAGATTAGCAAAGGTAATCTCATGCAATACTCCATTGATAAGAAAGTGGCGCGAACTTTATAAATTAAATAAAAATATTCAAGTCTTTGAGGACAAGTTCCTTGCTCCAATATCATTAGATAAGGTTTTTGGAACTCTAAATATTATTTTAAAAGAAAAACTTTATGGAATATTCCATCTTGGAGGTAAAGATGAAATTTCATTCTATGAGTTTGCTCTAAGATATTTTAGTGAAAATGATTTATCAATTAAATTAGTAAAACCTGTCATTTTTAATAAAAATAAGAAGATTTATAATGGCAAATTTTCATCATTGCATAATTCATTTACTTAGCATAATGGCCTCATATAAATTAAAATAATTAATTAGGTCATTTATAATTATTAAATGAAAAATTTTTATCCAGATCAATATAAACAAGATAAAAACTATGGCATTAAACATAATTACCTTAAAGAACAGTTTGAAGATTATGATTTAATTTTTGAAGAGTTAAAAAATGTAGTGCGAAATTCTGATTTTACACTTGGTAGCTCAGTAGATGAATTAGAAAAAGCGATTGCTAAAGAGGCTGGTACAAAATTTGCAATTGGAGTTGGTAGTGGAACAGATGCGATAAGGCTATCGTTAAAAGCTATTGGTATTGGACCAGGGGATGAAGTTATTGCACCTTCATATACTTTTTATGCAACTATTGGAGCCATAGCCACTACAGGTGCCAAACCAGTACTTGTTGATGTGCGTTCCGACTATAATATTAATCCTGAAGAAGTCATTAAGAAGATAAATAAAAAAACCAAAGCTATAGTGCCTGTTCACTGGTCAGGAAGACCATGCGAGATGAAAACTTTGATGGATATATCAAAAAACTTTAATATTCCTATTGTTGAAGATGCTTGTCATGCTTTACAAGCCGAATATCATCAAAAAAGATGTGGCTCATTTGGTTTAGCAGGTTGTTTCAGCTTTCACCCCCTCAAGAATCTAAATGTCTGGGGTGATGGAGGAATAATTTGTACAAATGATGAAGAACTTAATTATAAGTTAAAGTTAATAAGAAATCATGGTTTGATTGATAGAAATACTTGTATTGAGTATGGATATAATTCCAGATTAGATACGATTCAAGCTGTAGTAGCTAAATATGTTTTAGATAATAAATTAGAAAAAATAACGAACTTAAGAAGAAGAAATGCAGATTTTCTAGACAGTAATCTAAGTGATATAGATTTCATAAATTTAGTGGATAGAGATGTTCATTTAAAAGAAGTACACCATTTGTATATGTTCTCATCTAATGAAAGAATACAAATTGTTGAACACCTTACTAAAAATGGCATAGATGCTAAAATTCACTATCCTATACCAATGCATCTTCAACCGGCTTCGAAAAAGTATAAATACAATAACTCTGATTTTCCAATATCAGAATTATTAGCAAATTCCACAATTTCCATACCTGTGCATGAATTTATAACTTTTGACAACCTAAATCATATGGTTAAAACAATAAAATCATATAGATAATGAAGATCCCTTTTGTTAGCCTTCAAAGAGAAGCAAATCTCATTAAGAGTCAACTTTTGAAAAGTACAGAAAAAGTAATAGATTCTGGAAACTATATTATGGGGGAAAATTTAGTTGCGTTTGAAAATCGTTTTGCAAGTTTTGTCGGAGTTAAATACGCCTTAGGATTAGGAAATGGTTCAGATGCATTAACTTTAATAATGAAATCTTTAGATTTAAAATCTAATGATGAAGTTATCTGTCCTGCTAATTCATTTATTGCAACTGCGTGGGCAATAATTGCTGCAGGAGCAAAACCTGTTTTTTGTGATGTGGAAGATGATTTATTAATTTCATTAAGGCATATCAAAAATGTAATTACTAAAAATACAAAGGCTGTTATACCAGTACATTTATCCGGAAGAATTTGTGAAATGAATAAGATAAATCAATATTGTTCTGAAAGACATATTTATGTTATTGAAGATGCAGCCCAAGCGATTGGAGGGAAAGAATTATATTCTTATGCAGGAAGTTTAGGGATTGCTGCTGGATTTAGTCTCCATCCTTTAAAAAATCTAAGTATTTATGGAGATGGTGGAGTTTTAACAACAAATAATTATGAAATTTATAATAAGGCAAAACTATTAAGGAATCATGGTTTGCGAGATAGAGATAACTGCATCTTATGGGGTTTTAATACTCGATTAGATGAACTGCAAGCTTCATATGCACTTATAAAAATGGACTACATAGAAGAGTGGACTGAAAAATATATATCAATAGCTAGAAAGTATTCTGAAGAATTAGATGAGAATATAAAAAGACCTATCATCAGAACGACTTCAAAGGATGTATATCACAATTATATAATCACTTTGGATGAAGATATTAGAGACGTGTTTATGAAAAAACTTTTAGATCTTGGAGTTGAAACAAAGATTCATTACCCTATACCCTTGCACTTGCAAAAATGTTCAGAAAAAATGGGTTACAAAGTTGGTTCCCTTCCAAATTCCGAAAGATTGTCCAAAAGTATAGTTAGTTTGCCTATTTACCATACCTTGAAAGTAGAAGAAATCGATCATGTGATCAAATCAGTTAATTCAACGTTTAACGATCTAAAAGTAAAATGATTCCTCAAACTGAGCTTTTAAATATATATTTAATGGCTTTCTCAATAAGAAGTGTGGAGCTAACCATATCAGAAAATTACTATAAAGAATTAGTTAGGTGTCCAGTTCATTTGAGTATAGGCCAAGAAATGGTCCCCTCTATTTTTTCATCTCTAGATAAGTCTAATGATTTAGCTGTTAGTACTCATAGGGGGCATGCACATTTTTTAGGAAAGAGGGGATCAATAAGAAGATTATTTGATGAAATACATGGTCTACCAACTGGTTGTTCAGGCGGTAATGGAGGTTCTATGCATCTTATTGATATAGATAATGGGTTTATGGGTACGACTGCTATTGTCGCGAATACAGTTCCCATAGGTGTTGGCATGTCTGAAGCGCAAAATTTATTAACAAATAATAATTCAATAACTACAATATTTATGGGAGAAGGTGCTACTGAAGAAGGAGTATTTTATGAATCCTTAAATTATGCAAAAATAAGAAATCTACCATGTATTTTTGTGATAGAAAATAATAATTTCTCTGTATATACATCTTTAGAGCCAAGGCAGGGTAAGTTAAATATAGAAAAAAAAATTAATGGATTTTGTGTTAATTATATTTTTGTAGATAATCATAACTACATGTTGCTACACAGTAAATGGTCACAGGCTGTAGATGATGTCAGAAATGGGAAAGGGCCATATGTTATAGAGGTAATGACACATAGATACAGGGAACATTGTGGTCCAAATTTTGATGATCATCTTAATTATAGAGATGAAACTTTTTTGAAAAAATGGAAGAAATTAGATATTTTAGATTTATTGAAAAATGACTTAATTGAGTCTGGTATTGAAGAAAGTTATCTTTCAAAAAAGGAAGATCAAATATTTAAATTTATTAAAAATGAATATAAAAATTCTGAAATAAATTATTTAAAAAAAAGAGAAAAAATGAACAAAACTTGCTCATGAAAGAAATATCTAATCTTCAAGCAATAAATTTAGCTCTAGACACTGTAATGTCAGAGAATCAAAAGTCAGTTTCTATGGGGCTTGGTCATAATGATCCTAAGAGAATTTTTGGGACAACAATTAACTTAGTTGAACGATATGGTGATCGGCGTTGTATTGAACCGCCAACATCAGAGAATGCAATTACAGGAATTTGCTTTGGCATGAGTTTGATAGGATTTAGCGTTTGTTTAACTCATCAACGATTTGATTTTTCTTTACTTTCTTTTGATCAGATTGTTAATTCAGTAGCAAAATGGTCATTTATGTTCAACAAAGATTCTGCTACCTCGTTTTTAATACGATTAATTGTAGGCAGAGGTTGGGGCCAAGGACCTACGCATTCGCAAAGTTATCATTCTTTTCTTGCTTCTGTTCCAGGACTGGATGTTTATTATCCACTAATGCCAAGCGATTCTTATAAGACCATCTTAAAAGGGATGACCTCAGGCAAGCCAACAATAATGATCGAACATAGATGGCTTCACAACTTGAAGGAAAATAAAAAAAATTTATATTCAGAAAGATCTATAAATGAATTAAGGTTATTAAGCAAAGGAAAAGACTTCACTGTTTTTTCATATGGTTATCCAGCTATTGAAGCATTTAAATCTATTGAAATTCTAAGAAGGTTTAATATTTCTATTGATTTGATAGTTTCTCAAAAGGTTATTTTCGATGATTTAGATCTTTTAATAAAATCAATTTCCAAAACTAAGAATCTTTTAATAATTGAGCCGTATTTCGAGAAATGTTCTGCTAGCTCATCTCTTTTTTATGAATTAATGAAAAACTTAGAATTAACAAGCTATAGTTTGAACTCTTTTGAGATTATTAGTCTTCCTTTTGAGTCTGAGAGTTCTTCAATATTTAAAACAAGAAAAAGATTTTCATCTTGCATTGATATAGCTAAAAATATACTAAAAAAATTAAAAGTTGCAAATGATATACAAGCTTTAAATTTTAATACGAAACCACATGATATTCCCGGGGAATGGTTCAAGGGCCCTTTTTAAATTATGAAATTCAAAGCAGCTATTCTCAGAGAAATTAAAAAACCATTAGTAATTGATGAGATTTCCTTTGAAAATTTGAATTATGGTCAAGTTTTTTTAAAAATCATAGAAACTGGAATTTGTAGAAGTCAAATATTTGAAATTGATGGATTAAGAGGACACGACAAATGGCTTCCTCATCTTTTGGGTCATGAAGCATTAGCTGAAGTTATTGACATTGGTCCTGGAGTAACAAAAGTAAAAGTAGGCGAAAAAGTAATTGCAACGTGGATAAAATCAAGTGGAATTTCAGCTGAGCCAGCAAAATATAAAATAGGGAAACAAATCATTAATTCTGGTAGAGTTACAACATTTAGTGAATTTTCTATTTGTTCGGAAGATAGATGTGTCCTTATTAGAAATCTTGATGAATATGAAGTAGGAGCCCCTTTAGGCTGTGCAATACCTACAGGATATGGTTTAAGCCTAACATTGAAGGATATAAAGAAAGCGAATTTTATTGGGATATTAGGTTTAGGAGGCATTGGTATGTCAGCTTTATTAGGAATAATTAATGAGACCAATGCGAATGTTGGAGTGATTGATATTAAAAAAGATAGATTAGAAAAAGCCTTAAACTTAGGAGCTAAATATTCATTTTTGCCAAGCTCAAAAAAAGGATTAAGTGAACAAATAATAGAGGAATCAGGAAGATTATTTGATATCGTAATTGAATGCACTGGTACAATTAATGCATTAAATAATTCCCTATCACTTATTCATGATAATGGACTAGTTAAGTTTGTAACCCATCCTCCTTATGGAAATTTTTTAGAAATAGACCCTTTTGAATTAATTAAAGGTAAGAAAATTGAAGGATCTTGGGGTGGTGGTATAGATCCTGATAAACATCTTGAATATATTGCTAGTAAGGTATCTAGAAATCAAAAGTTTTTAGATTTATTTACATCTGCATACTATAAGTTAGAAAATATAAATCAGGCTATAGATGCAATGAAAAAGATGAAAACTCTTAGACCAATTATTAGATTTTAAAATTCACTGTTATTCAAAATATATAAAAGAATAATCTCCCTTGTAACCTGTTTTTTCAAACCACCACTTCCATGTTTTAGGCGAATGAAATGATTCACATGTAACCTGCCAATATAAAAGATTTGCTTTTTCATACTCATTTCTAAAACTCTCTATACAAAGATATTTTGATTTCCCGACTCTTTCCATTTCACAGAGTGATTTAAATAGATCTTGAGCTGGCAAACAATGCAGAGTATTTATTGATAAAACAAAATCGAAGTAATTATCATCCCATTCTAAATTCGTAGCATTTCCTAAAGTTAAAAATTCTTTTATTTCTTCTTTAGAATTTTCAATAGCATATTTTGAAATATCAAGGCCATGTATTTTTATATCTGGTATTATTTTTTTTATTTCGTAAAGTAAATAACCTTTCCCACATCCAATATCTAATATTTTTGAGTTTGAATCTAATCCGTAATTTCTAATTAAATCATTTGCAAGTTGTGTGAATCTACCTGGGATATATTTATATCCTCCATAGCAAATTCGTCTATCACCATCCCAATAATCAAAATCAAAATTTTTTGCTAAACTCGCAGCTTTTCCTTTAGGAAAAGTCTTATCATTAACTCTGCCCAAATAATCTCTTTTGGTTGATTTGTGGAGCGATGACATTAAATCAATCTCTTTGCCCAATGAATTTATCAATTAAATAAAGATTTCTATAAACATTTTTTCATAAAAACTATGAATTAAAAATATTAATATTGCTTTTTAGAAAAATATTAATTATTTTAGGTATCTTTTTAAGAATAATTTGTAAATATTTTGCAATAGGATGGTTACCTAAGATAATTGAATAATCAATTTTGAAAAATAAAGTTTTTTAAATTATTTATGGTAGGATTTTTTTAAAAGATTTTGAAGGAAGTGCAGCAAAATCATACTCAAATTGTGAAACTTAAAAATCTATCAAGTAAGGAATTAGAAAATAATAGATACTTATTTAATAAAAATTCGGTTGTCACTCTAAAAAGAATTGTTTCAAAAAAGTTAATTGATGAAACTCTAAACTTTCTTGAAAAAAATGAAAAAATAATAATAAAAAATTATATCGGGGATAAAAGAGGTTTAGTTATCGAAAATATTAAAAATAAGCAATTTATAAAATATTTCGAATATCCATTAGCTATAAACTCTGCATTGTTTGGAAGATTTATTACTGCAGATTTATTAAATAAATGTAAGGAACTTTTGGAAGATGAAGTTTACCTAAGGAGCGTTGAAATTCATTGTCGTAATCCGGGTGGAACTAGTATCCCCATGCATCAAGATAATTCTTATTATGGGCTTTCCAATGGTAAAGCATGTACTATTTTTATACCACTTAATGAGAAAAATGACTCTCTTGGTGATTTAACCTATATCAAAAATAAAATTGGTAATGAATATTCTCATGATTCTTCAAATGAATCAGCTTTTTCATTAGAAATAAATCAAAAATATAGAGACATACTAAAAAGACAAAAAAAGATATATAAAATAAATCTTTCTGATGGTTTTGTTCATCACTCACATAGTGTCCATTATGCAGATTCAGTTCCAAGTAATTCTATTAGAACATGGGCCGTAAGAATTACATTATTTGGTTTGAATGAGCATGTCAAAGCTGGGCATCAAGATTGGTACAATGAGATTGTTAAAAAAAATAGAAAAAATGCCAGGCTTTGAAAGAATTGATAATAATGAATTGTCATTAGTTACAAAAGTCTTTCAAGAAGGTGGAGTATTATTTGCCCATGGATTTGAACAATTAAGAAAAAGATTTTGGGTCAGAGAATTAGAAAGTAAAATTTCTAGTTACTTTAATATTAAACATTGTTTATTAACAAGTTCAGGTACATCAGCTTTAAAAATTGCGTTAAAAACAATTGGAGTAAAGCCAGGGGATGAAGTTATTACACAATCGTTTAATTTTATTGCGACTGTGGAAGCAATAATCGATTGCGGTGCAAAACCAATTATATGTAGTTGCGACTCTAACCTCCATATTGATTCTGAGGAAGTCAAGAAATTAATAACCTTAAAAACAAAAGCAATAATTGTTGTTCATATGTTGGGAATGCCTTGTGATATGGAATCATTAAAGGAAATATCAAAAGGAAAAAATTTAGTTCTTATTGAAGATGCTTGCGAGAGCATAGGAGCTAAAATTCACGATAAATTCTCTGGAACTACAGCAGATATTGGAGTGTTTAGTTTCGACTATGGGAAAATGATTACTACTGGAGAGGGTGGTTGTTTATTAACAAATAATAGTAAAATTGATAAATCAGCTAGGGAATATCACGATCATGGCCATATGAATTTAAAGGGCATTACAAGAGGCAAAGATAAGGCACAAAATGCAGGTTTTAATTACAGAATGACTGAAATTCAGGCAGCTGTAGGTCATGCACAACTTGAGAAGTTATCACAAATGTTAAAAGACAACAAAGCAAGAGTTGATGCTTTAATCAATTATGAAAATATTACTCCATATCTAAGAGAAAAAAGAAAATATCTAATATCTAATTGCGATACATTAATGCTGGTTGGATTGAGAAAAAAAGTATTAAACGAGATTTTAAACACTTTAAAAAATGCAGGTATTGGTACAAAGAATATTCCTGACGCTATGAGGTGGCATTGCAGTTATTATTGGAAACATTGTCTGTCCAAGGAGCAGATAAAAAATAGTCTAAAAACAAAAAAACTTTTAGATCACTCTATAGCTATTCCCATTTTATTAAATAAAACAGAAGATTTTTACTCTCAGTTGGGATTGAAAATTTCTCAATCCTTAAATAAATGAAAACTCATTTTATTACATGTGCTAGAAAAGGTTCAGAACGCCTAATTGATAAAAATATTAAAGAGATAGCAGGGTTAAAATTGATTGAATATACATTTAAATTTATGCAATATTGCAAAGAAAAAGGGATATGCGATGATCTTTGGCTAATCACAAATGATGAGAGAATTAAAAGAGTATCATTAAAATATGATATTGATTCTTCATATATAAGACCTGAGAAAGATAGCCTATCAAATACTAAGATGAATGAAACAGTGAAAAATTGGCTGAAAAATAAGAATTTCAATTTAGAGGATAAGATCATGCTCTTACAGCCAACATCTCCAATAAGATATTTCGAAGACTGTAAAAATATACTAAAAATTAATATTTCAAAGTCTCAGATGATTGTTGGATGCGTAGAAATGCCAGGTAATATTTCTGATTATTTTATTAATAAAAAAAAAATTAATGCTAATTCAAATGATTATTTAAATTTTGTAGATGGTTCTTACTATTTAACAGATGTTTATAGATTATTACATGGGCTGGGATTTGATATATCATCAGATGATAAACTTTTTAAAACTAAATTACAGGTTCCGATTGATATCGACTTTGAGAAAGATTTGTATTTAGCTGAATTATTGCTTAATGAATATAATCTCAACAATGAAATTTTCTAACATCTCCATAAATAAAGATTCCCCTCTCATTATTCCAGAAATAGGAATAAACCATGGAGGTAATTTGGATGTGGCAATTTCTATGGTTGATGCAGCTGTACGAGCAGGAGCAAAGCTTGTAAAGCATCAAACGCATATTCCTAATGAAGAGATGTCTGTTGCAGCAAAAAATATTAAACCAGGAAATTCTCACAAAGATATTTATAGTGTGATAAGTGAAAATTCTCTTAAACTAGAAGAAGAAATTGAATTAGCTAAATATGTAAGATCAAAAGAAATTGAGTACTTGTCAACTCCTTTCTCAATAAAAGCTGCAGAGTTTTTGGCAGAAAAAATAAATGTATCTTGTTTTAAAATAGGCTCAGGAGAGTGTAGTAATAGAATAATGATAAGGGAAGTTGCAAAAATGGGGAAACCAATGATAATTAGTACAGGAATGAATACTTTGGAAAGTGTACGGAAAACTGTTGAAATAGTTGAAGATGAACGAGTCCCTTATGCTTTAATGCATACTACAAATTTATATCCAACTCCATATTCCCATGTAAGATTAGGGGCAATGATTCAATTGATGAGAGAGTTTCCAGAGGTCCCAGTTGGGTTATCGGATCATACACTGGATAATTTGGCATGTATTTCAGCCCTTGCATTAGGAGCACAAATAATTGAGCGCCACTTTACTGATCATAAAAAACGTGAAGGCCCAGATATTATTTGTTCGATGGATGAGTATGAATTATTTGAATTAATTGAATCAGCTAAGAAAGTTTCAATGATGCTAGGTGGATCTAAAAACCCCCATGAAGATGAACAGATAACGATTGATTTTGCATTCGCAAGTGTTGTAAGTAAAAAAAAGATTATTTCTGGAGAATTAATAACTAAAGATAATATTTGCTTGAAGAGACCAGGTAATGGAGAATTTAATTCTGATGATTACTTTAAATTATTAGGAAAAAGAGTCACCACTGATATTGAAACTGATATGCAAATTAAAAAAGAATTTTTAGAAAAATAATTTAATATTTTATGAAAAAAAGAATTTTATTCATAACAGGTACAAGAGCTGATTATGGGAAATTAAAGCCGATTTTAAATCTATTAATAAATGATCAAGATTATGAAATTAAAATATTTGTGTCAGGAATGCATATAGACGTAAAATATGGAGAAACATATCTAGCAATATTAAGAGATTTTCCAACTAATACTGAGATTTTCTTTAATAATAGTGAGGGATCTGATTCTTCATCTTGTTGTGCTGAAATGATACATGGTATGAATAGATATTTAAAAAATAATCAAGTTGAACTTGTAGTTGTGCATGGAGATCGAGTAGAAGCTTTGGCGGCTTGTATTAGTTCAAGATTAAATAATGTTCTCGTAGCGCATTTGGAAGGTGGAGAAAAATCAGGAACTATCGATGAAAGTATCAGACATGCAATTTCAAAATTTGCTAATTATCATTTTGTATGCAATGAAGCCGCATTTAAAACATTGACCCTTATGGGTGAAGATCGGAAAACTATATTTAATATTGGATCTGCCGATATGGATTTTATTATTAAGGGTGATATTCCATCTAAAGAAGAAACTTTCAAGAAATATGATATCGAATTTATTAGTTATGGAATTATCCTTTTTCATCCTGTAACAACTGACATTAAAGGGACAATTCAATACTGTGAAATTATGATTGAAGCTATTCTTGACTCTGGCAAAAATTACATAATCATCGATCCAAATAATGATTTAGGTTCTGATGAAATAAGAAATTTATATTCAAAAAGTTTACATGATTTGAATAGATTTAAAAGATTTCCATCTGTTGACTTTGAACATTTTATTTCTTTATTGAACGCTTCATCACTATTAATTGGGAATTCAAGCGCTGGGATAAGAGAGTCACCGTATTTAAAATTAAGCAGTATTAATTTAGGAACAAGGCAAGATGGAAGAATAGATTTCTGTCATCCGTCAATTTATAATTATGATCTGCTAGATGCATTATCTTTAAAAGATTTGATTACTAATACTTGGAATAAGAGAAATTATCCCTCATTTAATGCATTTGGATCTGGTAATAGTGCAATAAAATTCAAATCTATAATAGATGATATTAATTTTTGGAAAATAAAATTACAAAAAAAACTAAACTATTAAAATTAGCAATTAAAGTTTTGAGGTTTAAGTAGAGTTATACCGACAGATTTAATCTCCAATTTTAGAAGGATAAATTAGAAGTTAAAAAGTAATAAGAGTTGGTTTTACAAAAAATTATATTTAGTTTTTGCAACCCTACCCTATATTGCATAGTTTTGATAACCTTCTTAAAGGTAAATCCCATCTAAAAAGCCTTATGAGAGTTCGATTTTCAACTTGTTAGAAGACTGTAGGGGAGTTTTAATTTAGATTTAAAATACTGCAAGAACTTTAAATTGATATTTTTTATTCAAAAAACTAAAATTTTAAAAAATTAGATGATTTAACATCATTTTTTAAAAGAATTTCTATAATTTCATTCACCTTTAACCTTTTGGTATTATGAGAGGTATATTCCAATGAATTTGACAAGATGTCTTTACGTTTTATGTTGTAGTTAAAATAGTCTAGACTCCTCTTATCAGCCGGTACTTTAAAGAATTTTCCCCTATCCTCTACTCTTGTCATTTCTTCTCTTGAAATAAGAGTTTCATATAATTTTTCGCTATGTCTAGCTCCAATTATTATATTGTCTTTTTCATAATTAAATATTTCTTTTAACGCCAATACAAGATCACCAATAGTACATGCCGGCGATTTTTGAACAAAAATATCTCCGTTTAACCCTTCATCAAAAGCATATAAAACCAAGCTCACAGCATCCTCTAAGCTCATTAGATATCTAGTCATATTTGGGTCAGTTATTGTGATGGGTTTATTTTTTTTTATTTGATCAACGAACAAAGGAATTACAGAACCCCTTGAACAAATAACATTCCCATAACGAGTAGCACAAAATATACCCTTTTCATTATTATGCAAAGATTTTGAAAGCATTAATTTCTCCATCATTGCCTTTGAAAGACCCATTGCATTTATTGGATAAACAGCTTTATCAGTACTTAAAAATACAACTTTTTTTACATGTCTATCAATTGAAGCTTTTAAAATATTTTCTGTTCCCAAAACATTTGTTTTGAATGCTTCTAAGGGATAAAATTCACAAGAGGGCACTTGCTTTAAAGCAGCTGCATGAAAAATATAATCGACATTTAGGCAAGCATCATAGATACTTTGAAAATCTCGGACATCACCTATAAAAAAAGAAACTCTAGAGTCATTTAATTTTTTCCTCATTAAATATTGCTTATTTTCATCTCTGCTAAATATTCGTACTTCTTTAACATTACTTTTTAAAAGCAATTCTGTAAGTGTGCTCCCGAATGATCCAGTACCTCCAGTTATTAATATTACAGAATTTTCTATACTTTTACTCTGAATCATAATTTATTCATCCCAAATGATTTCGTTTCTTAGACCGTTTTTACCTATTCTAAAGGTTGATAGCCCATTTCTTTTGTGAATCGATCGTTATCCAAAGACCTATCGATTTTGTATTTAAATATTTTTCAATATTAAGCAATTTTTTTATATTGTTTTTAAAGGATTAGTAGCAAAGTAATTTTATGAAAAGATTTACTAATTTCAAAAATTTTTAGACTTTAATAAAATGTATTTCTATATTATTTACTTTTTCAAGATATAGAAACAAACTATTTAAAAAAATCATTATTTATGGATACTTATTGCTTTACAAGTGATGTTATTATTAATATCTTATAAATTTCTTTGAATAATTCTGTTTCCCTTAGTAATATTGGCCCTCTGAAAAATTATAAAATTTTAATTCAAAATAATAGAAAATTAGTGGTAAATTCAATCAATTAAGATTTGTATTTTATAGTAAATTTATTTGGCATATTGTTTGATGTATGATTACTTTATATCAATAGTTTCAATCAAATAATGGAGTCTAGAATTATCGCCATTGGAGGGAATGGGGTTAATTATGTAGAAGTAGGGAATGATAAACCACTTGTATTTATTGGCGGTCCATGTGCAATTGAAAGTGAGAAGCATACTATGTTTATGGCTGAAAAAATTGCAGAAATATGCTCTGATCTCTGTATTAATTGGATCTTTAAATCTTGTTATGACAAAGATTGTAGATCATCAAAAGATAGTTTTCATGGTGTTGGAATTATTGAAGGTTTAAAAATATTATCAAAAGTTAGAGAAGAGTTTAAAATTCCTGTTGTATCTGATTTTTCAGATCCAAATTGGGCTCAACAAACTGGTGCAGTATGCGATCTTGTACAAATTCCTGCTTACTTATGTAGGCAGACGTCAATCCTTAAGGCAGCAGCTTTAACAGAAAAACCAATTCACTTAAAAAAGGGTCAATTTATGAGTCCTTGGAATATGAAAAATTCAGTTAGAAAACTTGAAAGCTTTGGATGTAATCAAGTTATACTTACCGATCGAGGTACTTTTTTTGGATATAACCAATTAGTCAATGATATGACTTCACTACCGATAATGCGTAAGATAGGATATCCAGTCTGCTTTGATGCCACACATTCCATACAACTGCCTACCTCGATGGGTAACATTTCAGGAGGTCAAAGAGAATTCATACCCTTTTTAGTGAGAGCAGCTTGTGCCTGTGGAGTAAATGCTATTTTTATGGAGGTGCATGACAATCCCAAGAAAGCTTTATCAGATTCAAATACTGTGTTAGGGCTAAAATATCTTAAACAAATTCTATTGGAGGCTATTGAAATACATAATCTAAGAATTAAACTAACAACCAAAAATGGAGAATTCAATGTCCACACAGATTGAAGAAATATATGTAAAAGATGTAATGATGAATTGTGATTCATTTCCGGTCGTTAATGATAGAGAATTATTGAGAGAGACAATTATTGAAATGTGTAATTATGGCCTTGGGATCGCTTGTATAGTTAA
Source organism: Prochlorococcus sp. AG-459-M13 (assembly GCA_003212005.1). Classification (GTDB taxonomy): domain Bacteria; phylum Cyanobacteriota; class Cyanobacteriia; order PCC-6307; family Cyanobiaceae; genus Prochlorococcus_A. The sequence goes on along the minus strand of QCRE01000001.1, from coordinate 9,157 downwards.
TGAAAAAAAACAGTTAAAAGGAGTTTTTACTGATGGCGACATTAGAAGGTTAATTCTTAAAGTGCAAAAACCTATTGCAGCATTGTTTGTAGATGATGTTAAAGATTACTGTACGAAAATTTATTCATCTATCACTCCTGATACTAGTCTTAAAAGTGCGATTCTTTTAATGGAAAAATTAAATATTTGGGATCTTCCTGTAGTAGATAACGAAAATAATTTAAAAGGATTATTACATTTGCATCCAGCTTTAAAAAAATTATTAGGTATTTAATAATTAAGGTAATTTTTTAATTTAATTAACTTGTTTTATTATTATTAAAGTTTTTATTGTTTATGAAAAGAAAAGAATTAAAAGAGGCTCTTAATAAAAGAAAAAGATTATTTGGTGGATGGATTTCTTATGATCATTCTGCTATCGCAGAGACATTTGCACTTTCTGGATTTGATTTCATAGCTATTGATATGGAACATACACCAATCTCATTATCCTCTGCACAAAGAATAATAACTATATCTCAAGGATATAATATTTCATGTTTGCCGCGACCTGTTTCCCACTCGAATAACTATTTAAAACCTATTCTTGACTCAGGTTCCGATGGATTAGTTGTACAAATGGTTAATAATTATGATCAAACAGAAAAAATTTCAAAGTTAATTAAATATCCTCCTTTAGGGGAAAGGACTTATGGTGTTAATAGAGCGCATGGTTATGGATTAGACTTTGATGGATATATAAAAAGTTGGAATAAAGAATCAATACTTATAATTCAAATTGAATCTAAAGAGGGCGTTGATAATATTGAAGAGATTACTACTCATCCATATGTTGATGGAGTTATGATTGGTCCATACGATTTATCTGGATCATATGGAATCCCTGGAGATATTAATAATGAGATAATTAAAAATGCTTCTATTAAAGTTATAGATGCTTGCAAAAAAAATGGCAAAAGTTGTGGTACTCAAATATCAGAAGTGAATTTAGAAAATACCAGAAATGCTTTCAATCTTGGCTATACATTTGTAATAATGGGATCTGATTTATTTGCAATTACAAAGTGGGCGAAAGATACAAAAAATCTTATGAATCATTTTAAAAAATGAAAAACTCTCCATCTTATATTTATGAGCTTTTTTCTCTGGAAGGAAAAGTAGCCGTGATTATTGGAGGTGGTGGTCATATTTGTAGTTCTTTAGCTGAGGGTTATGCTTTAGCAGGAGCTTCTCTGTCAATAGTTGATTTGAAGTTAGAAAAAGCATTAAAAATTTCAAATAATATAAATTCTAAGTACGGGAATAAATCAATTTATATTGAAGCAGATGCTGGGAATGAGGATAGCTTAAAAAATGCTTTATCAATAACACTAAAAAAATTTTCAAAAATAGATATTTTGATTAATGGGGCCGGTAAAAATAGTCCCAAGCCATTTTTAGAAATTCCAATCGAAGAATGGAATGATGTAATGAAATCTCAAATTACTGCAACTATGCTTGGTTGTAAAATTTTTGGAAGTCAAATGCTAAAACAAAAAAAGGGGTCAATTATAAATATTTCATCAGCATCTGCAGGACCTCCATTATCAAAAGCATTTGCTTATTCTGTTGCTAAAGCTGGAATCAAAAATTTAACGATGAATTTAGCAAGGGAATGGGCTATGGAAAATGTAAGAGTAAATGCTATAAGACCAGGATTTTTTCCTACTGAATGGAATAAAAAAAACTTCATTACTCCAAAAAGAGAACAAGCAATTTTAAACCATACCCCAATGAAAAGGTTTGGAGAACCACATGAATTGATTGGAGCGGCGATTTGGCTTGCTTCCGATTCGTCAAACTTTGTAACTGGAGCCGAAATCACAGTAGATGGGGGATTCTCATGTATGACAATATAGATAAATTTAAAAGAATATAATATAGTTTTAAACTATTTTAAATATGAAATATTCAGTTGCAATTGTCACGGGAGGGAATAAAGGTATAGGTTTGGGAATAACAAAGTTATTGCTTAAAAATAATTATAAAGTTATTACTTGTGGAAGAAGTGGCTTTCAAAATTTAGACAAATTTAATGGATTAGATCATATCCAAGGGGACGTTACCAATTATGCAACACATAAAAATTTAGTTGAAAAAGCAATAAATTATTATGGTAAATTAGATCTTTATGTAAATAATGTTGGAATTTCAAAATGGAGATCTATTGAAGAAATAAATCATGATTTTCTTGATCAACTTTTCAAGACAAACATTTATAGTGTTTTTTGGGGATGTAAAGCTTCACAAAAATATCTACAAAAAACTAATGGATCAATTATTAATATTAGTAGTATTGCAGGCAAAAGAGGTTCTTACAATAATAGCGGATACGTTTCAACAAAATTTGCAATGAATGGAATAACACAATCTCTATCTAAGGAATTAGGCACTAAGAAAATCAGAGTTAATGCTATATGCCCAGTATTAGTAAGAACTGATGGTTTATTAAAAGCTTTATCTGAAAAATCAGCACCAGGTAATAAAAATGTTGATTCTTTTCTGGAAACATTTAAAGAAACTCAAACAGCACTCAACAGACTGCCAAGTATTAATGATGTAGCACAAATGGTATTATTTTTAGCTTCAAAAAATGCCTCTGCTATTACTGGTCAATGCATAAATGTTGATTGTGGAGTTTTTCCTCAATGACAAAAGAAATAAAAATAGTCAGTATAATACCTGCACATTTAGCATCTATTAGATTTAAAAAAAAAGTGATGCATAAATTGTTTGGTCTGCCAATGATTGAACATGTACGAAGGAGAGCCTTAGATTCTAAGGTGACAGAAAATATTATTGTTGCATCAGGTGATAGAGAAATATTAGAAACAGTAAAATATTTTGGCGGAGAAATTATACAGACTCATAGAGAGCATTTTAATGGAACATCCAGGGTGGCAGAAGCAGTCGAAGATATTGACTGTACTCATGTAATTGTGATTCAAGGAGATGAACCCTTAATACAAAAGGAACATTTACTGAAATTAAAAACTGCAATTAATCACAATCCTGATATTGATAGTTGGAATTCAATATGTAATCTTAGTTCAAAAAAGGAGTTGAATAATATAAATATTGTTAAAGCTGCTTTGAATGAGGAAGGTCAGATTCTTTATTTCTTTAGAAAGTCACCCTCTTATGCTAAATTTTCAGACCAAGTAAAATATATCAAAAAAGTTCAAGGACTTATTGCATACAAGAAAAATGTTTTGCTTGAAATTGCAAACTCTTCAATTTCCATTTTAGAAAAATATGAATCTATTGAACAACTAAGAATTATTGCTAAAGGTTTTAAAATATTCGGTGTTATGCAAAATGATCAAGTACCCTCAATTAATACAAGGGAAGATTTGAAAGTATTTCATGAGTATATGGAAAATAATCCTCATCAATATAAACTAAGTCAGAAATTAATTCAAAAATAAATAAAATTTATAATTAATATTAATTGCTACAATAAATAGTTAATAAATATAGTTCTATGGTAATAATTCATCCATCAAAGGAATGGAAAGAATACATTAAATTTACAGATAAATATACAAATTTTAATTCTGTTAATGAATTTACACTAAGTAATTTTTTTCTTCATCCAACAAGGCCATTAATTCAAACGAATAGAATTTTATCAAATTTAAAGAATATTTCTTTATTATATAAGATTAAGCTGAGAACTAAGTTTTACATTACTCTCATAAAAACTTTTTTCAATATTTTTAAAGACAATAATGAAAAATTAATATTAGACAATAAAAAACAAATATATAAAAAAAATTATGATGTTATCTTCATTACACATTTAAATAATAAAAAACAATTTCAATCATCGGTTGATGATTATTTTGGGGATTTAATCAATTACATAAGTAAAAAGGGTATTTCTGTATTACTAATTTTTATACCTCATATAAAATCAAATAAAAAAGAATTTATTAATCATATAAAAAAAAATAAAGGATATGATTCTTACTTACTTGATGAAGATATTACGAGCTTTAAAGAAAAACTAAAAACAGTGATTTCACTACTTAAAGAGAGGCATAAGTTTCTTGAACTATCCAGAAATATCTCTGGTTTTAATAGTAATCTGGCTCTTTATACAGCAGAATCTTTTTTATCTAAAAAGAATTTTTGCAATTTTATTTACGGATTACAAATTGGAGATATTGTTAAAAATACTAAATCTAAAAATCTAGTAACAACCTTTGAAGGCCATGGTTGGGAAAGATTATTTTATTATTTCTCTAAAATAAATAACCCTTTTATAAAATGTATAGGATTTCAACATGCAATTATTTTTAAATATCAGCATTCTCTAACTCGATTATTAAGAAGGGAATGGAATCCGAATTTTATTTTATCTTCAGGAAATATTTCAACAGCTTTTTTTAAAAAAAAACTATCCAAAGAAATTTTTATTAAGACATTTGGTTCACCAAAATCAAATAATTCTCAAAATCAAAAAATTAATGTAAATAATAGTATCCTGTTTATTCCTTCAGGTGAAGCAAAAGAGGCAGATTTCTTTACAAAATTTGCTTTTAATTTTGCAAAGGAGCATCCAGAGCTAAAAATATTAATAAGATTTCATCCAATTATTGATAGAAAAAAATTTATTAAAAGATTTCCAACTATCGATAATTTTCATATAAGTAAATCCAAAATTGAATATGATTCAAAACAAAGTAGATATGTCATTTATTCAACAAGTACAGCAGTTTTTGAATCAATATCATTAGGTTGTATACCAATAAGATTAAATTGGAACTCCGTAAATGACTTGTCTGACCCTCTATGGCAATTAAAATCAAAATTGCTTCTAACTATAGATTCATCAGTTGATCTTTATAAAATCATATCCAAGAACAAATATTCCGAAAAAAATGAAAATCAATTAAATAATACCTTTTTAAAATTAAATAAGGATTTGGAACAAATAAGATTTAAATTAAAAAAATCAGTTTTATATAATATTTTAAAAAAAAATAAATGATAGAATTCAATCAATTAACAATTATTATTCCTAGTTTATTTTGCAATCTTGAAGATATATGGATAGAGCAAATTAATAGATTTAACCAAAAGAAATTAAATATAATTATTGCTATTCCTCCAAATTTAAGTAAAAAGAATATATTTATTAATAGATTTGATAATGGAATATTAATTATAAGGAGTAATAAAAAAGGTCAAGTAAATCAAAGGCAATATGCTTATAAATTTGTCAAAACAGAGTATGTGATGCATATGGATGATGATATTTTTATAAGCCTCAAAAATTTAAAAATACTTTTAGATCAATTTCAAAATTTGCCAAGAAAATCATTAATCGCACCCAGAGTTATTGAAAATAATAATAATAAAGAATTTTTTTTAAAAAATTTATTGCTTTATAATAACCTCAAACCGAAAGCTGGAACCATATCAAAATCTACCTTTGAAGTTTCGCATAATTTATCTTTTGATTCAAAAAAAGAAATTGAAAATGTAGATTGGATACCTGGAGGGATATCTATAATTAGGAAAAAATATATTATTAAAGAACAATATTACAATTTTGAAGGTAAAGCATATTGTGAAGATCTAATACACAGTAATTTGTTAAAAAATAATGGTATTAAATTATTTATAAGTAATCATTCCTTCTATAAAACTGAACCACAAAACTATACAGATCTTAATATTCGAGATTTTAAAAAGTTTATAAAAAACGATTTCAAAGCAAGAAATTATTACAGAAAAGCCATAAAAAATCCATTGTCACTATTATTAATAGCTTATTGTATTTTAATTCTTAATTATTTACAAAGTAAAATAATGATTAAATATATTCGATTTAAAAAAAATTTCTTTAGTTATTAACTAATAGGCCCTTTTAAAAAAAATTATCAACAATGAAAAATTTAAATGATAAGCTCAAATATATTAAATTAGTTGTTTTAGATTTTGATGGAGTTTTTACTGATGGTGGTATATATATGGATCCAAAATCTCAAGGATTTAGAAGATTCGATGTCAAAGATGGATTAGGAATAAAGTTACTTCAAAAAAATAATTTTAAAGTAGCTATTGTATCTGGATCTAATTCAAAAATAATTGATAAAAGGGCTGAGGCCTTGGGTATTAAAATAGTAAAAAAAGGTATTTCTAATAAATTAGAAATTTTGAAAGAGATTCAAGATGATCTAAAAATAAAAAAAGAAGAAACTATATTTCTTGGTGATGATATAAATGATCTTACTGTTTTGCCAAATATTTCATTATTCATAGCCCCATCTGACGCACATATTGGATGTAAAACAAAAGCTTCTTATATAAGTAAATCACGCGGAGGTATGGGTTTTATTAGAGAAATTGTTGATGATTTACTTATCTCAAAAAATGTTGATCCTTACTTACCCTTTGAAACAAAAAATGATTAATTTTTTGGATTTATCTCAAACTGTTTATCAATTTTTTAAAATACTTTCTATCTGCATATCAATACCTAAATTTTTATTATTGATTGCTTTAGTTAACTTTTGATTTGATAAACACATAGATTTTGGCCTCCTAACTAGATCTGACCTTTCTTCTATAGATCCAGGCAAGATTGTAAAAGAAGGTATGTTTAACTTTTTGCAAATAAGTTTTCCAAAGTCGAATTTGGATATTTTGTTATCCGAAGAAATATTATATAATCCAGATAAATTATTTTCTAATAATTTCTGTGCGTAAATAGCCAAATTTTTTCCACTTACTGGAGTAAAAAACACATCATTAAATAGAAAAATTTTCTTATTATTTTTTGCTGATTCTTCAATCCATTCGCTGAAAGAAATTTTATGAGCTGGACCATATCCAAAAAAATTTGTTCTACAAACGATAGAAGATGGGCAATAAGTTAATACTTCTAATTCACCTTCATATTTAGATTTAGCATAAGTATTTATAAGACTCACATTATCTTCTTCTGAATGCCAAATATTTTGGTCGTCATACAAATGATCTGTTGAAATATGTATTAATTTTGTGTTCGTAGAAAAACATGCATTTGCAATGATTTTTGGGAGATGAGAGTTAAGTCTATATGCTTCTTTAGGATTGCTCTCACATACCTCTATATTAGTTAAGCCTATGCAATTCAATACTATATTAATATCATAAGACTCTAATATTCTTTGTACTTGATTTATCGAAAAAAGATCTATTTCAATTTCTTCTAAACCCATGTAATTTATACAGCGTTTATTTTTAGTTATGTAGATTTTATATATGTGATTAACTTTTTGAACCCATAAATAAGCTAATAAGCTTGAGCCACCAAGGATAAGTAAATTTTTTTTCTTTTTTAGTGATTTCAATTTATGAATCTTCAGAATAATAAATTTTATCTAAGTCTTTAAATGATATTTTTTTAATACTTTGTTGATTAAATAGATAGATGGTATCGCATTGTTTTAATGTTTGTAACCTATGCGTAATAAGAAAAATTGTATATTCAATATTATCTTTAAATATATTTTTTAAAATTTTTTCTTCGGTATTTATATCCAATGCACTTGTCGCTTCATCTAAAAAAAGAACTTGAGGTTGTCTATAAATTGCTCTAGCTATTGCGATCCTTTGAATTTGTCCCCCACTAAGTTGAATACCCCTTTCTCCAATATTAGTGTGATATCCTAATTTTGTTTTTTCAATAAATTGATGAATCTCAGAAAACTTTGCAGCATATATTACTTTTTTAAAATCTATTTCTTTTTTATTTATCCCAAAGGCAATATTTTCTGCAAAGGATTTATTTTGTAGGTAAATCTTCTGTGGGACATATCCTATACATTTCTGCCAATTAATTAAATTTCTCCTATTATTTGAACAATTAACTAAGTTTTTATCTAAATATATTTTACCCTTATTAGGCTCTAATAATCCTAATATAATGCTTGTAAGCGTAGATTTCCCACAACCAGTTTTTCCAATTAATCCAATTTTTTCTCCTTTTTTTATTTCTAAATTAATATTTGAGAAAATTGGCTTTGCATTCGGATAGCAAAAACTAATATTTTTTAATTCAAATTTATTTTTAAATAAATAACCTTTTAAAGGAACAATTTCCTTAACTAATCGATTAGATATCAACAAATCTTTAATTCTCTGAACACTAGCTTTACAACCTTTAATTTTTGCATAAGAGTTATATATAAGTTGCATACTAGGTAGTAGTTTTTGCGATGCCAAAGCAAATAGTCCCAAGGAAGTTATTGCTTGCATACTATTGTTATCTTCAAATGAAAGAATAATTCCAAGAACAATTATGAAAGTTATCCCCAATGCCTCTAGTACAAATTTTGGGTAAATAGAAATGAAATTATTCTCTGCATTTAATCCTTTTAAAGGCTTATCTATAGTATCGAATTCTTCTAGGATATTTTTTTGGCCTGAATATAAAATAACTTCTTTAATAGAATCTAAAGTTTCTTGAACTACGCGAATTTGATCGGAAGAGGCTTTTGCAATATTAAAACTATTACTAACTAATTTTTTATTGGCTCTTTTACCTACAAAAATATAAGAAAAAGAAAAGACTATGAAGGAGATAAATGCAACCCTAAAATTGATAATAAATAAAGTTATCACTATAAAAGAGGAAATTATGAATCCTGTTATAAGTTGATTTACTGCATTTAAAACAATAATTAGCCTTTGCAAGTCAAAAGTAACAGCATTAATTATTAAGTTACTACTATTACGGAGATGAAAATTATATGATTCGTGGATAGTGTGGCTAAATAATTTTAAAGTTAACTCATTTCCTAATTGCGAAGTTACATTGTTTATTTGTTTTATATTAAGTAGTCTTAAAAATAGATTTATAATGTTAGCTAGTATAAGTAAAAAACCACTTATTAAAAGTGGTCTATAGTAATTAGTGAAAGACATTATATTTTTTAAAAATATGTAATTATTTACCTTCTCAGGATCTGAAAGCATATTTAAAAAAGGTATTACTGATGAAATAGCTATAACTTCTGAAAAACCACAGGTAATCATTAAAAGTAATAATTTAAAAAGTTTAAAATTATTTTTTTTTGATATAAAACTATAAAGCCATTTTAAAAGATAAAACATACTTTCT